>JBKEAH010000015.1:0-6620 GCA_047972065.1 Desertimonas sp.
TCACCCTCGACGACGACGATCCGCCCCAGACCCCCGAGATGATCGCCGAGATCGAGGCGCTCGCCGAAGGCCTGGTCGCCGACGGCTCACCGGTCGGGGGTGTGGGTCTGTGCGGTGGACGCTTCGACCTCGCTCGCGGCCGCCTCGTCACGGTCCCCGATGCCGAGCTGGTCGGAGCGGTCGCCTCGTCATGGCTCGGCGGTAACCAGCTGCCCTGCTACCGGATCGGGGCGGTCCGCCGCGTCGGGGTGTTCGACCCCCGCTACTTCATCAACTTCGAGGAGCTCGACTACGGGCTGCGCATGCTCGACCACGGTCTGGTGCTGTACGCCCACGGTCCGCTGTGGCGACGCGAGCGCACCCGTCTCGGCCGGCCGGCTGAACTCGCCGCCGGCCGCCGGCTGGGTGAACCGCACTGGCGGCGCTACTACAGCGTGCGCAACCTCGTGTTCTTGCTGCGCGCCAGACACCGCTGGCGGGCCGCGATCGCCGTCACCCTGGTCAACCTGGCCAAGCCGCTGGCCAACGCCCCTCGGACGCCGGGCCTCGCCATCGCCCACCTCCGGCTCAACACCCGAGCGCTCGCCGACGGCTGGCTCGGCCGGATGGGGCGAACGGTGCCACCCGCCCCGAAGACCGATCGCCGGCGACCATGAGCGCACCCTCGCTCAGCGTGATCGTCCCGGTGCTCGACAACCGTGCCGGCCTGGGCCGCACGCTGCGCGCCTTGGCGCCCCAGCTCTCGTCGCGCGACGACGTCGAGGTGATCGTCGTCGACGACGGCTCGACCGACGGGTCCGGCGACGAGGCGGCCGCGATCCTGTCGTCGGTGCACCACCGGATCATTCGCACGGCCAACCTCGGGGCCGCCGCGGCGCGCAATCGCGGGGCGGCGGCGGCGCAGGGCCGGATGATCGCCTTCCTCGACACCAACGACGAACCACGGCCGGGGTGGGTGGAACTGTTCGCCGCCGACCGCCCCGACGACGTCGGCGTGATCCACGCCCGGCCGTGGCTCGAGGACCCCACGCTCGACACCCGCCACGCCCACCTCCTCCCCGGCTGCTTCGCCATCGCCCACGACCTGTTCGACACCGTCGGCGGCTACGACGAGGCGTTGCGGTTCGCCGAGAACACCGATCTGGTCGAGCGCTGCCACCGCATCGCCGGTGCCACCGGGCGCACGGTGACACACCACGACGTGGTGATCCTCGCCGTCCACGACATCAGGGATCCACGGCACTACGACGGGCGACGCGCCGAGGCGATGTCGTACCTCCTTCGCCGCGACGCGGCAACCGCCGACGGCGCCACGCTCGAGCGCTACGCCCGGGTGGGCGCCGTGGCGGCGGCACGCAGCGGTCGCCCCCGCGACGCCAGACGGATGGCCGCCGTGGCGATCGGCAAGCGCCCGTGGTCGATCAGGAACTGGGCCCGGATGGTGCTGGTCGGGCTCGCCCCGCTGGGACGCCGTCGGTGGCGCTGATGGCCGTCACGGCGCCCGACGCGCGAATCGCGGCGATCGTGTGGACCTATGGTCGGCCCGACGTCGCGGCGGCGGCGGTGGCGGCGATCGGCGCCCAAACCCTGCGGGTCGAACGGATCGTGGTCGTCGACAGCGCCACCCCCGACGGGGGCGGGGACGCGCTGGCCTCGCGACTCGGGGACCGCGCCGAGGTCATCGTGCTCGACGACAACCTCGGACCGGGCGGCGCCATCACCGCCGGTCTGGCGCGTCTCGACCTCGCCGATCTCGACGCCGTGTGGTTCGTCGAAGACGACAGCCGGCCGGATCGGCACGCCCTCGCCGCGCTCGTCGCGGCCCGCTCCACGCGACCCGGCCCGCGGATGGTCGGCCCGGACGCCGCCGACATGCGACGGGGTCAATGGCGTCTGCGGCCACGGCACCGCGAGGGCGTCAGCGAGCCGGCCGACCTCGTCTACCTCGATGGCGCCCTCGTCGACGCCGACGCCGTGGCGTCGGTCGGGCCCCCGCGCGCCGACCTGTTCCTCATGCATGTCGATGTCGACTACCCGATGCGCCTCGCCGACGCCGGCGTCTCGATGCTCCAGCACGGCATCGGCTACGAGACCCTGCGCCTCGGCGCCAGCAGCGGATCCAACCATTGGCGCAGCTACTACCAGACCCGCAACCACCTGCGCCTGGCCCTCGATCGCCGGTCGCCCGTCCTGCTCGCCGGGTTCGCGACGCGCACCGCCCGCCAGCTCGCCGTCGCCGTGCTGGCGGGCGAGATCGACGTCGTCGGCCTTCGGATGCGCGGCATCGTCGACGCGGCACGCCGCCGGATGGGCCGCACGCTCGAGCCCGCTCCACCCGGCCCGACGGACCCCTACGATCCCCCGATCGACGACCCGATCACCGCCGAGTTGCTCGGCCATACCTACACCGCCGACTTCGAACGGGACCTCGGCGCGTTCCTGTCGACACGCGGCGGCACCCGACGATGGTCGACGCTCCATGGGAACGGGCCGCGGAGTCGGATGGCGGGCTTCGAACGGGCGACCCTGGCCGAGTTGGAGCACCACACCGGGCCGCTCACGGGCAAGCGGGTCCTCGACTTCGGCTGCGGCAGCGGGACGATCCTGCCGTCGATCGCCCGGCGGGCGGCGGCCGCCGCCGGGTTCGACATCAGCGCCGAGGCGGTCGCCATCACCCGCGCCCGGCTGGCCGAGCACGGGCTGGGGTCCGTCCCGGTCCACCGCTCCGACTCGTATCGCGAGATCGCCACCGACCTCGGGTCCTTCGACCTCGTGATCTTGCACGCGGTGTTCGAACACGTGCCGCTGTCGATCGGCGGGCGACGCCGCGACGTGCTGCGGCTCGCCTTCGACGCCGTGCGCCCCGGCGGGCACCTCGTGATCTCGGAGTCCCCGAACCGTCTGTGGCCCCGCGACATCTACTGCACCGGGCTGTGGGGGCTGCCCTGGACGAGGGGAGGTTCGCGATGGGCGTACCGCCGGGCCGTGCGGGCCGGGCGACACGACGATCCCGACCAGCGGGGCCCGATCAGCCTCGAGGAGCGCGGCGCCTGGGGCTTCACCTACTGGGCCGTCCGGCGGTATCTGTCCGGTCGTCGCTACGTCGTGGTCAACAGCCTGCCCGGCCACGACCGCTGGGTGCGCTACCACCGAACCCTCGGCGGGCGACGTCGAGGGTTCGAGACCATCATCCACCACCTCGTCACCCGCACCCTCGGCGGGCCCGTCGTCGCCTTCGCGCCGATGTTGTCACCGCTGGTGATCCAGCGGATCGACGGCGACGACGATCGGTAGGCTCGGTCCGATGAGGGCGCTGGTGACCGGCGGTGCCGGGTTCATCGGGTCCGCGCTCGCCGAGCGTCTGATCGACGACGGCTGGTCGGTCCACGTGGTCGACGCGCTGACGCCGTACTACGACGAGCGGCTCAAGCGGGCGAACCTCGCCGAGCTCGAACGCCACGGCATCGATCGGATCACCATCGGCGACGTCGGCGACGCCGATCTGGCCGCGCTGCTCGAGGGTGTCGACGTCGTGTTCAACTTCGCCGCCGAACCCGGTGTGCGGCCATCGTGGGACGGGTTCGACCGCTACGTCCGCCACAACCTGACGGCGACCGAGCGGTTGTTGGCGGCCGCCCGTCACCACGGCATCGGGCGTTTCGTCCACGCGTCGAGCTCGTCGGTGTACGGCCAGATCACCGGATCGGTCGACGAAGGGTCGCCGACCGTTCCCTACAGTCCCTACGGCGTCACCAAGCTGGCCAGCGAGCTGCTGGCCCGCGCCTACGCCGAGAACTTCGCGCTGCCGACCGTGACGCTGCGGTTGTTCACCGTGTACGGGCCGCGACAGCGACCCGACATGGCGATGCACCGGCTGTTGCGGTGCGCGCTCACGCAGACACCGTTCCCGGTGTTCGGTGACGGCTCACAGATCCGGGCGTTCACCTATGTCGGCGATGTCGTCGAGGCGGCCATCGCCGCGGCCGGCGCCGACATCGAGCCCGGCGCGGTGTTCAACATCTCCGGTGGCTCCACCTGCAGCCTGCGCGAGGTCATCACCGCCGTCGAAGCGATCACCGGGCGCCCCGTCCCGCTCGCTCACCGGGCCGCCAGCCCCGGCGACGTCGGGCGTACCGATGCCGACATCACCAGCGCCCGGCGCCACCTCGGCTGGCGACCGGCCACCGGCCTCGCCAGCGGTCTGCGACGACAGCTGACGGTGGTTCAGGACCGGCTCGGGCTGGCGATCGCCGATTCGTAGACCGCCCGCAGCCCGGCGACGACGGCGGCTGGGCTGTAGCGGGTGTCGAAGCGGCGACGGGCGGCAGCGACCTGGTCATCGAAGGCCCGTGGTGCGTCGATGACCGCGGCGATCGCCTCGGCCAGCGCGACCGGGTCGCCGACGGGGACCAGCCGGGCGGCGTGGGTACCGATCGCCTCGCGGACCATCGGGATGTCGCTGGCGACCACCGGCCGATCGAGCGCCATCGCCTCCAGCACCGCGCCGGGGAGGCCCTCCACCCGCGACGGCACCACCACGACGTCGGCGGCGACGATCAGATCGGCCACATCGGCGCGCACCCCGAGCAGGCGCACCAGGTCCTCCGCCCCGGCGGCGGCGATCGCCGAGCGCAGGGCGGCCGTCTCGCGGCCTTCCCGACCGGCGATCTGCACGCTGAGCCCGGGGAACCGCGGGGCCAGCAGCACCGCGGCGCCGATCAGGACGTCGAGCCCCTTCTGGTGCTCGTGACGGGCGATGCCCAGCACCAGCGGCTGGGCATCGTCGAGACCCAGCCGGGTGCGTGTCGCCGACCGGCGCGCGGCGTTGGATTCGCCCAGCACCTCCCGACGCCGCGATCGGGGCACCACGTCGAAGCGCTCGCGGGGTCGGCGCAGCCGCGCCGCCATGTCGTCGGCGACGGTCTCGGACACGGCGTGGAACCGCGACGCCAGCCGGGCGGTGACCACGTCGACCAGCTGCGCGGCGCGCAGCTTCCAACGACGCACGGCCGGGTTGTCGAACTGCGCCGGCGAATAGTTGCTGTTGGCCAGCGTGGTCACCACCGGCACCCGGCACAGCGCGGCGGCGCTCCGACCGAGAACATCGGCCTCCCACAGGGTCGTGTGCACGACGTCGGGGCGCAGGCGACGGATCAGCCCGACAAGCCTGACCAGCTGGCGGGGGCGCGAACGATCGAGTGCGGCGGGGTGCAACGTCGCCCCGGCGTCGATCAGCGGCGGGGCGACCTCCCACCGGCTCTTGAGGAAGGCGACGTGCAACTCGATGCCGGCCTCGGCGTAGGCGGGGGCCATGTGCGCCAGCGACCACTCGGCGCCACCGCCGATCAGGCTGTCGATGACGTAGAGCACCCGGATGCGACGACCGGGGATCGCGGGGGCCGAGCCGGTCACGGCCTCGACGTCTCGGGGCGTCGATGTGCACGGGCTCGCAGCTCTCGCCAACTGCGATGCGGGTCGAACACGGCGCGCTTGGCGTCGACCGTCAGCAACCCATCGCGCTGCGAGCGGGTGTGCATCCCGGCCCGGTACCGCCCCGCCGGCGGGTCGAGACGCTCGACGACCCGCTCGACGAATCGGGTGTCGTCGATGGCGAGGACCTCGTTGAGCACGACGGCACCACCGTAGGTGTGCGAACAGTCTTGTGCCGGACGGATCAGCCGGCCGTCGCGCACGAAGGGGGTGCCCGCGGGCCGCGATGACGTCACGTCGATCTTCACCGGGTTGAGCGGGTGCGGCGTCCACGGGCCGGCCAGCTCGTCGGCGGACCACAACCACAGCTCGGTGTTGGCGTCACGATCGCCGCGCCCCCCGAACAGCCACCAGCGACCCTGCCAGCGGGTCGGGGTGGGATCGACGACGGGTTCGTCGATCAGCGTGAAGGCGCGCTCCCAGTGGTCCGGGAAGCGGCGACAGCGCCACGCCTCGGTCCGCCCCAGTCGCGCCGTCTCGGGGATGCAGTACAGCTCGTCGCCGTCGTCGACGAGGAACGGGTACGAGGCGTGCCCCCCGGGGTCGAGGACGCCGCGACGGGCCTGCCAGCGGCCCGAACCATCGTCGACCAGCGCCGAGATGACGCCGCTGCCGGTTCGTTCGTCGAAGTCCTCCACCATCACCGCCGTCACCCCGTCGCGCCGGGCCGGGAACGGGTCGGCGTGGTAGCCCGAACGCCGTTCGGGCAGCCAGGCCCACGAGCACGCGTCGCCGGCTCCGGCTCGCACATCGGTGGCGCCATCGGCGACGACATCGACGTCGCCGTGCCCCGGAGCGTCGAGGCAGCGCACGGCAACCGACCAGCGGGCGCCGACGACGATCGAGCGCAGGTGGTGGCGGATCACCCGCCCGGTGTGGGCGACGAGGTGACGAACCATCTGACCGTCGGTGGGGTCACGCCGCAGCGGTGCAGCGCTGGTGCTGGGCTCCAGAACGTCGATGTCGACCCACCCGTGGCGAACGGCCCGGGCGACCAGGGCCGGCAGCGCCGCCGCCCCGAACGCCGCCCGGTCGCGGTTGCGCGGGTAGGAGTGACCGACGGTGCGGAACGTGGCGCGGGCCAGCGGCACCCCACCGTCGAGGCGGTCGGTCAGGCGCTGCAACAGCAC
>JBKEAH010000074.1:0-7038 GCA_047972065.1 Desertimonas sp.
ACATCCGCGAGATCCAGGAACGGGTCGACAAGGGTGCCATCGCCGGCTCGGTCCATGCGCCACGCGGGATGCTGGAGTTCTGGGCCGACCCGGCGATGGGCTACTACCGCGAGTTCTTCGATCCCGACAAGGAGTTGGTGCTGCACTGCGCGGGCGGGGGGCGGTCGGTGCTGGCCGCGATCGCGCTGCAGGACATGGGCTATCCCCGCGTCGCCCATCTCGACGTCGGGTTCGACGGCTGGGTCAGGGCCGGTCAACCGATCGAGGACGTCAGCGAGACCTCTAAGTGGGTGCGACGCTCCTGACGGTGGCCTCACCCTCGGCCGGCTCGGTGCGCGGGTTGCGGTGCGCCGTGGCGTCCGCCGATCAGCTCGCCACGCAGGCGGCGATGGCGATGTTCGGTCGAGGCGGCAACGCCGTCGACGCCGCGATCTCCGCCAACGCGACGATCGCCGTGCTCTCCGGCGACGCCTGGGCGATGCTCAACTCGTCGAACTTCGGTTGCTACGGTGACCGAACATGTGTACGATGTGAAGATGGAGGCGGCCAGCACGATGATCGGCACAGGGCTGACGTCGGAGCAGGCGCAGTGGGCGGTCATGGACCGGATCGCCGACGTGGTCGGGGCGTTGAACGTGCTGCACGGCGAGCTGGTCGCCTTGGTCGCCGAGGTGCGTGACGAGCATCTGTGGGCGGCTGGGGATGGGATGCGGTCACTGGCCCAATGGTTGGGATGGCAGACCGGCTGCTCACCCGCCGGCGCTCACCGTCTCATCGAACTCGCCGACGCCCGCAGCACCCATCCGGCGATCTCGGCCGAGCTGTCGGCGGGCCGGTTGACGTTGGATCAAGCCTCGGCGGCGATCAAGGTGCGACCCGACTGCGACCCGGTGATGGCCCGGTTGGCGACGGCGTCGACCGTGTCACAGATCCGCATCGAGGTCCGCACCGCCAACGGCCCCACCCGACCGACACCGCCACCGGACGCGGAAGCGGCGGATGACCCGATCGAACCATCCGGAGAATCGCTCTCCCACGGATGGAGCGTCGAGGGCCGGTGGTGGCTGTCCGCCGAACTCGACCCCGACCACGGACATGTGGTCAAGCGGCGTTGCGCGAAGCCCGCGACCGGCTGTTTTGCGCCGGACGAACCGAGGTCACCTGGGTCGACGCGCTCGTCGACATCGCCACCCGCTCACTCCACGACCTCCCCGACTCACGGCGCGAGTTGTTCCGGGTCAACCTGTACCTGCAAGCCGACGCCACCCTCACCACCACCGACGGCACCGTGGTCCCGGACGCGATCCGCCGCCACCTCACCTGCGACGGCACCATCTCACCAATCCTCTGCGACGGCGCCCACCCCGTGGCCGTCGCCCGCACACAACGGATCGTGCCGGAACGCACCCGACGCATCGTCGAACACCGCGACCATGGCCGCTGCGCCAACCCACTCTGCCTGTCCAGCTACGGGTTGGAGATCCACCACATCATCCACTGGACCGACGGCGGACCCACCGACCCCTGGAACCTGATCACCCTCTGCTCGGGCTGCCACCGGCTCCACCACCAGGGCCGGCTCACCATCACCGGCAACGCCGATGATCCCGACGGCGTCACGTTCACCGACCGCCATGGCCAACCGTTCCACAAACCCCAACCGCGACCACCCGACCGACTCCCCAACCCACCACCCCACCGCTACCGCCGCCCCTGCGGCCACCCCCTCCACCGCGACGCCCTCACCGGCGTCTTCCCTCAACCCCCCACCACCAACTGATGAGCACGGACTGGGCGGCGTGGCACGCCGGCTACGACGATCCCAACTCGTCGTTGTCGCGACGACTCGACGTCGTGCGGCAGCGGGTGGGTGAGGCACTCGACACCGCACCCCGTCCGCGGGTGCTCAGCCTGTGCGCCGGCGACGGGCGCGATCTGCTGCCGGGATTGGCCGAGCGGCCGGGAGAGCGACAGGTCACACTGGTCGAGCTCGACGCCGATCTCGCCGCCGGAGCCGACGCTCGAGCGGCGTCGTTGCGACTGAGCGGTGTCGATGTTCGACGCGGCGACGCCGGGCTGGTCGCCACGTTCGGCGACACGCTGCCGGTCGACCTGCTGCTGCTGTGCGGGATCTTCGGCAACATCACGGACGCCGACATCGCCGCCACCGTCGCGGCCGTGCCGGCGATGCTCACACCGGGCGGGATCGTCATCTGGACCCGTGGCGACTTCCGTGACCGCCCCGACATGCGGCCGGTCATCCGGCGGTGGTTCATCGACGGCGGGTTGATCGAGATCACCTTCGATGGGCCGCCTTCGCCGTTCGGTGTCGGCGTCGCTCGCTGGGATGGCCCGACCGGCGACGCGTCGGGGCTCCCCCAGCGGCTGTTCGGATTCACGCGATGACCGGCCAGCTCGTCATCGTCACCGGCCCACCCGGCAGTGGGAAGTCGACCATCGCCCCGCTCATCGCAGCGACCGCCAGCCCCAGTGTGCTGGTCGAGGGCGATGCCTTCTTCGCCTTCCTGCGCCGCGGTCGCATCGACCCGTGACTGCCCGAGTCGCACACCCAGAACGAGACCGTCACCGATGTCGCCGGTGCCGCAACCGGCCGCTTCGTCGCCGGCGGCTACCTCACGGTGTACGACGGCGTGATCGGGCCCTGGTTCGTGGACCGCTTCCTCACCGCCGCCAGCGTCACGTCGTGTCAGTACGTCGTGCTGGTCGCCGATCTCGACACGACGCAGCAGCGGGTCGCCGCACGCAGGTTCGCCGATCCCGCGGCGACACGCCACATGCACGCGCAGTTCGCCGACGCGACCGACGCTCGCTTCGTGGTCGATGCCACGCCACCCGCCGAGCGCCTCGGCGAGACGGTGATCGCCGGACTCGCCCAGGGTCGCTACCGGTACCGACCGTGATGTTCGGGTCGGGCAACCGGGGGTGTGCCAGCATCGGCGGCGATGTCCCCCGTCTTGCCAGCGACCGAGCTCGTGCCGCTTCCCGCGGCCGGGCGGCGGTTCGTCGGCATCGCCGAGGTCAGGTTGGGCGACACCGACCCGAACGGCCGGTTGCGGCTCGACGCGACGGCGCGGATGCTGCAGGACGTCGCCAACGACGACGCTTGTGACGCCGAGCTGCCCGGGGCCAACGGCTGGGTCGTCCGCCGCTCGCTGATCGACGTGACGCGGCCGGCGGTGCTCGCCGAGACGCTGTCGCTCACCACGTTCTGCGGTGGGATCGGGCGGAGCTGGGCCGAACGCCGCACCTCGATCGTCGGTGACCAGGGTGCCGCCGTCGAAGCCGTGACCTTGTGGATCCAGGTCGACACGTCGAGCGGCCGCCCACGACCACTCGACAGGGTGTTCCACGCCCGCTACGGCGAGGCCGCGGCGGGTCGGACGGTGTCGAGCCGGCTGTCGCTGCCCGGCCCACCCGACGCCATGGGCGCGGTCGCGGTCGGTTCGTGGCAGGTCCGCGCCGCCGACCTCGACGTCTTCGGACACGTCAACAACGCCGTCGCCTGGACGCTGTTGGAGGAGCGGCTGGCCGACGCTCCCGACCGGCGGGGCGTGGGCGAGGTCGAGTACCCGGCTCCCGTCGACCGCCAAGTCGTCGACCGGCTGACGCTGACCCCGACCGCACACTCCGAACCGGGCATGGACTGGCTGATCGCCGACGGTCGCCTGCTCGTCAGCAGCCGCTGGACACCGGCGTCGTAGGGTGCGCTCATGGGGATCCGCAACACGCAGGAATGGGTCGAGAGCCAGCGCCACCGGGTGACCGAGTACACGCCCGACGAGCTGGCGGCGGCGATGTCCGAGCGACCCGACGACCTGCTGGTCGTCGACATCCGCGAGATCCAGGAACGGGTCGACAAGGGCGCCATCGCCGGTTCCGTCCACGCGCCGCGTGGCATGTTGGAGTTCTGGGCCGACCCGGCGATGGGCTACTACCGCGAGTTCTTCGATCCCGACAAGGAGCTGGTGCTGCACTGCGCGGGCGGACAACGGTCCGTGCTGGCCGCGATCGCGCTGCAGGACATGGGCTATCCCCGCGTCGCCCACCTCGACGTCGGGTTCGACGGCTGGGTCAGGGCCGGTCAACCGGCCGAGGACGTCAGCGAGACCTCGAAGTGGGTGCGCCGCAGCTGAACGCGCCACCCGAACCGGCGCCGATCCGGCTGATCGACCTCGCCACGCTCGGGTTCACCTGCTTCGCCGTCGGTGTCACCGTCAGCGTGGCGTTGGTCGAGCGGGGCGTCCCGAGCGGGTGGCGTGCCGATCCTGGCCAGCGTGTTGGGTTCGGTCGTCGGGATGGCCGTGGGGCGGCGGACGTCATGATGACCTGGCTCGTCATCGGCGCCCTCGCCGTCGGGACGTGGGGGCAACGGCTGTTCGGGATGTTTGGCCTCGGCACGGCGCTGGCCCGCCGACCGCACCTCGCCGCGCTCGCCGACCTGCTCCCCGTCGCCATCGTCGCCGCCGTGATCGCCCAGCTGACCGTCGGTGACGGTCGAGGGGTCGTGCTCGACGATCGGCTGGTCGGTGTCGGCGTCGCCGGCGTGCTGGTCTGGCGCAAGGCGCCGCTGTTCGGGGTGGTCGTCGCCGCTGCCGCAGTCACCGCGCTCGCGCGCAGCTTCTGAGGAGCGGGCAGCTCCGTGGTCAGCGGGTCAGGGAGCCCAGCCGGCCAGCGACAACAGGGTCTGCAGCAGCACGTCGGCGCCGGCCGCACAGTCGGCGGGCGACGTGTGCTCGGCGATGTTGTGCGAGAGGCCAGCGACGCTCGGGGTGAAGATCATCGCCGTCGGGCACACCCGCGCCAGCATCTGGGCGTCGTGACCGGCGCCGCTCGGCAGGCGCCGGGTCGAGTGGCCGAGACGCCGCGCCGTCGCCTCGACCAGGTCGACGGTGGCCGGGTCGAAGGGCACCGGTGCGAACCGGGCGAGCGAGCGGGTGGAGATCGTCACGCCTTCGGCCTCGGCCAGCTCGTCGAGCAACGCGGCGAGCCGTGCCTCGGCGGCGCGCAGCACGGCATCGTCGGTGTTGCGCAGGTCGACCGTCAACAGTGCGTGGTTGGCGATGACGTTGACGAGGTCGGGTCGCAGGTCGAGCCGACCGATCGTGGCCACCTGGGCGCCGCCGAGCTCGTGGGTCAGGCGGCGCATCGCCGTGACGATCTCGGCGGCCACGTACCCGGCGTCGTGACGCAGCGCCATCGGGGTGGTCCCCGCGTGGCCTGAACGCCCCTCGACCGTCACCTCGGTCCACGAGATCCCCTGGACCGAGGTGACCACGCCGATCGTCACGCCCTCGTCCTCGAGGATCGGTCCCTGCTCGATGTGCAGTTCGACATAGGCATAGGGAGCCCGCGCCACCGGGCACGGCACCGGCCCGGCGTAGCCGATGCGGTCGAGCTCGTCGCCCAGCCGGGCGCCGTCGTCGGCGGCGCGGACGTCGAGCGCCTCCTCCACCGGCATGCCGCCGACGTAGACGAGGCTGCCGAGCATGTCGGGGGCGAACCGGGCGCCTTCCTCGTCGGTGAAGAACCCGACGGCGACGGGATGGGTGGTCACCACGTCGTGGCGGATCAAGGTCTCGAGCACCTCCAGGCCGGCCAGCACCCCGAGGTTGCCGTCGAACCGTCCGCCGGTGGCGACCGTGTCGATGTGCGACCCCGTCATCACCGGCGCGGCGTCCGGATCGGTGCCGGCGCGCGTGGCGACCACGTTGCCGATGGCGTCGACGGCGACGTCGAGGCCGAGATCGCGCATCCAGCCGACCACGAGGTCGCGCCCGGCGCGGTCCTCGTCGGTGAGGGCCAACCGGGCGCACCCCCGCTCGCTGTTCGGTCCGGCGATCGCCCCGATCTCCCCCAGCGCCTCCAGGCGCCGCCACAACCGGTCGCCGTCGACGCGCAGATCGGCCGGGTCGATCGGCGCCGCGTCCATCAGGCCCGGTACTCGAAAACGGCGATCTCGCGCAGCGCATCGCAGAATGCGTCGACGGCGCCCTCGAACAGCACCTTGCCGTGGTCGGCGTCGGCCCCGGTCGGGTCGCCGATCACACCGTCGTCGTGGAAGTCGTTGGACAGCCAGCCGAACGACACGGTGCCGCCAAAGCGGACGTGCCGGTTGGCGGCGAGATGCTCGGGGATCCGCCGCTCGGCCGTCGTCATGTCGACCAGCTCCGGCGCGAGGTGAAGCATGATCGACGTCTCGTCGGTGCCGCCGTGGACGCCCATCCCCAGCTCGTCGGCGGCCGAAACGCCCCCCTGATCCGGTGGGACGCCGGGATGCGTGAGGAACGTCATCAGCCCGTGGGCCAGCCGGATCTCGCGGTTGGCGACCCCGACCAGCGCGCTGTTGCCACCGTGGCCGTTCATGAACACCAGCCGCCGGGCCGGGGTCATCGCCACGCACCGGCCGATGTCGTCGAGCACGGACAGCATCGTCGTCGCCGACAGCCAGATCGTGCCGGCCGACCAGGCGTGCTCGTTGGACTTGGTGTAGGCGAGACCCGGCAGCAGCCACACGTCGAGCTCGTCACCGACCCGTTCGACCGCCGCCGCTGACACCGCCTCGGCGATCAGCTGGTCGGTGTTGAACGGCAAATGCGGGCCGTGCTGTTCGATCGCACCGAGCGGCTGGACGAGGATGCTCCGTTCGGTCAGCGCCGCGATGTCCGGCGCTCGAAGCTCTGCCAACCGACGGGTACCACTCACGTCGCCGACGCTAGTCAGCACTCCGGGGCGCCGCGGCCTACGGTGCACACGTGGATCTCGACGGGAGTGGCGATGTCGACGCCATCGTCATCGGCGCCGGCCACAACGGGCTCGTCACCGCCGCGTACCTCGCCCGGGCCGGTCGGCGGACGCTGCTGATCGAGGCCCGTGACCAGGTCGGCGGCACCGCCGCCAGCGAGGCGTTCGGCGGCGGTCGGGTCAACGTCTGCAGCTGTGATCACCTGACGTTCCGCACGACGCCGGTGATCGACGAGCTCGGGTTGGCCGACCACGGGCTGCGCTACGTCGACATGG
>JBKEAH010000113.1:0-48938 GCA_047972065.1 Desertimonas sp.
CGGTTGATGATCCCGGCCGCCTCGATCCCGTTCATGCCGGGCATCTTGATGTCGAGGATGGCCAGGTCCGGCACCAGCTCGCGCACCAAGTCGACCGCCGCGTCCCCACGGCCGGTCTCGCCGACGACCTCGTAGCCCTCCTCCTCGAGGGTCTCGCGCAGATCCATACGGATGATGGCTTCGTCTTCGGCGATGACGACACGGATCGTCACGGGGCGGTCCTTTCCGACCCACCGGGCGGGGCCGGTGCGACTCGTCCATTCAACCGCATCGCACCTCGGCGCAGCGACACGCCCTCGATGACCTCTGTGACCGACGTCATGGGTCTAGACCGGCCGAGATCTGTCATGCTTGCAAGAGTTAGCACCGCCCGATACATGAGAAAGCGCCCCCCCAATGGCCACCATCAACGCCGACACGATCACCGCCAACGCCGAGAAGCTCCGCGACACGCTGACGGAGAACGCCGAGAAGCTCAACGACGCGCTGACGGAGAACGCCGAGAAGCTGACCGCGTCCATCAACGCCCGGCTCGACCAGCTCGAGGAGGCACTGCCGCCGGTCCCCGCCAAGGTGTTGCATCTTCAGCGCGCCGTGGCCACCGCCTACTACGAGCGCACCACCGAGCTGTGGATGGCGGTCTCGACCCAGACGAAGGACTTCGCCGAGGCCGTCCGTTCCGGTGCCACGACCGTGACCGATCAGGCTC
Organism: Desertimonas sp.; assembly: GCA_047972065.1. Taxonomy (GTDB): domain Bacteria; phylum Actinomycetota; class Acidimicrobiia; order Acidimicrobiales; family Ilumatobacteraceae; genus JALZMG01. The sequence goes on from JBKEAH010000113.1 coordinate 710, forward strand.
GGACCGCCGTCGCTGACTTCGCCAAGCTGGCCCAGGAGCGGAGCGCCCAGGTGGTGGATCAGGCCCGCAGCGCCGCCACCGACGTCGCCAAGAGCGCCCAGTCCTCGGCCCGTCAGTTCGGCGACCAGGCCACCGCCCAGAGCCGCAAGGTGGCCGAGAAGGCCGAGTCGAGCACCACCAAGCTGCTCGACGACGCGATCAACGCCGTCGATGACGACGCGAAGCCGTCGACAGCCAACAAGCCCTACGCCCAGTGGACCAAGGCCGAGCTGCTCGAGCGGGCCAAGGAGCTCGACATCGAAGGCCGCACCACGATGTCCAAGAGCCAGCTGATCAACGCGCTGCGGAAGTGATCACCTGACACCTGGGGTCTGGTGGACGTCCCCAGGTGTCACGCAGCCGGCGGCATCAGGCCTGGGAGGTCACCGCGCTCCGGAACGCATGGCGCAACGACACCGACTTGCGAAGCCGCAACGCCCCGGCCCGGTAGGCGCGGTCGGCTGCGGCCAGGCACACCAGGATGCTCGCCAACAGGATGATCGTGGCGCCGGCCACCTCCCACCAAGCCACCGAGCCGTCGGCGATCCGCAGTGGCATCACCAGCGGTGACGAGAATGGGATCCACGAGATCCAGCGGGCCAGGTTCCCGGCCGGATCCTGGAGCGCGGCGATCGCCCCGACATAGGCTCCCGTCATGATCAGCGTGAAGGGAGCCGAGGCCGACTGCACGTCCTCGACGCGAGCGGCGATGGCACCGCTGATGGCGAACAGCGAGGCGTAGAGGCCGAACGCCAGGACGAAGGCCACGACGAGCACGACGGCCATCGGCCAGACACCCCTCGGCACCGGGAAGCGGTCGGCCAACGTGAACGCGCCGAGGCCGGCGGCGATCATCAGCACCAACTGTCCAACCCCAAGCAGGCCGATCCCGGCGACCTTGCCCGACAGCAGGCACCGCGGTGACACCTTGGCCAGCAGGACCTCGATGACCTGCGATGTCTTGTCCTCGACGATCGCCATGGCGACCCACACGCCGTAGCCGATGAGCTGCATGAACATGAGAATCGCCCCGACGCCGACGAACCCGACCCGGCGGTCCCGCTCCTCGTCGGGAGGATCGAGCAGCTCGACGGTGCTCGGTGGGGCGGACAATAGCTCGTCCACCTGGCCGGCCTCGATACCGAGGTCGCCGAGCCGGTCGGCCAGGGCCTGGGTGGCCCACGACTGCTGCAGCGTGCTCGACAGGTCGGCGTTCACGCGCTCGTTGCCCAGCAGTGTTCCGTCCGCCAACACGACCACGTCGACATCACCGCTGGCCACCGCGGCCCGTGCCGCGCCCTCATCGGCGAGCACGACAACGCTCGCGTGGCGTTCCGGCGGAGCGACGGTGGCCACCCGGTCGGCCGCCGCCTCAGCCGACGCGCCGACGGCGCCGATCTCCCACGACTCGGTGCCGCCACCGAATACCCGTGGCAGCACCGCGATGGCGACGATCACCACGACCGAGAACAGCGTCGACAGCACGAACCCCCGATCACGCAGCCGGGTGGAGATCTCGCGGCCGGCGAGCAGTCGTAGGTCCTCGTATCGCATGCTCACGGCGCTACCCCATCGATCGCGCTGACGTCGCCGGCGGGCGCCGCGGCGAGCGCGAGGACGTGCTCGCGCAACCCGGTGGTCATCTCACCATCACCGATGATGCGCCCACGTTCGATGATCACGACCCGACGGCACAGCCGCTCGACGAGGTCGAGCTGGTGGCTCGAGAACAGCACCGCCGCCCCGGCCGCCGCGTGTTCGTGGAGGAGCTCGGCCAGCAACTCGACGCCGATCGGGTCGAGACCCGAGAACGGCTCGTCGAGCACTGCCAGGCGCCTACCGGCAACCATCGCCGCGGCCACCTGAACCCGTTGCTGATTGCCCAGCGACAGCTCCCCGAGCGGATCGTCGGCCCGATCGGCCAGCCCCACCCGTTCAACCCACCGCTGAGCGTCGCGCCTCGCCTCGGGCTCGGGCAGGCCGCTCAGTCGGCCCAGCAGGCGCACCTGGTCGGTCACGCCCATCTTCGGGTACAGGCCGCGCTCTTCGGGCAGGTAGCCGACCCGCCGGCGGAACGCCCGATCGAGTGGTACCCCGTCCCACCGCACGGCACCGGCATCGGGCTCGACCAGTCCGAGGATCACCCGCATCGCGGTGGTCTTCCCAGCACCATTGCGCCCGACGAAACCGACCACCTCACCGGGTCGTAGCACGAAGGACACATGGTCCAGGGCTCTGACGGCGCCGAAGCACTGCGAGACGTCATCGATCTCCAACATGGCGTCCACTCCACCAGCGCCGGTCGTTCCCGAGACCCCCCGCGGGGAGGAACGACGGTCCCACCGGCGACGGAGGCGCCCTCCCACCTCCCGCCGTTACGTTGCCGGTATGACCACGACGGCCATCGCTGAAGCGAACAGCTCGCGGCGGCCGATCGCGTTGCTGACGCAGTGGTTTCGTGACCGGCCGCTCGTCGCCGCCGGGGTCGAGGCCGTCGTGGTCGGCGCGACCGCGCTGATCAGCCTGTGGCTACAGCTGCGCGTCGACGAGGTCGGTGGCTTCCCCGACGCCGTGCCGTTCCCGCTGGCGGTGGCGTGGACCCTCGCGCTGGTCGTGCCCTTCACGCTGCGCCGCCTGTGGCCGCTTGGCAGCTTCACGGTCGTCGGACTGGTCTTCGCCGGCTACCGGCTGTGGATGATCCCCGAGTACATGGTCTCGGCGATCACCATCTTCTTGTCGTTGATGGCGGCCGGCGAGCGCGGCGGCCGACGTCGCACCCCGGTGCGCGCCGCGGTCTGCGCGGTGATCTTGGTCGTCTATCTGATCGGGGTGTTCACCCAGGACCTTCCCGACGAGTACCAACCACTGTTCCGCTGGAACCTGCTGATCTCGGTGGGTTACAACGTCTGGTTCTTCGCCGCCGCATGGACGCTCGGCGATCTACTCCGTCGGCGCAAGGTTCGCGAACGCGAGCTCGAGCTGCGCACCAAGCAACTCGAAACGGAGCGTGAGGAGAATGCCCGCCGGGCCGTGCTCGACGAGCGGCTGCGCATCGCCCGGGAGCTCCACGACGTCGTCGCCCACCACGTCTCGGTGATGGGTGTACAGGCCGGCGCCGCCCGACGAGTGCTGGGCCGCGAGCCCGCACGGGCGACCGCCGCGTTGGCCACCGTCGAAGCATCATCTCGACAGGCCGTCGACGAGCTGCGACGACTGGTCGGGTTCCTGCGCGACGACGAGGTCGACATCAACGATCTGGCGCCCACCCCCGGCCTCGAGCGCCTCGACACGCTCGTCGCGGAGACCCGCTCATCCACCGATCTCGATGTCGGCGTCGAGGCCGACGGCGACCTCGTCGGTCTGCCCGCCAGCCTCAGCCGCTCCGCGTACCGCGTCGTTCAGGAAGCACTGACCAACACGATCAAGCACGCCCACGCCCGCCGGGTGACGATCGCCTTGCACCACGAAGGCGGTGACCTGGTGGTCGAGGTCCGCGACGACGGCATCGGGCTCGCCGCTCCCCCGCTCGACGGCGCGGCGGCCAATGGGCTGGGGCACGGGCTGACCGGGATGCGCGAACGAGTAGCGCTGCACGAGGGCCAGCTGATGACGGGACGTCACCCCGACGGCGGCTATCGGGTCCGGGCCTGCTTCCCGGTCACGCGGGGGAACAAGGACGGCGAGCCGTGAGCGCGCCGTCGATCCGGGTGGCCATCGTCGACGACCAGGCGCTGATGCGTAGCGGGCTCCGATTGATCATGGAAGCCGAGGATGACATGACCGTGGTCGGCGAGGCCGACGACGGTCGCGCCGCCATCGAGCTGATCGGGCGCGCCAAACCCGACGTGGTCCTGATGGACATCCAGATGCCGGTGATGGACGGGCTCGCCGCGACACGGGCGATTCTCGTGCGCCCCGAGGCGCCCGCCGTGATCGTTCTGACGACGTTCGATCGCGACGAGTATGTCTTCGAGGCCCTGCGGGCCGGCGCCTCCGGGTTCCTGTTGAAGAACGCGCCACCCGAGGATCTCGTCGACGCCATCCGCGTCGTCGCCGGCGGCGAGGGGCTGCTCGCTCCGCAGGTGACTCGTCGGGTGATCGCCGAGTTCGCCCGAGCCCGGCCGGCCACACCCGACACCGGTGAGCTCGACCAGCTCACCGACCGAGAGCGCGAGGTGCTCTTGGAGCTCGCCGCCGGGCGGTCGAACGCCGAGATCGCCAAGGAGCTGATCCTCGGCGAGGCCACGGTGAAGACCTACGTCTCCAGCATCCTCGTCAAGCTCGGTCTGCGCGACCGGGTGCAGGCCGTCGTCTACGCATACGAGCACGGCCTCGTCGCGCCAGGGGCCGGCTGACGACCCTCGCCGACCACCACCTCGGTTGGTGCCCGGGGCGGGACTTGAACCCGCAAGTCCTTTCGGACAACGGTGTTTGAGACCGTCGCGTTTGCCAATTTCGCCACCCGGGCGGGCCCGGCGAGTGTACCGAGGCGCCTGCGGCTCGGAATGGGCTACCGCGCGGTAGCTCCTCGGACCGACTCGGCCGGGTCTACGTTTGCCAGACGTGTTGGCCTTCACCTTCCCCGGCCAGGGGTCACAGCGTCCCGGCATGGGCCGTCCCTGGATCGATCACCCGAGCTGGGAGTTGGTCGCCGAGGCCAGCGAGCTCGCTGGTCGGGATGTCGGGGCGCTGCTGTTGGACGCCGATGCCGACGAGCTGCGCGACACCCGCAACGCCCAGCTGACCACGTTCGTGTCGAGCCTGATGGTGCTCGACGGCGTCGAGCGCCTAGGCATCGAGCCGTCGTACTGCGCCGGCCACAGCCTCGGTGAGTACACGGCGCTGACCGCCAGCGGTGCGCTCGGCTTCGACGATGGTGTTCGTCTGGTCGTCGAGCGCGCCGCCGCGATGCATGACGCCGGCAGCGAGCAGCCCGGCACGATGGCCGCCGTGCTGGGGCTGGACGATGACCAGGTCGACGTGGCGTGCGCCCGCGCCGACGAAGATGTCTGGGTCGCCAACTACAACGCACCGGGTCAGGTCGTCATCGCCGGTTCACCGGCCGGCGTCGAGGCCGCCGCTGAACACGCCAAGACCCTCGGCGCCAAACGAGTGATGCCGTTGCAGGTGTCGGGTGCCTTTCATACGCCGTTCATGACCGCGGCGCGCGATCGGCTGCGCAGCGCGATCGCCGCCGCCGATCCCCGCGACACCGAGGTGCCGGTGATCGCCAACGTCGATGCGCTGGCCCACCGTGAGGGGAGTGAGTGGGGCCGGTTGCTGTCGGCGCAGCTGTCCTCGCCCGTGCGTTGGAAGCAGGGTCTGCTCCAGCTCGACGAGTTGGGGGTGACCGACTTCGCCGAGCTCGGTCCCGGCGGGGTGCTGACCGGGATGGTCAAGCGAACCGTCGCCGGTGCGCGGACCATTTCGGTGCAGACCCCCGAGGACCTCGACAAGCTTCTGGAGTGGGTGCGCGCCGAGTTGCCCAGCGGACCAGCGCGACTGGAGGGTGAGCACCTCTTCGCCAGCGAGCGCCTGGTGGTGTCACCGGCGGCGGGGGTCTTCAGACCATCGCACGACGTCACCGATGGCGTCGAGATCGCCGTCGGCACGGTGCTCGGCACCGTCGGCGACCACCAGGTCGTGTCGCCGTTCGCCGGCCAGCTGCAGAGCTTCATCGCCGTCGAGACCGAACGCGTCACGGCGCGCCAGCCGATCGCCTGGCTGCGTACGCTGTGACCACGACGCGGCCTTGGGGGACCGAGCGACCGTCTACATCGAATCGGAGAGGGGGTCGGCGATGCCGGCGATACACCCAGGGGCCCGCGGGGCCAGAATCACGGGATGGGGAGCGGCGCTCCCACCCAAGGTCGTGACCAACGACGACCTTCGCGAATCAGGTCTCGACACGACCGACGAGTGGATCCGCGAGCGGACCGGCATCGGCCAACGCCACGTCGGCGGGACGACCGCCGGGCTGTCGGCCGAATCCGGACGTCAAGCGCTGGAGCGCTCGGGGGTCGATCCGTCCTCGATCGACGCGCTGGTGCTGGCCACGACCACGCCCGATCGCACGGTGCCGGCGACGTCGGCCACGGTCGCCGCTGAGCTCGGCCTGCACTGCGGCGCCTTCGACGTCAACGCGGCCTGCTCGGGCTTCACGTACGCCCTGGTCGTCGCGCACGGCATGATCGCCATGGGAGCCGACAAGGTGCTCGTCATCGGCACCGACACGCTGGCCCGAATCACCGACTGGGATGATCGCAACACCGCGATCCTGTTTGCTGACGGGTCCGGAGCCGTGGTGCTGGAGGCCACCGATGACGCCGGTCAGCTCCTCGGCTGGGACGTCGACGCCGATGGGTCGGCCGAGCGGTTCCTGTACGCCGAGGTGGGCGGGTTCATTCACATGGACGGCAAGGAGGTCTTCCGACGCGCCGTGCGGATCATGGTCGACTCGGCGACCAAGTCGATGAGCCACGCCGGCGTGACCGCCGATGACATCGCCCTGGTCGTGCCCCATCAGGCCAACACCCGGATCATCGGCGCCGCATGCGGTCGTCTCGGCATCCCGATCGAACGGGCCTCGATCGTGCTCGAACGCACCGGCAACACGTCGAGCGCGTCGATCCCCCTGGCCCTCGTCGACGCGCTCGACAACGGCCGCGTGAAACCCGGCGACCTGATCCTCCTCGTGGGTTTCGGCGCCGGGATGACCGCCGCCAGTGCGGTGATCCGTTGGGGCGGTCAGGCTGTCGGGTCTCGTGGCTGAGGGCCGCATCGTCCTCGTCACCGGCGGTTCGAAGGGCATCGGGCTGGCGACGGCCCGGCGGTTCGTCGACCAGGGTGACCGGGTGGCGGTCACATATCGCTCCTCGGACAGCCCCGAGGGCCTGTTCGGCGTCAAGTGTGACGTCACCAGCGCCACCGATGTCGATGCCGCCTTCAGCGCGGTCGAAGAGCACTTCGGGGGGCCGGTCGAGGTGCTGGTGTCCAACGCCGGGATGGCCAAGGACGGGTTGTTGCTGCGGATGTCCGAGGAGGACTTCACCAGCGTGGTCGACGCCAACCTCACCGCCGGCTACCGGGTCGTCAAACGGGCGGCGCAGGGGATGCTGCGGGCCCGCCGGGGCCGCATCATCTTGGTGTCATCGGTGGTCGGGCTGCTCGGATCGGCCGGTCAGGCCAACTACGCCGCCGCCAAGGCCGGTCTGGTCGGGTTTGCCCGGTCGCTCGCCCGTGAGCTGGGCTCGCGCTCGATCACGGTCAACGTGGTCGCTCCCGGACCGGTCGCCACCGACATGATCGCCGCGCTGAGCGAGGCCCGCCAGGCGGAGCTGACCGCCGCCGTCCCCCTCGGACGGACCGCGACGCCCGAGGAGATCGCCGGGACGATCGCCTTCCTGGCGTCGCCCGACGCGGCGTACATCACCGGCGCCGTGATCCCGGTGGATGGTGGCCTAGGCATGGGCCACTGACACCTGTGTGCCACACTCGCGGCCAACAGACCCCGACGTTTCGGTCGGCGGTCGTCCGCCCCAACCCATCGACCCGTTCGAGCGCCCGCTCGAGCCCATGACCCGGACCCAGCAAAGGAGCCCGCCGTGGATCAGGAACTGTTCTCTCGCTTCAAGAAGTGCGCCGTCGAGGTGCTGTCGGTCTCGGAGGACCAGGTGGTCCCCGACGCCAAGTTCGGTGACGACCTCGATGCCGACAGCCTCGACCTCGTCGAGCTGGTGATGGCGCTCGAGGAGGAGTTCGACGTCTCCGTGCCCGAGGAGGAGCTCGAGGGCATCGAGACGGTCGGGCAGGCCTACGACCTGGTCGCCGGCAAGCTCTGATGGACGGCCGTGGGCGGCGCGTCGCCGTCACCGGCCTCGGCGTCGTCGCCCCGTGTGGGCTCGGCCGCGACGCGTTCTGGAACGGGCTGCTCGGCCCGGGATTGACCTCCGGTCGATCTTCCGAGATCGAGGACTGGGACCCGACGCCCTGGTACGAGTCACCGAAGGTGGCTCGACGCGCCGACCGCGTCGAGCAGTTCGCCGTCGCCGCCGCGACCGAGGCGTTTGACCATGCCGGCCTGGCCGCTGGGGAGCTCACCGTCGACCCCGGCCGCTTTGGCACCATCTTCGCCACCGGCGTCGGTGGTCTGCACACACTGGAATCCCAGGTGCTGGTTCGGGCCGAGAAGGGCGACCGTCGCGTGTCGCCGTTTCTCGTCCCGATGATGATGGCCAACGCCGCCGGTGCGGCCATCTCGATGCGCTATGGGCTGCAAGGTCCCAACGAGACCATCTGCACCGCCTGCGCCGCGGGTACCCATGCGATCGGACAGGCCGCCCGCCTGATCGCCTGGGGACGTTGCGACGCCGTGGTGACCGGGGGCAGCGAGTCGGCGGCGACGTTGACCGCGCTCGCCGGATTCGGGAACATGACCGCGCTGTCCTCTTCGGGAGTCAGCCGCCCGTTCGACGTGGCACGCGACGGCTTCGTGATGGGCGAAGGTGCCGCCGTCCTGGTACTCGAGGAGTGGGATCGCGCCGTCGCTCGCGGCGCGACGATCCTCGGCGAGATCCTCGGCGCGGCCAGCAACGCCGATGCCCATCACATCACGGCACCCGCTCCCGGCGGGACCGGAGCGATCACCTGCATGAACCTGGCTCTCGCCGACGCCGGGCTGGCTGCCTCCGACATCCGTCAGATCAACGCCCACGGCACATCGACCCCGCTCAACGACGCCGCCGAGGCGGAGGCGTGCAAGGCCGTCTTCGGCCCCGACGGTCCGCCCACCACCTCGACCAAGGGCGTCACCGGGCATGCGCTGGGTGCCGCCGGGGCGCTGGAGGCCGCAGCCGTGCTGTTGTCGATGGCCCACGGTCTGATCCCGCCGACCGCCAACACCGACGACGTGGATCTCGGTATCGACCTCGTGATGGGCAGTCCGCGACCGTGGGAGCCAGGTCCCACCATCTCGAACAACTTCGGGTTCGGCGGCCACAACGGCTCGGTGATCATCGCCCCGGCCAGCTGAGGGGGCGGACCCCCGACACGCCACCACGTCGCCGGCCGGGGATTCGTCCCCGCGGCGCTGTCATGCCCGGGGCCGTGCGGGGGTCGTACAGTGGGCCCCCATGTCGAACTACGCCCCGGGCTGGTACCCGGATGGATCCGGCCGCTATGCGCAGCGCTACTACGACGGGAACGCCTGGACCGAACATGTCCTCGATGCTCAGGGCAACCGGGGTTCGGATCATGTGCCGGGCGTGACCGTCGGCGCTCAACAGCAGGGCCAGGCCCAACCCCAGCAATACGGCCAACCCCAGCAGTATGGCGAGGCCCAGCCGCAGCAACCCCAGCAATACGGCCAGCCCCAGCAATACGGCCAACCGCAGCAATACGGCCAGCCCCAGCAATGGGGCTCCCAGCCTGGCGGTGCTGGGCAGCCAGCCCAACCGCAGCAGTCCTGGGGCGGTGCCCAGCCGCAGCACCAGTACGGCACGCCCCAGCAGTACGGTCAGTCGTACGGCCAGCCCGGCATGGCCACCACGGCGCCCGCTTCCGCAGGCGGCTTCCGGCTCACCGTCGGGTTCATCACGGCGACGGTCGGCGCGCTGCTCGTCGTCCTCGGGGTCTTCGCCCTCGACTACTGGACGGTCGGCGGCGACGGCGGCACGCTCGGTGACATCAGCGACATCCCCGACGAGTTCGTCGACATCAACGGGCTCGTCACCTCGTACGCGAGCTTCGGACGTTGGCTCGGGATGCTCGTCGCGCTGGCGATCGCCGCCGTCGCGGTCCTGTGGGCGATGGGCAACCCGGCCATCACCAAGCAGGCCTCACGGTTGCCCGCGATCATGGCGGTCGCGGCCGGGCTGTTCGGGCTGTGGCACCTCATCGGGCTCTTCGTGGCTCCCGATGTGGACGGGCTCGATGTCGGTCCGGCGGTCACCGGTTTCATCGGCGTTGTCGGCTACATCGGCTGCGCCATCAGCGGGTTCCTGCGCCAGCCGGTGGGCGGCGGCCAGCGCCCCATCTGAGCGGTCGTCCCAAGCGATCTACTCGTCGGTGTCGACGACGACGAACAGCAGGTCGCAGCTACAGGCCAACTCGCCGGCGACCGATGCCCGGCCCGAGCCCTTCCCGGCTCGGGCCGACATCCGTCCGAGCTCGACCTCCAGCGTGAGCACGTCGCCGGGGACGACCTGGCGACGGAAACGAGCGCCGTCGAGCCCACCGAACAGTGGCAGCTTGCCACTGAACCGGTCGTCGGTGAGCACGGCGATCGCGCCGACCTGGGCGATCGCCTCGCACATCAGCACCCCGGGCAGGGTGGGCCGTCCCGGGAAGTGACCGGCAAAGAACCACTCGTCGCCGCTCAGCCGCCACGTTCCGGTCGCCGACTGCCCGGGCTCGAGCGCCGTGACCTGGTCGACGAACAGGAACGGCGGCCGGTGGGCGATGACATCGGCGGGTTCGGGCAGCGAGCGCATCGTCACGCCTCCAACGCCGCGAGCAGCTTCTTCGGGGTGTCCTTCGGGCTGATCTTGTACCAGGCCTGTTCGATCACGCCCCGCTCATCGATCAGGAAGGCCGAACGGACGATGCCCATGTACTTCCGGCCGTACATCGACTTCTCCTGCCAGACGTCGAAGGCCTCGGCGACGACGTGGTCCTGGTCGGCCAGCAGCGCGAACCCGAGCGAGTATTTGTCGGCGAACTTGGCCTGCTTGGCGGGTTTGTCCGGGCTGATCCCCAGGATCGCCGTGCCCCCGACCTGGTCGAGGATCTCGTTGAGGCCGCACGCCTGGGTCGTGCAGCCCGGCGTATCGGCCTTCGGGTAGAAGTACACGAGCACCTTGCGCCCGCGCAGGTCGGAGAGCTTGACGTGTTGCTCGGACTGGTCGAGCAGGTCGAAGGTGGGGGCCTTGGCGCCGGGCTGGAGCATCTCGTCACCGTACCCGTCCCGTACGAACAGACCGAACGGACGCGCGATCCATGAACCGCACCCGGTGCCGCGGTCTCAGGTTCTCGGCCGGCGACGCAGACCCTGACCCGGCCAGCCGCGGCGAGGCCGGGCGTGCGCGTGATAGTGCGCCGGGATCGTGCGCAGGACGTCATCGACCCGGTGCTCCTCGTCGAAGTGCTCGGCGACCACCTCGGCCAGTCGGGCGTGCAGGTGGGCCTTCACCTGTTCGGGCGGTGACGGATCGTGGATCTTCCAGACCACCATCGGGGTGCTGCAGGACTCGCACTCGGCCACCCAGCACTGGTCGTCCTCATAGAACCACTCGCTGAGCCGAGCCGCCTCGCACAGCTCGCAGTCCGGATCCGGAACGCTCATGGCAGCGCGAGGTGTGTCGCGTCGAGCGCAGTGCGCACCTCGGCGACGTAGTCGCCGACCGCCTCGGGCCCGTGCTCCATCAGGCGACGCATCACCGAAGCACCCTGGGCGACACCATCGGCGACCGTGCAGGCCTCGACCGCCTGCGCCGCGTTGGACACCCCGACGCCCACCACCACCGGACGATCGGTGATCGCCTTCAAACGTCGGGCCAGCGCGGTCGCGCTTGCGGCCAACGATGCGCGCTCCCCCGTCACGCCGGCCACACCCACCGAGTACACGAACCCGCGCGAGCGGGCCGCGATCAGCGGGAGCCGCTCGTCTGGCGCGGTCGGCGCCGCCAGCATCACCGTCTCAACGCCGGCGTCGTCGGCCGCGCCACACCAGGGCGCGGACTCGCCGAGCGGGAGGTCGGGCAGGATGCAGGCGTCGACCCCGGCGGAGACGAGGCGGCCGGCAAAGCGACGATGGCCGTCGTGGTGCACCAGGTTGTAGTAGGTCATCACCGACACCGGCACGCCGATGTCGAGCGCGGCGACCCCCTCGAGCACCGACATCGGCGTGGCGCCGCCATCGAGCGCGATCTGCGACGCCTGCTGGATGACGGGGCCGTCCATCACCGGGTCGGAGAAGGGGATGCCGATCTCGAGACCGTCGGCACCGGCGGCCACCGCGGCCTGCACGGCTTGGCGCCACCCGGGATAGCCACCGGTGATGTAGGGCAACAGCAGCTTGCGGCCGGAGTCGCGGGTGGCGCGGAAGCGGACCTCCATCGTGCCCATCAGCCCGACCGATCCGCGAGGACGTCCATCGCCTGGGCGACGTCCTTGTCGCCGCGACCCGACAGGCTCATCACCACGGTCTTACCGGCAAGGTCCGGCGCCGCACGCACGATCCAGGCCAGCGCGTGACAGGACTCGAACGCACCGATGATGCCCTCTTGCTGGGCGAGCAGTTGGAAGGCGTCGAGCACCTCGTCGTCGGTCACTGCCGGGTACTCGGCGCGGCCCAGCGCGTGCAGGTGGGCGTGCTCGGGTCCGACCCCCGGGTAGTCGAGGCCGGCCGAAATGGACTGCGCCTCTTCGACCTGGCCGTACTCGTCCTGCATCAGGTAGCTGCGCATCCCGTGGACGACACCGGGGACGCCATGCCCGACGGCGGCGCCACCGGCGGGTTCGACGCCGATCAAACGGGCCTCGGTGTCGACGAAACCGGAGAAGAGCCCGATCGCGTTGGAGCCGCCGCCGACACAAGCCACGGCGAGATCGGGGTCGGCGCCGGTCATCGTCCGGCACTGCTCGCGCGCCTCGTCGCCGATGACCCGGTGGAACTCGCGCACCATCCACGGGTACGGGTGCGGGCCCATCACCGAACCCAGGCAGTAGTGGCTGTCTTCCACGGTGGCCACCCAGTCGCGCATCGCCTCGTTGACGGCGTCCTTGAGCGTGCGGCTACCGCTCTCGACGGCCTCGACCTCGGTCCCCAACAGACGCATCCGAAAGACGTTGAGCGCCTGGCGTTCGACGTCGACGGCGCCCATGTACACCTTGCAGTCGAGATCGAACAGCGCGGCGGCGGTGGCGGTGGCGACGCCGTGCTGGCCGGCGCCGGTCTCGGCCACCAGCCGGGTCTTGCCCATCCGCTTGGCCAGGAGCGCCTGCCCGAGGACGTTGTTGATCTTGTGCGAGCCGGTGTGGTTGAGGTCCTCCCGTTTCATCAGGAGGCGCAGACCGAGACGATCCGACAGGTTGTGACACTCGGTGAGCAAGGAAGGCCGCCCGGCGTAGTCACGCAGGATCGCCTGGTAGTCGCCGCGGAACCCGGGGTCGGCCCACGCCTCGCGGAAGGCCGCTTCGAGGGCCTCGCAGGCCGGCACCAGCGTCTCGGGGACGAACTGGCCACCGAAGTCGCCGAAGCGGCCGGTGGCCGACGGCTCACCCATCAGGGACCCGCTGCTCACTCGTCTGACCAGTCGTAGAGCGGGTGCTCCTCGTCGGGCAGGTACGGCTGGCGGGCCGCCGCCCGCGCCCGCTCGATGAACCGCTTGACCTTCAACGGGTCCTTCTTGCCCGGCGAGCGTTCGGTGCCGGTCGCGGCGTCGACACCCCAGGGCTCCACGGCGCGCACGGCGTCGGCGACGTTGTCGGGGTCGAGCCCCCCGGCGAGGATCAGCCGAACGCCTTCGGGCACCTCCCCGGCCAGGCTCCAGTCGAACACCTGCCCGGAGCCGCCTCCGGGCGTGTCGAGCATGATCAGGTCGGTGGCCAGGTTGCCGGCTTCGGCCACCTTTGGCGATCCGGCGCCATAGACCTTGATCACCCATCGGACCGCCGCAGCGACCTCCGCCACCGTCTCGGGCGTCTCGTTGCCGTGGAGCTGGGCGCCTTTGAGCCCGGCCCGGTTGACGGTGTCGATCACCAGCTTGGGGTGCTCGTCGCGGAACACGCCGACGGTGAGGATCTCGGGGGGCAGACGGCGGGTGATGTCGTACACCTGTTGGGCAGCGACCTGACGAGCCGAGGGGGCGAAGATGAACCCGACGGCGTCGGCCCCCATGGCCACGGCCAGCAGGGCGTCGTCTTCATTGGTGATCCCGCAGACCTTCACGAACATGCCGGCCGTACGGTACCGGTCCGCTGCGACCGGATTCGGGGTCGGATACCGAATCCGCTACTGGGCGCGCAGGGAGCGGAGCGTGCCAGCGACGTCGTCGGCGGTGACCAGGGTCTCGCCGACGAGGATGGCGTCGAAACCGGCGTTGGCGAGACGCCGGGCGTCGACGGCGTCTCGAACACCCGACTCGGCGACGCGCACCACGCCGTCGGGTATCGCCCGACCCACGCGCTCGGCCCGCTGATGATCCACCTCGAAGGTGACGAGGTCACGTTGGTTGACGCCGATCAGGGTGGCGCCGACGTCGAGGGCGACGGCCAACTCGTCCTCGTCGTGGATCTCGACCAGCACGTCCAGACCGATCTGCAACGCCAAGCCGTGCAGCTCGCCCAGCTCGCTGGGTGCGAGGGCGGCGACGATGAGCAGCACACAGTCGGCGCCCATCAGCCGGGCGTCGGCGACATCGTTGGCGCTGACGGTGAAGTCCTTGCGCAGCACCGGGACCCCACCGGCGTCGGCGGCGGCGTGGAGGTCCGCCCGCGACCCCCCGAAGAACTCGGCGTCGGTCAACACCGAGACGCAGGCGGCTCCCGCGTCGGCATAGGTGCGGGCGAGACGGGCCGGGTCGAGCGACGGGTTGAGATCGCCCTTCGACGGTGATCGCCGCTTGATCTCGGCGATCACCGCCAACCGGTCGTCCTCGACCAGGGCGGCCGCGAAACCACGGCATGCCCGCCGCTGCTGGACGCTGCCCAGCAGCGACTCGAGCGGCCGATCATCGTCCGCCGCCATCTCCCGATGGCGGGCGACGATCTGGTCGAGGTAGGTGGTCGTCAGAGCCCCTTGCCGACGACGGGGGTGACCGTGAGCAGTTCGGGGCGGCCGCCGGCCACCGTGCGCAAGGACATCCCGATCTCCTTGAACCGATCGCTCGACCCGTGGGCGATGAACGCCTCCTGGCTCTCGTAGAGCTCGTAGAAGAACACGGCATCGGGATCGGCGTCGTTGACGTGCAGGATGTACAGCAGGGTGCCGGATTCGGTCTGGGCGTTGTCGATCGCGGCCTGGAGCTTCTCGACGAGCTCATCACGGCGACCCGGCTGCGCCGGGACACGGACCCAGGCAGCGACCTTGGCGGGGGTGGGGGCATCAGTCATGGGGGCCGAACGTACCCTGCGATGTCGCGGGCTGCGAACCGCGAGTCAGAAGCCGAGGCGGTCGGCGACGGCGGCAGCGATCTCGCTGACCGGCACGCGCTGCTGCGCGGTGGTGTCCCGCTCGCGGATCGTGACGGCATCGTCGCCCAGCGAGTCGAAGTCGACGGTGACGCACAGCGGTGTACCGATCTCGTCCTGACGGCGGTAGCGCTTGCCGATGTTCTGCGTCTCGTCGTAGTCGACCAGATAGCGCTCCCCCAACGTCTGGCGGATCTGCTTGGCCAGCGGCGTCAGCTCCGGCTTCTTCGACAGCGGGAGGACGGCGACCTGGTACGGCGCCAGTCGGGGGTGCAGACGCAGGACGGTGCGCTTGTCGCCGTTGATCTCGTCCTCGTCATAGGCGGCGAGCAAGAACGCGGCCATCGTCCGGGTGGCCCCGGCGGCGGGTTCGATGACGTAGGGGACATAGCGCTCGTTCGTTGCCGGGTCGAAGTAGTCCAGCTTCTCCCCCGAGTGCTCCGCGTGCTGGCGCAGGTCGTAGTCGGTGCGCTGGGCGATGCCCTCGAGCTCGTCGAAGCCCCATGGGAACCGGAACTCGACGTCGGCGGTACCCGAGCTGTAGTGCGACAGCTCGTCGGCGTCGTGCGGGCGCAGCCGCAGCATGTCGCGGGGGATGCCGAGGTCGACGTACCACTCCAGGCGCTGGTTGCACCAGTACTCGTACCAGTGCTCGCTGTCGGCGGGGGGTACGAAGAACTCGAGCTCCATCTGCTCGAACTCGCGGGTCCGGAAGATCCAGTTCTGCGGGGTGATCTCGTTGCGGAACGACTTGCCGACCTGGGCGATGCCGAACGGCGGCCTCTTGCGGGTCGTGTTCAACACGTTGGCGAAGTTGGTGAACATGCCCTGGGCGGTCTCGGGTCGCAGGTAGGCGACCGCGGCGGAATCCTGTACCGGGCCGGCGTGGGTCTGGAACATCAGGTTGAACTGGCGGGCCTCGGTGAAGGTGCCGTGCTTGCCGCAGTTCGGGCAGGTGTTGGGGTCCTCGAGCTTGTCGAGACGGAACCGGCTCTTGCAGTTGGTGCAGTCGACGAGCGGGTCGCTGAAGTTGGCGAGATGTCCGCTGGCCTCGAACACCTGGGGCGGGCCGAGGATGGCGGCGTCGATCAACACCACGTCGTCGCGCTGTTGCACCATCGCCCGGATCCAGGCGTTCTTGACGTTGCGCAGCATCAGCGAGCCGAGCGGGCCGTAGTCGTAGGTGCTGCGGAACCCGCCGTAGATCTCGGCCGACGGGTACCCGACCCCGCGCCGCTTGGTGAGGTGGACGATCTGGTCGAGCTCGGTCGCCGGCATGGCGGCCCAGGCTACGGGCGGGCCACGACGCCGTCCCAGGCCGTAGCCGACCTCGCCGGCAACGGCCTCACCACAGATGGTCGGCACGCCGCCACGACGCCCGGCAGGGCGCGTCGGCGGTCCAACGGATCACTGGCGCCCGCTCGGCGTCGTCGGCGGTGATCACCGCCGACGAACGGGTGCCGTAGTCGTCCTCGTCGGCGTGGACGCAGATGGCGCCGGCCCGAGCGGCCAGCCGTGGGTTGGGCGCCTCGACCGCCGCGCTGAGCGGCGGGACCCGGTGATCGGCCAGCAGCGCGGCGAGCGCACCGATCAGCTCGGCGCGCGGGCCCGCCACCGCGGCATCGACCAGCTCGCGGACCCGGTCCGCCTTGGGCGACGGCTCACCGATCGTGCGGTTCTCGAGCACGTGGACCCCCGGGCCGAGGCGTTCGATCCCGGCCCGGTCACCGCCGGTGACGTCGACAAAGAACGCGTCGGAACGGTCGGCGACCAGCAGCCACGACGGGTTGTAGTCCTCGGGCGCGATGGTCGCCCCGAAAGCGTCGACGGCGTCGGCCGCGCTCGTGTGGCCCGCCAGCGCCATCGGCAGCTCGCCGCGGGAGCGTTTGGCGGCATCGGGACCGTCACGCAACGGTCGGTTGGTCAACCCGGCGACGACCCCGGCGGCGTTGGTCGCCAGCCAGGTGCCGCCCCCGACCTCATCACGGCCGCCGAGGATGGCGGGCGACCCGGCGCCGTCGAGCCGCGTCATCGGTATCGCCGGCCGGTCCCGGCGTTCGTCCCGGTTGGCGGCCACGATCAGCGGCTGACCGTCGACGACGCGGCTGAGCACGACCAGCAGGCACACGGCGGCGAGCGTACGGTCAGCCGGGGCGGCGCTCAGAACTCCGGGACGTGGACCCGCTGGTCGGCGGTGCCGATGGCGGCGTCGAGTTGGTCGATCGTCCAATGGTCTCGCCGCTGCACGTCGATCTCGACGGGGTGCTGCCAGGTGGCGAGCTTGGTGCCGTTGAAGGTGAACAGCTGGCTGCGCAGGTGGGCGGCGCGGTCGCTGCACAGGTACACCACGATCGGGGCGACGTCGTCGGGCTGGCCGAAGCCGAGCTGGCGCGCCGTGGGTGCCTCCTGGCCAGCATCGGCGGCCCGGCGTGCCGCGTTGGCGAACACCACCTCGGTCATGTCGGTGGCGGCGATCGGCCAGAGCGCGTTGACCCGGATGCCGAATCGGGCCAGCTCGGTGTCCCAGGCGTAGAACATGCCCATCACCCCGGCCTTCGAGGCGGCGTAGTTGGTCTGGCCGACCGACCCGGTGAACGCCGAGTTGGAGATGATCTGGAGGAGCAGGCCGCCGGTGTCGCGCATCGCCGCCGCGGCGTGCCGGCTGACCGACCAGACCCCGCGCAGGTTGACGGCGACGACCTCGTCGAACTCGGCGGGCGTCATCTTCATGAGGGTGCGGTCGCGCACGATGCCGGCGTTGTTGACCACGGCGTCGATCCCGCCGAAGTGCTCGACACACGTACCGACGATGCCGGCGGCGACGTCGTCGTCGGCTACCGAGCCCACCGCCGGCACGGCGGTGCCACCGGCGGCGGTGATCTCGTCGACCAGCCCGTCGATCAGCTCGGCGTTGGTCCCGTTGAGGACCACCGACGCCCCTTCGGATGCGAGGGCCGTGGCGAACGCTCGCCCCAGCCCGCGCGACGCTCCGGTGACCACGATCCGTTTGCCGTCCAGCATTCCCATGGCGGGCGACCCTAGGGATGGGCGGGGCCGGCCCACGAGGCCGCCGCCGTCGGGGCGCTTCGTCGGGATCGCCGTGGCCGTCGACCGTCCGAGCCTGGTACCCGTCGGTGGGTGCGCTCGAGGGAGTTCGTCACTGGGTCAGTCCTCCCGCTCGATCCGGTGGTCTCGCGCCACCGGCGTCACGGAGGTTGGTAGACGATCGACGAGGGCATCGACCATCTCCTGCCCGGCGCCGAGGTACAACGACCAGAAGTCGGTGTCGGTCGCCACGAACCAGCTCCGGTCCTCGGGCCACCAGAGATCAGGGCGCTGCCAGGTGTCGGGCGAGCCCGGTTCGCGTAGCTCGGTGACCGCCGTCAGCGGTCCGACACACAGCAGGTAGCGCCGATGCCGCAGGTCCAGGCGGGCGAGCGCGGCGAGATCTGCGGCCACGGCCCGGTTGCGGCGCCGATCGACGTGCCGGGACCGCCACCGGAGCCAGGCGCCCGCGACGCGCCGGCGGGCGCTGACCGGATCGGCAACCCGGCGGTACATCGTCGTTTGGTTCGCCCAGCCGTGGCCTTCCCATACGGCAAACCAAGCCCGGTCAGGCGTGCTCGTGTGCTCGGCGCCGACGGCAACGATGTGGGCGTGCAGAGCCCGGTATCGGTCCCACCAGTGGTCGATGTCGGGGTCGGGCGCGGCGATGCGAACCGTCGCGGGGAGGCCCTCGGGGATGAAACCACCGACGGTGCCGAACTCCCCGTGGGTCGTTCGGCGCACCCAGGTGGACGCCCCATCCGATGGTGCGGCCGTCACGTCGCCACCGAAGATCATGGCGACAGCATGTCCGGTCTGGGGACAGCGCCGGGCGAGGCGCGTCGGGAAACGGCGCTCGTCGAGCCGACCGGACCGTGACCTCGCCGTGGGGCGCGGGTTCAACCGTTCGATGACCGGGACACGAGCCGCCAGAGCCGGGCACCGACGGCAAAGGCGAACACCGGCACGAACATCAGGCCCCAGCCACCGAACTCGATGTCTGACGCCCGCCCGTGCGCGCCCATCGTGGCGTCGACCCCGAACCCTATGCCGGACCATCCAGCCTGGTCACCCGGCTGGGCGACGGGCTCGAAGCCGCCGAGGAACGCCTCGGTCATGGCGATGCCGACGACGACCGCCACCAGGATCGCCGCCGCGAACCACAACGCCCCCCGCAGCAACGACGGACGCATCGTTCCGCTTGCCATCTCGGCGGCCAGCGTGCGCGGCGGTCCCAGCCGCCCGAGCGCGTCGTCGACGCCGTCGGCCGCCACCGAGGCCAAGTCGCCCCGCAACGCGTCGACGAGCGCCCGGATCTCGCCACGTCGCAGGCCGTAGTACTCCAGCGCGGTGGCGTAGCGGGCCAGGTAGCCGGTGACGCGCAGCGACGGACCAAGCGCCAGACCGGGGATCCGGCGTCGCCACGCGGTGAGGGCACCGGCCACCGCTGCAGCGGCCACCGCTGCGACGAGAAGGATCGGACCGGAGTCGGAGCTGATGGTCATGGACGGAGTCCCTTCGTGAGATGGGCGACGACCCGTTCGAGGTCGTGCCACGCGGCGACGCGGACGTGCAGTTCGCCGCGTCCGACGTCGCTCAACCGGTAGTACTTGCGGGCCGGTCCGCGGTCCGAGGGCACCTGGTAGGCCTCCACGAAGCCGGCTCGTTCGGCCCGCGCCAAGGCCGGATAGACCGTGCCCTCGGCGACGTCACCGAGCCCGCCCTCGCGCAGCCGCTCGACCAGCGAGTAACCGTAATCGTCGTGCTCGGCGAGCAGGGCGAGCAGCAACGGCGTCAGCACGCCTTTGAGCAGCTGCGGGTCGAAGTCGGACACGGCTACATAGTGATGCCCAGTACCTAGGATCGTCAAGTAGCTTCGACCGACGTCAGATGTGCATGCCGCTCTCAACCATCGGTTCCAGCCTCACCACGGCCCGACCTCCGGCCCCGGCGCGATCAGGCGAAGGCTTCGTCGGTGGCGCCGGCGTCGTCGCCCCAGTCCGTGCCGTAGACCTCGGCGAAGGCCGCCAGCATCTCGTCGAGGGGCAGATCGACGAACGAACCCCGCTGGTTGACGTACTCCATGTGGCGGTTGCCCGACTCGTCGAAGGGGTGCATCAAGGCGTCGTCGATCCCGTTGAAGTCGAGCACCTTGGTCCCGAAGCGCTCGCACAGCTCACGGTTGAACGCCGAGCTGGCCTTGCGCCAGCCATCCTCGACCCACATCTCGGCGTAACCGTGGAAGATGAACAGGTCGGTGCCCATCGACTCGCGCAGCTTCTCGCTCTGCAGGTGGTTACGCACATCGGCGAACCCCAACCGGGCCGGGATCCCCGCCGCCCGACACGCCGCCACCAGCAGCACCGACTTGGGCACACACCAGTTGCGCTCGCTCGCCAGTACCGCCGAGGCCCGGAACGCCTCGGGTTCGTAGGAGGTGTTGTAGGGGTCGTAGCGCCAGCCGTCGCGCACGGCCAGGAACAACGCCACAACCTTGTCGCGGTCGGTGGTCGCGCCGGCCTCGGCGATCACCCGCTCGGCGAAGGCCACCACGGCGGTGTCGTCGCTGTCGACGAACCAGGTGGGGGCCAAGCAGTCCTCGGGGGCGATCCGGTCGGTCTCGACGGTGGTCATGACCCCAGTCCACCAGGTCGACACGGGCGGCGTCACAACCGAAGCCGCTCGATCGTCTTCGTTGCATGAACGCTCCGCACTCCCCTCAGGTCGCCGTGATCGGCGGCGGACTCGCTGGACTCACGGCCGCGGCGACCCTCGCCCGTCACGGCATCGACGTCACCGTCTTCGAAGGCGGCGAGACGATCGGCGGCCGCGCCCGCTCGCGTACCCGCGACGGCTTCGCCATGAATCTTGGTCCGCATGCCCTCTACCGCTCGACGGGCGGACGAGACGTCCTCCGGCGACTGGGGGTGCCGATCCGCGGCCGGCGCCCTCGCCTCGATCGCGCCGGCGCCCGCTGGCGCGGCGAGCACTCGGCGGCGTGGAGCTTCGTGCGCCGCAAGGTCACCGACCGCCGGCGGGTGGCGTCGGCGGTCGCCGGGCTCGGTGGCCGGGCCCGCCAGGCGTGGGTCGGTCGCAACGCCCAGGAGTGGCTCGACGACGTCACCGACGACCCGGTCGGGCGGGCGGTGCTCGCCTCCCTGGTGCGCACGACCACCTACGCGGCGGATCTGTCCGTGCTCGATGCCGCCGCGACCCAGGCGCAGTTGCGGGCGGGCACGGCCCACGGGGTGCTGTACCTGCACGGCGGATGGTCGAGCCTGGTGACGGGGCTCGCCGATGTCGTCCGTGCCCACGGCGGGACGATCGAGACCGGGGTGCGGGTCGAGACCGTCGAGCACGACGACCAGGGTGTCCACGCCATCCGGCTGGCCGACGGAACGAGCCGCGCGGCGGTTGCCGCCGTCGTCGCCATCAACGATCCCGCCCGCGCCGCTCACCTGATGAACGGAGGCGCCGCGGCACGGCTGTCGGCAGCCGCCGGTGCCGTCATCCCGGTCCGCATGGCCCACCTCGACGTGGCGCTTCGGCCACTCCCCTCGGCCCGATTCCCCAACCTGTTCGGGATCGACGAGGAGATCTACCTCACAGTGCCCAGCTCGGTCGCCCGGGACGCCCCGAACGGAGCGGCGGTGCTCAACGTCGGGCGATACCTGCGT
Organism: Desertimonas sp.; assembly: GCA_047972065.1. Classification (GTDB taxonomy): domain Bacteria; phylum Actinomycetota; class Acidimicrobiia; order Acidimicrobiales; family Ilumatobacteraceae; genus JALZMG01. The sequence continues at coordinate 22,660 of JBKEAH010000113.1, forward strand.
CCCGGTGAGGAGCACCTCGACCACCGCCCGGCACTCGAAGCGGTGCTCGACATTCACCAGCCCGGCTGGCGCGACCACGTGGTCGACGTCCGCTACGTACCCCGTTCCCTGGTCAGCGGCGACCATTGCCGGGCCGCCTCGCATGGCGCGCTGGGGCGGCCCGGCGTCGATGTCTGCGGCGTGGGCGGTTTGGTGATCGCGGGCGACTGGGTCGGTCCGACCGGCATGCTCGCCGATGCCGCCGTCACCTCGGGTGAACGGTCGGCCATCTCGGTCGTCGAGACCCTGCGCGCCGCGAGACCGGCGAGGATGGCGGTGTGACGAGCCACGCCGACACGTTCATGGCCCTGCGGCCACGTCTGTTCGGCATCGCCTACCGGATGCTGGGGCGGGTCACCGAAGCCGAGGACGTGCTCGGCGATGTCGCCGAGCGGTGGCTGGCGGTGGACACCACCGTCGTCCGCTCCGCCGAGGCGTGGCTGGTGACGGCGACCACCCGACGCGCCCTCGACGTCGCCAAGTCGGCACGCCTCAGCCGTGTCGACTACCCGGGCGAGTGGCTCCCCGAGCCCCTCCCGACCGGCGGGGATGATCCCCTCGAGCAACGCGAGACCCTGACGATGGGCTTCCTGGTCCTGCTCGAACGGCTGACGCCGTTGGAACGAGCCGTGTTCGTGCTCCACGACGTCCTCGACGAGCCGTATCCGGCCGTCGCCGACGCCGTCGGCCGCAGCGAGGCCGCCTGCCGCCAGACGCTCCGTCGGGCGAGACGGCACGTCGAGCTGCCGACCCCGATCGACGACGCCGACCGGACGCACGCCCAGGCGGTCGCCGAGCGGTTCCTCGCCGTCACGGCCGGCGGCGACATAGACGACCTCATCGCGCTCCTCGCCCCCGACATCGTGGTCACCAGCGACGGCGGCGGCGTGGTGGCGGCGGGGATCCGCCCGGTCGTCGGGCTCGAGCGGGCGGCGCGGCTGACGCTCAACCTGGCCGCACGAGGCCTCCCGGCGCCGTTCATGCACCCGTGCGAGCTCAACGGCGAACCCGGTGTGCTGGTGCGCGGTCCGGCTGGGTGGCTAGCGCTCGTTGTCAGCGCCGGGGCGGATGATCGGGTGCGGCAGCTGTGGGCGGTGCTCAGCCCGGCCAAGCTCCAGCCGCTCCTCGACGCGTTGGGCGACACGGTGGCCGGCCAGCCCGACGCGGCCCGGGCCGCCGGCTGGCTGCGGCACCGCCACGGCCGACCCGTCCATGACGGTTCTGTGTGAAGATCGGGGCCAACGATGGCCCCGATCCGGTGTCAGAAGCGGCGGCCCCAGGGCCGGCGAGGTGGGTTAGTGGCGTTCGAACATGGCGATCGTGCGGAGGCGACGCTCGATGTGGTGTTCGAGCGCCCGGGTCGCCAACACCGCGATCTCGTGGGTGGCCGGTGACTCCGGTGCGTCGAGGGCGGCGTTGAGCCGGCCGCCCAGCACGTCACGCAGCAGCGCCAGTGCGCCCGGGCTGATCGACCCCCCCGAGCGGCAGGAGCGACAGAGCACCCCGCCCTCCTCCAGATCGAACGCGACCAACGCCACGTCGGGCTCCGTCTCCCCACAGCGGACACAGGCGTCCAGCTGCGGGGCCAACCCCTCGGCGGCCAGCAGCTTCCAGTAAAACGCCGGCACCACGAGCGGACCGGGGCGATCGGCGATCCGCCGCAACGCCCCGACGAGCATCCGGTAGAGCCCGGGATCGTGCCCGCGGTCGGGGGCCACCTGATCGACCGCTTCGAGCACGGCCATCCCCTGCGAGGCGCGATCGAGGGTCGACAGCATCGGCGCCAACGGCTCGACCGATTCGGCCTGGCTGACGATGTCCAGCTCACGGCCCTGGTACAGCAGCAACCGGACGTGGCTCAGCGGCTCCAGCCGTGAGCCAAACCGCGAGCCGGTCTTGCGGACACCCTTGGCGACGGCGCGGACCTTGCCGTGCTCCTCGGTCATGATCACCACGATGCGGTCGGACTCGCCCAGCTTGTAGTGGCGCAACACCACACCGGTGTCCCGATACAGCGGATTCGCCCGGCTCACGGGTCGAGCCCCCCGAAACGGCGACGCCGCCCGCCGTACTCGTCGATCGCGCCGGTGATCTCGGCTCCGCCGACGCGGTCCAGTGCGACGGGCAGGAAGACCAGCTCGCCGTAGGCCAGTTCCCAGACCAACGACGGTGGCAGCCGCGTCGACGGGCCCAGCACGATGACCAGGTCGGGTTCGACATCGGCGGGCTCGTACAGCACCTCGGTGACGGTCTTGTCGTCAACATCGACGTCAGCCGGCAGCCGGGCCATCGCGGCGGCGAACAGCTCCCGACCATCGCACACCGGGTCGACGATCACCGTGCATCGGCCGCCGGCCACGCTGATGACCCGGCGCTCGTCCACCGACACGAGACCCGTGTCGTCACCGGCCTCGTAGGCGCGGATCGTCAGCCAAGGGGCGCCCCCGTCGGCCGCGGCCGTGCCCAGTTCGTCGATCAGTCGCTGCCAGGCCGGGGCTCCGAGCATCTGCCAATCGCGACGCGTCCCGCCGACGACCATGACATGGGCGAGCGCGGATCGCACGTGCCCCAGTCTCCCAGATGCTCGGGCCGCGGCAACGCACCGACGTAGCGTGATGCCCACTGTGACCGTTCCCGCCCCGCCGCCCCGCCCGCTCCACGTCGCGTGCATCATGGACGGCAACGGCCGATGGGCGCAGCGGCGCGGCCGACCCCGCATCGACGGGCACACCGAGGGCGAGGAGAACCTTGCTCGACTCGTCCGACTGGCCGTGCGCCGCGACGTCGGCTGGCTCACCGTCTTCGGATTCTCCACCGAAAACTGGGTTCGGCCCCGCGCCGAGGTCCGCCACATCCTCGGGCTGCACAAGAAGCTCTTCGGTCGTGTCGCCGAGCTCAACGAGCTGAACGTGCGCATCCAGTGGATCGGGCGTCCGTTCGACGCCCCCGGGGCACGCACCCCGAAGTACGTCCAGAAGGCGATCACCAAGGCGATCGCCGACACCGCGTCGAACACCGGGATGTTGCTGACGGTCGCGTTCGACTACGGCGCCCGTCAAGAGCTGATCGACGCCGTCAGCCGGGTACGAGCAGCGGGCGTCACCCCGACCACCGACACGATCACCCAGCACCTGTATCTGCCCGAGCTGCCACCGGTGGACGTGATGGTGCGCACCAGCGGTGAGCAGCGGGTCTCCAACTTCCTGCTCTGGCAGGGCGCCGGCGCCGCGATGTTCTTCACCGACACCGCATGGCCGGAGTTCGGTGCCGACGACCTCGACGCCGCCATCGCACTGGCTGGCGTGTGACTACGGCGCGCGAGGCGCTGGCCCGCGTCACCGCCGAGCTCCCGGAGGCAGAGGATCGGGCTGGTCAGGCCGAGATGGCCGACCTGGTGTGGGCCGCCATCGAACGGGGACGGCACCTGGTGGTACAGGCCGGAACCGGCACCGGCAAGACCCTCGGCTACCTGGTGCCGGCGATCAGGGCCGGGGCCCGAGTCGTGGTGGCCACCGCCACCAAGGCCCTCCAGGACCAGCTCGCCGGCAAGGACCTGCCCCTGCTCGATGACTCGCTCCCCGGCGAGTTCACGTGGGCGATCCTGAAGGGACGCAACAACTACCTGTGCCTCCAGCGGCTCCGCGAACTGGGTGGCGGTGAGGGCCAACTGGAGCTCCAAGGCATGGCGGCTGCCACCCACGCCAGCCTCGCCCGGCTGGCCGAATGGGCGGGTACCACCGCCACCGGCGATGTCGCCGAGCTGACCTGGAACCCCGGCGACGACGCCTGGCGCGCCGTCAGCGTGGGCAGCGACGAGTGCCCCGGGGCCGATCGCTGCCCGCTCGGACGGGAGTGCTTCGCCGAGCTGGCACGCGCCCGGGCCGCCGAGGCCGACGTCATCGTCGTCAACACCCACCTCTACGGATTGCACGTGGGCAGCGGCGGGGTGATCCTGCCGCCCCACGACGTGGTGGTCTTCGACGAAGCCCACGTCCTGGAGGACGTGATGAGCGACACCGTCGGCGGCCAGCTCGCCCCGGGCCGGTTCGTCACCATCGCCGGCACCGTCCGCCGCATCCTCGACGACGCCGATCTCATCGCCGGCACCATCGCCCTGGCCGACAGCCTGCGGACGGCACTCGCACCCCACGCCGGTGCGCGGCTGGCCACGCCATACCCCGACGACGTCTGCCAGGCGTTGGCCGACGCCCGCGCCCACCTCGACCGCGTCCTCGGTGCGCTGACCGCCATCACCACCCCGGTGGAGGACGCCAAGCAACGAAAGCTGCGCGCCCAGATCGTCGTCGGACGGACCATCGAGCTGCTCGACCATGCGCTCGGTGACCACGACGGGTATGTCGACTTCGTCTCCGGGTCTCCCGACCAGCCGCGCCTCGAGATCGCTCCGCTCGACGTGGCCCCGTTCCTGATCGAGGGGGTGTGGTCGGAGCGGACCGCGATCCTGACCAGTGCGACGATTCCGATCTCACTCGGGGAGCGGGTGGGCCTGCCACCGGCCGACACCGACCAGGCCGACGTCGGCAGCCCGTTCGACTACCCGCACCACGCCTTGCTGTACTGCGCCCTCCACCTGCCCGACCCACGCGACGGCGGGTATCGCGACGCACTCCACGACGAGATCGAGGCGCTGATCAACGCCGCCGGAGGACGAACGCTGGCGCTGTTCACCAGCTGGAAGGCAATGGATCTCGCCGCGCAGGCCATGCGGAGCCGCCTGACGGTGCCGATCCTGACGCAGCGAGATCTGCCCAAGCCCGCCCTCGTCGGCAGGTTCGCGGCCGACGAGGCGACCTGCGTGTTCGCCACGGCCGGCCTCTTCCAGGGCGTCGACGTGCCGGGCCGCGCCCTGAGTCAGGTGATCATCGACCGGCTGCCGTTCCCACGCCCCGACGATCCTCTGCTGTCAGCACGTCGGGAACGGATCGGTGCCGACGCCTTTGCGCAGATCGACATCCCCCGGGCCGCGATGATGCTGGCCCAGGCGGCCGGCCGGCTGATCCGCACCAGCAGCGATCGCGGCGTGGTGGCCGTGCTCGACCGACGTCTCGGAACGGCGAGGTACCGCTGGGACATCGTGCGTGCCCTGCCCGCGATGCGCCGCACCCGCCACCGCAGCGAGGTCGAGGCGTTTCTCAACGAGATCGTCAACTAGCCTGAACGCTCCCTCCGGGGAGTGGACCATGATCCGAGACGACGTACGCCCTCGTGGGGCCGCGCGACCAGGCGACCGCCGGGTCATCTATCGGCCACCGCAGTCGAACTATCAGGTTCGACCGAGCCTCGACATCCGGCCTCGCCGCCGCCGCCACCGCCGTCGTCCGTCGGCCAGATTCCTCGCCGTCGCGCTGCTGGTGGTCGCGGCCGGCGGGGCACTGCTGATGCGCACGCTCGCCGAGCGCGACCTGCGGGCGGCGACCATCACCCCGACCGACGCCAGCGATGCGCTGCTCGGCCCCGACACACTGGTCGTCAAGGCGATCAGCCCATCGACCCCGGGCCACGTCAGTACCCTGCGGGGCATCGCCGACGGCGCGACGGAACTGCGGGCGAACGGCGAGCCGATCGCACTACAGCCGGGCGGGTTGTTTCGGATCCACCTTCCCCAAGGCCTCACGGCGCTCCAGCTCACCGCCACCGACGCCGCGGGCAACGCCCAGGTCACCGAGGTCGCCGTGAGCGCACAACCGGTCACGTCGACCTACCCGCCGACGGTCGCGGTGCATGTCCGGGCCCAGGATTGGGCCAACCCGGCGATCCGCGACGTGGTCGTACGGCTGGCGCGAGAGGGCCGCATCAACGCCGTCCAGCTCGACATCAAGGACGAAGACGGGCTGGTCGGCTACGACAGCGACGTTCCCCTCGCCGACGAGATCGGCGCCACCGCGACCCCGTGGTATGACCCCCGCGAGGCGCTGGCCGAGCTGCATGGACTCGGGGTGCGGGTCATCGGGCGCATCGTGTGCTTTCTCGACCCGGTGCTGAGCGAATGGGCCTGGGAGTCCGGCCGCGCCGAGCTCGTCGTCCTCGACGGCGACGCCGGCGCACCACTGGCCAACGACTATGGGACCGCCGCCTTCTCCAACTTCGCCGCCCCCGAGGTCCGCCAGTACCAGATCGACCTGGCCATCGAAGCCGCCGAGCTGGGCTTCGACGACATCCTCTACGACTACGTCCGGCGGCCCGAGGGCGAGCTGGATGAGATGACCTTCAGCGGCCTCGACGTCCCACCGGAGGTCGCGGTGGCGACGTTCGTCGCCGACACCCACGCCGTCCTGGCCCCGTTGGCCATCGAGTTCGGCGTGTCCGTGTTCGGCATCTCGGCGTCACGGCCATACCCGACGGCGCAAGATCTCGAGCTGCTGTCCCCCGTCGTCGACTACGTCGCGCCGATGGTCTACCCGTCACACTGGCGCAGCGGCGAGTACGGGGTGGCCGACCCCAACAATCAGCCCTACGAGATCGTGCGGGCGTCGCTCGCCGACTTCCAGCAGCAGATGGCCGGCAGCGGGGCCGCGATGGTTCCGTGGCTCCAGGACTTCGACAGCGCCGGGCGCGTCTACGGCGACGCCGAGGTGCGGGCCCAGATCCAGGCGGCCTATGAGACCGGTGGGGTCGGCTTCCTGCTGTGGAACTCGTCGTCGAACTACAGCGTCGAGGCACTCGACCCGCTGGCCGGTAGCTGAGCCTCGGGCGCCCGCAGGCTGGGCCAGGCGACGATCGTGGCGACGGCGAAGATCCCGGCGCCGACGAACCACGGACTCCGCAGCCCGTAGCTGCGTGCCACCAGCCCACCGAGCCACGCCCCGACGGGTACCGGGCCCCACACCATCGTTCGCCAGGCGCCGAAGACCCGGCCGAACAGCTCGCTGGGGACAAGCTGTTGACGCAGCGACACCGACAGCACGTTCCAGACGCCGACGAGCGCCGAGAACACGAAGTAGATGGCGCCCGCCGCCAGCACATCAGGCGCCAGCCCCACCCCGACGATGACCACCGGTTGCACGACGATCGCGCCGCGCATCGCGACGGTGCGCCCGATCGCTCCCGCCAGCACCGGTGCGAGCATCGACCCCGAGATCGCACCCACCGCGGCGATCATCGCCAGCAGCCCAAAGGCCAACTCGGTGGACGCCAGCTCGTCCAGCACGAACAGCACGATCGTCGCCTGAGCGAGCTGGGTCGCCAACGACATCACCCCCGAAGCGACCGCCAACGTGCGCAGCCGGGCGTGGCCGACCAGCCAGCGCATGCCGACGCGCAGCTCCCGCCATGCCGACGCGGCTCCCTCCCCGCCGGCGCGCTCGGGCGCCGCTCGCCGGGGGAGCCCGGCGATCAGACCGGCCGCCGCCAGGTGGCCGAGGGCCTGGCCACCGAAGGGCACCGCCGCACCGAGCGCGAACAATGCGGCACCGAGCGGCCCGCCGACGAACATGTTCGTCACGTGCATCGTGGTCTGGAGTCGGGCGTTGGCGTGGTCGAGACGCTCGGGCGGTACCAACTCGACGACGGTGGCCTCGACGGCGTTGTCGAAGACGCACTCGGCCGTGGAGAACCCGAAGGCGACGACAAACAGCCACCAGATCGTCGCCGCGTCGGCCACCAGTCCGACGACGAGGATCGCCAGCATGCCCGCACGCGCCAAGTTGGCGGCGATCATCGCGCGGCGGCGCTCGACCCGATCGACCAGCACCCCGATCGGTGCCGCCAGCAGCAGGTACGGCAGATAGGCCACGGCGGCGACCGTGCCGACCAGCAGCGGGTCGTCGGTCAGTTGTGCGGCGAGCAACGGCACCGCGACCAGGCCCACGCCGTCGGCGAGGTTGCTGAACCCGGTCGCCACGCACAGACGGACGAACGCGTCGCGGGCCGACATACACGTTCGATCCTGGCATGGGCGCCGCCTACGGTCACGCCGGTGAGCAACGAGTTGGTCCACCTCGCCATCGCCGATGCGGTCGCCACCATCACCCTTGACTCCCCCGGGAACCGCAATGCGCTGTCGTCACGGCTGGTCGGGCAGCTTGCTCAGGCGCTCGACGGCGCCGAGGCGGGGGCCGCCGACGGGACGGTGCGCTCGATCGTGCTGGCCCACACCCCGCCGGCGTTCTGCGCCGGGGCCGATCTCAAGGAGCGGCGCTCGGGACCGCCGGACTCGCGCCCGATGGTCGAGTGCTTCCGTCGCCTGATGGACGCCCCGGTCCCGACGATCGCGGCGGTCGAAGGACCGGCCCGTGCGGGTGGGCTCGGGTTGGTGGCGGCGTGCGACCTGTCGGTGGTGCAGCGCGACGTCACGTTCGCGCTGACCGAGGTGCGAATCGGCGTCGCCATCGCCATCATCTCGGTGCCCATCCTCCGCCGGGTCGACGCCAGCCGGCTCGCCGGGCCGGCATTGACCGGCGAGACCTTCACGGCGAGCGACGCGCGAGAGATCGGGTTGATCACCCACGTGACCGACGACGTCACCGGCACCGTCGCCGCGCTGACGGCGTCGATCGCGCTCGGGGCTCCCGCCGCGATCACCGCCACCAAGCAGATCCTGCGCGAGGTGCCGGGCCTCGGACGCGACGAGGCGTTCGAGCGGATGCGGGTGTTGTCGGAGTCGCTGTTCGCGGGACCCGACGCCGCCGAAGGGATGGCGGCGTTCGCCGAGAAGCGGCCGCCGGCATGGCAGGTGACCGACACGTCGTCATGAGCGCGCCGGTGTAGCCGGCCCCGGTCAATCCGCAGTCGATCCGCTGACGATCCCCCTCCCCCCAACCGGAGCAGCTCGTGGAGGCGCGATTGCCCAGCGATGGAACAAACGTTACAGTGATTGCCGGATTCGGAACGTGCGAGCCCAGAAGGCCGACACGGTGAGGGAGCGCCAATGACCATCACACACACCGACCACGTCCCCCGGCTCGTCACCGAGCTACCTGGGCCGCTCGCCAGCGCCATCATCGAACGCGACGAGCGAGTGACCAGCCCGTCGCTCACTCGCGTCTACCCGTTGGTCGTCGAACGCGCCGCCGGCTGTGTGATCACCGACGTCGACGGCAACACGTTTCTCGACTTCAACGCCGGGATCGCCGTCGTCGCCGCCGGCCACGCCCACCCCGAGGTCAACGAGGCGATCCACCGTCAGGTCGACCGCACGCTCCACTACTGCTCGTCGGACTTCTACCTGCCCGTCCACGCCGAGGTGTGCGAGCGCATCGCCCGGCTGGCCCCGATGGCGGACGCCAAGGTGTTCCTCACCAACTCGGGGACCGAAGCGATCGAGGCCGCCCTCAAGCTGGTGCGCCACCACACCCGCCGCTCGAACGTCATCGCCTTCCTCGGCGCCTTTCATGGCCGCACGCTGGGCAGTCTGTCGCTGACCGCCAGCAAGGCGCGCCAACGCGCCGGTTTCGGGATCGTCACCCCCGGCAGTCTCCACGCGCCGTACTGGGACCCCTACGAGCCCGATGCACTCAGCGGGGCCGACTACGTCCGCCAGGTGCTGTTCGCCAAGATGACCGACCCCGCCGACGTCGCGGCGATCTTCGTCGAGCCGATCCAGGGTGAGGGGGGCTACATCGTGCCGCCCGACGAATGGCTGAGGGCCCTGCGGGAGCTGTGCGACGAGCACGGGATCATGCTGGTGATCGATGAGGTCCAGACCGGCGTCGGACGCACCGGCACGATGTGGGCCTGCGAGCACTCCGGCGTCGTCCCCGATGTGATGGCCATCGGCAAGGGGCTGGCCAGCGGTCTCCCGTTGGCCGGGATCGTCACCAAGCCCGAGGTGATGGACTGGTTGCCCGGGGGCCACGGCTCGACCTTCGGGGGCAACCCGGTCGCCTGTGCGGCGGCGGACGTGACGTTGCGGCTCGTCGAGGACGGTCTGGCCGCGCACGCCGCCGGTGTCGGCGCTCAGCTCAGGCAGCGCCTCGAGACCCTGGCCGCCGAGCAACCGCTCATCGGCCAGGTCCGCGGACGAGGGCTGATGATCGGGCTCGATCTGCCCGACCATGACACCGCGGTGGCCTTGGAGCAGGCCTGCTTCGAACGTGGGCTGCTCATCCTCACCTGTGGCGAGCGCTCGGTCCGGATGATGCCCCCGCTCGTGGTGACCGCCCAGCAGGCCGATGCCGCCGTCGAGATCCTCGCCGCGGCCATCGTGGCGCTCTCCGGCCGGGCAGGCCGCTGATGGCCGCTCGCACGCTGGCGCTCGTTCACTCGCATCCTCGCACCCGTCCGACGAACGGAGCGTCATGACCCCGTTGCCGACCACCGAACAACTCGGCGAACGCGTCGGGCGGATCCTCGTCGCGTGTGGCGCCGAGCGCACGAACGGGGACCTGCCGGCGCGTACACCGATTACGGGCGGGACCCTCGGCGCGGCCGGGACCGGCGCCGATGTCGATCGCAGCGTCGGGCTCGCCATCGATGCGTTCGAGGCCTGGCGAACCACACCGGCACCAATGCGGGGCAACCTGGTTCGACGTCTGGGCGAACTGTTGCGCCAGCACAAGGCCGATCTGGGGGCCCTCGTGTCGATCGAGGCCGGCAAGATCACCACCGAAGGCCTCGGCGAGGTCCAGGAGATGATCGACGTCTGCGAGTTCGCCGTCGGCCTGTCCCGCCAGCTCCACGGTCTGACCATTGCCAGCGAACGCGCCGGCCACCGGTTGATGGAGACGTGGCACCCGATGGGTCCGTGCGCCGTGATCACCGCGTTCAACTTCCCGGTCGCGGTGTGGTCGTGGAACGCGGCGCTGTCGCTGGTCTGCGGCAACCCGGTCCTGTGGAAGCCGTCGGACAAGACACCGCTCACCGCGCTGGCCTGCGACGCGCTGTTCCGCCGGGCCGCCGACGACGTCGGAGCGCCCGCCGGGCTCAACCAGGTGCTCCACGGTGGGGCCGATGTCGGTGCGGCGCTCGTCAGCCACGAGGCCGTGGCCATCGTGTCGGCCACCGGGTCGACCCGCATGGGCCGGGCCGTTGCCCCCGTCGTCGCCGGCCGGTTCGGTCGTGTGATCCTGGAGCTTGGTGGCAACAACGCCGCCATCGTCGCGCCGACCGCCGATCTCGATCTGGCGGCCCGTGGCATCGTGTTCTCGGCGGTCGGCACGGCCGGCCAGCGCTGCACGAGCCTGCGTCGCCTCATCGTGCACTCAGCGGTGCGCGACCAACTGCTCGACCGGTTGGTGCGCGCCTACACCAGCGTGTCGATCGGCGACCCGCTGGCCGACGGGACGCTGGTCGGTCCGCTGATCGACGGACCCGCGTTCGACCGGATCACTGCGGCCATCGACACCGCCCGCTCCGACGGCGGCGACGTCCTGGTCGGCGGACGGCGGGTGCTCGCGGAGGCCGCCCCCGGCGCGTTCTACGCCCAGCCGGCGCTGGTCACGATGCCGACCCAGACCGACATCGTGCGCACCGAGACCTTCGGACCCCTGCTGTACGTGATCGACTACGACGACTTCGACGAGGCCGTCGCGTTGCACAACGACGTGCCGCACGGCCTGGCCTCGAGCATCTTCACCAACGACATCCGCGAGGCCGAGGCGTTCATGAGCGAGGCCGGGTCGGACTGCGGCATCGCCAACGTCAACATCGGCCCGTCGGGCGCCGAGATCGGTGGGGCGTTCGGCGGCGAAAAGGAGACCGGGGGCGGCCGCGAGTCCGGGTCCGACGCCTGGAAGGGCTACATGCGCCGGGCCACCAACACGATCAACTACTCCCGCGAACTCCCCCTCGCCCAGGGCGTCACCTTCGACATCGCCTGACCCGGGGGTCTGCCGCGCCCCGCGACGAACGACCATGCGATCGACGGGTTCGAACCCTGGGCGATCAGGCGACGAGCCGGCGGGCGTAGGCGAGGGCGTGGTCGAGGCTGTCGGTGAAGGCCTCACCGGTCCAGGCGATGTCGAACGCGGTGCCGTGATCGACGGAGGTGCGGATGATCGGCAGCCCGAGTGTGACGTTGACCCCCGAGTCGAACGCCAGCAACTTCATCGGCCCGTGACCCTGATCGTGGTACATGCACACGATGGCGTCGTAACGGTCACGGTGCACGGCCTGGAAGAACACGGTGTCGGCGGGATGCGGACCGGTCGCGTCGATGCCCCGCCGGCGTGCGGCGTCGATCGCCGGACGGATCTGCTCGGCATCCTCGGCGCCGAAGAGCCCGTGCTCGCCGGCGTGCGGGTTGAGCCCGCACACCGCGATGCGCGGGCTCGGCAGGAACCGGGCCAGCGCGGCGTGGGTCAGGTCGATCACCCGGCCCACCCGCTCGGGCTGCACCCGCTCGATCGCCTCGCGCAGCGAGCAGTGGGTGCTGACGTGGGTGACCGCGATCGACCGATCCCCGGCGAGCGCGGCCGTCAGCATCATGGTGACGCTCGGGGCACCGCACAGCGAGGCGATCAGCTCGGTGTGCCCGACGAAGGACGGGTCGCGACGCTGCGTCGCCTCCTTGTTGATCGGCATGGTGACCAGCCCGGCGTTGCGCCCGGCCAGCGCATCGAGCGTCGCCCGCTCGACGTAGGCACGGGCCGCCGCGCCGGCGGTGGCGTCGAGCTCACCCGGTCGATGCTGTTCGGCCGTCAGGAGGCCCAGATCCACCACCGCGAGCGCGTCGACGACCGACCGATCCAGGCCGAGGATCTCCGCACCCCGGCGCAGCACCGCCAGATCCCCGTAGACGACGGTGTCGGCCAGCGCCGTGGGGTTCTCGGCGGCCCGCCGGAGCACGATCTCGGGCCCGACACCGGAGGCATCCCCCATCGTGATCGCCAACGGCACCGTCATCCCGCCAGCCTGCCACCCCATCGAGGGTGGCAGCGCGGACGAGGGTTGGACGCACCCCCGTGGTGCGCTCAACCCTCGGTCGAGTTCCGCATACGTGCGACGAGCCCGACGAGTGCGTCGTCATCGCCAAAGCTGCCCGCCCTCGTGGCGACCAACCGCGTGCCGCCGTCGAGGCCCACCGACAACGTCACGCCCCCGGGGAGCGAACCAATGACGAGGCGAGGGGCGTCGCCCAGGACCGCGGCGGCCGTGTCGCCGCCGATCACCACCAACGCGGCGCCGGGCAAGGCGGCCAACGCCTCGTGGGCACGCGCCGCCAACTCGGCGGCGACAGCGCCGGCCGCCGCGGGGTCGACCGTCCCCCCGACCATGTCGGGGGCGGTGAGGACGGTGACGCGCCGGTCGAGCCGGGCGCGCAGCGACGCCGCCTGCGCGCGCGCCCGCGCATGCGCGCTCCCGACGACGACCACGACGCCGGGAGCCCCGGAGCGAGACGGCACCGTCGCGACCATGCCGGGGCGACGCGACGACACCCAGGCCGCCAGCGCCGGCGCGGTGCCGACGACGAGGACCTCGGGATGCCGGCGGAGGGTCGAGCCGATGTGTTCGAGCTCGGCTGAGGTGGCGGCGTCGATCACCATGACCCCGTCGCTCGGATCCCGCAGCCACCGTCGCAACGTGGGGCGTTCGGAGGGTTGCGGCCAGCCGTTCGGGACGCCGTCGGCGACCATGGTGATGCCGGCCGAACGGAGGTGATCGGCCGGCCGGCTGCTGGTGGGCCGATGCCGGGGATCGTCGGCCATCACCGTGGCGATCGGTTGGCCACGCTCCCAAACGACACCGTTGGCGGTCCGGCGGTCCTGCTCGGGGAGTGCGACGACCAACGCGACCGGGCCCCGACGCGCACGCCTCCGAACGGCGACCTCGGCGGCCCAGTTGCCACGCAGCGCCGAATCCATCTTGTGACCACGTCGCCGCGCCGGGATGCCGTCCACGGCCGCGAGCCCAGATCGACGACCAGCACACGGATCGGGCCGGCCGCACCGGCCGTCACGGCCGCCCGGGCCACGACGTCGTCGTCGTCACCCTCCCAGCACACCCACGGCCGCATCAGCACGGGGCCGCCGACCCGTGTGGCGATCTCGCCGGCAACCTCGAGCGCACCCGTGCGGTCGTCAGCGGCGATCACGACGTCGAACACGCCTCGATTCAACCGGTTCGACACCAGGCAACCGGACGGCGACGGCCGATCCGGCCATGCCGAACGCTCTTGGCTACGGTCCCCACCCGATGACGGTGCTGGCCAATCAGCTCGATCGGCGCGACGAGGCATACCAGGCGAACCGTGACCGTCTGCTCGAGCTGCTGGCCGAGCACGATCGGCAGCTCGCGCTGGTCAACCAGGGAGGTGGCGACAAGTACATCGCCCGTCACCGCCAACGCGGCAAGCTGCTGTGCCGCGAGCGTGTCGAGCTGCTCGTCGATGCGGCCAGTCCGTTGCTCGAGCTCTCGCCGCTGGCGGCGTGGGGGACCGACTTTCCCGTCGGCGCCGGGGTCTTCACCGGGATCGGTGTCGTCGAAGGTGTGGAGTGCGTGATCGTCGCCAACGACCCGACGGTGCGGGGCGGGACGAGCACCACGGCGACGGTGAACAAGACCCTCCGGGCGATGGAGATCAGCCGCGAGAACCGGCTGCCGCTGATCTACCTCGTCGAGTCCGGCGGCGCCGACCTCCCTCACCAGGCCGAGATCTTCGTTCCCGGCGGGCAGAGCTTCCGTGACCTCACCCGGCTGTCGTCGCAGGGCGTGCCGACGATCGCCCTGGTGTTCGGCAACTCGACCGCCGGCGGTGCGTATGTGCCGGGCATGTGCGACTACGTGGTGATGATCGACCAGCGCTCCAAGGTGTTCCTCGGTGGTCCCCCGCTGGTCAAGATGGCGACCGGGGAGGAGAGCGACGACGAGAGCCTTGGCGGCGCCGACATGCACAGCCGGGTGAGCGGGCTGGCCGACTACTTCGCGCTCGACGAGGTCGATGCGCTGCGGCTCGGACGCCAGATCGTGCGCCGTCTCAACCATCGCAAGCTCGGCCCCGGGCCACGGGGCGCCGGCCGCGACCCGCGCCATGACCCCGACGAGCTGTTGGGCATCCCCTCCGCCGATGCCCGCCAGCCCTTCGACCCGCGCGACGTCCTCGCCCGCGTCGTCGACGACAGCGACTTCGACGAGTTCAAGCCACGATACGGATCATCGCTGGTCACCGGGTGGGCCGAGCTCCACGGCTTTCCGATCGGGGTGCTCGCCAACCACCGCGGCATCCTGTTCAACGAGGAGTCGCACAAGGCGGCACAGTTCATCCAGCTGGCCAACTCCACCGACACCCCGTTGCTGTTCCTCCAGAACACGACCGGCTACATGGTCGGCAAGGAGTACGAGCAGAAGGGCATGGTGAAGGACGGCTCCAAGATGATCAACGCCGTCTCGAACTCCAAGGTGCCGCACCTCACCGTCAACATGGCCGCCAGCTACGGCGCCGGGAACTACGGCATGTGCGGCCGGGCGTACGGTCCGAGGTTCCTGTTCACGTGGCCCAACGCCAAGACCGCCGTGATGGGTCCGCAACAGCTGGCCGGGGTGATGTCGATCGTCGCTCGCCAGTCGGCGGCCTCGATGGGACGCCCCTTCGACGAGGAGGCCGATGCCGCCATGCGCGCCGCCGTCGAGCAACAGATCGAGGCCGAATCGCTGGCGTTGTTCATGACCGGCCGGGTGTTCGACGACGGGATCATCGACCCCCGCGACACCCGCACCGTCCTCGGGATCGCCCTGTCCGCCGTCCACAACCAGACGATCGAAGGCGTCCACGACGGCTTCGGTGTCTTCCGCATGTGATGGGGATGGGGAACGCCATGACGACCATCGAACGGGTGTTGATCGCGAATCGGGGGGAGATCGCCTGCCGGGTCGCCCGGACGTGCCGACGGCTGGGAATCGAGACCGTGGCGGTGTACAGCGACGTCGACGCCGACGCGCTCCACGTGCGGTCGTGTGATGCCGCCGTGCACCTGCCTGGCAACGCCCCCGCCGACACCTATCTGCGTGTCGATCTGTTGCTCGACGCCGCCCGGCGCTCCGGCGCCGACGCCGTCCACCCCGGCTACGGCTTCCTCGCCGAGTCCGCCCCGTTCGCCGCCGCCGTCATCGACGCCGGGTTGACGTGGATCGGACCGCCGCCCAGTGCCATCTCCTCGATGGGCTCGAAGATCGAGGCCAAGGCGATGATGCGCGCCGCCGGCGTTCCGGTCCTACCCGACTCGACCGTCGAGTCCGACGACGAGATCGGCTTTCCGATGCTGGTGAAGGCCTCGGCGGGAGGTGGCGGCCGCGGGATGCGCATCGTCCGTCGCCCGGACGAGTTGTCCGAGGCCCGCGCCGCGGCCGAGCGCGAGGCGGCGAGCGCCTTCGGCGACGGGACCGTGTTCTGCGAGCGCTTCGTCGAGCGCGGACGCCACATCGAAATCCAGGTGTTCGCCGACGGACACGGCAACGTGGCGTCGCTCCACGAGCGGGAGTGCTCGATCCAGCGCCGCCATCAGAAGATCGTCGAGGAATGCCCCTCCCCCGCGGTCGGGCCCGAGCTGCGACGCCGCATGAGCGAGGCGGCCTGTGAGGCCGCACGCGCCGTGGACTATCAGGGCGCAGGCACCGTCGAGTTTCTGCTCGCCCCGGACGACAGCTTCGCGTTCTTGGAGATGAACACCCGCCTCCAGGTCGAACATCCCGTCACCGAGGCGGTGACCGGTCTCGACCTGGTCGAGTTGCAGATCGCGGTCGCCGAAGGCAGCCCGCTTCCTGCGGCCGCACTCGTGCCTGCACTCAACGGACACGCCATCGAGGTCCGGCTGACCGCCGAGGACCCCGGCCACGACTATCGCCCGGCCACCGGAACGTTCACCACGTTCGAGGTCGCTGCCGATGGCGCCGTTCGCGTCGACACCGGCGTCGAGTCCGGCTCGGTCATCAGCCCCTACTACGACTCGATGGTGGCCAAGGTCATCGCCCATGGACCCACTCGTCGGGGGGCGATCCGCTCGCTCCGCCGAGCGTTGACGTCGGCGCGGCTGCACGGACCGGTCACCAACCGCGTCCAGTTGGTGCGGATCCTCGACGACGACGAGTTTCGAGCCGGCGACGTGCACACCGGCTTTCTCGACGACGATCGACGTGCCGCTGCGATCACCGGCGATCGGGGCCCGGCGTTGGCAGCCCTGGTGATCACCGAGGCGGCAGCTCAGCGAGCTCGGGCACGAGCCCTTGCCGACATCCCAACCGGCTGGCGCAACAACCCCTCGGCCGATCAATACCTCGACGTGATCGACGGTGGGGATGGGGACGAGGCGACCCGAGTCGGCTTCCGCTTCGGCCGCCGTGGCGAGCTCGCCGAGCTGCGCGTCGATGGTGCCGACGTCGCCATCGAGACCGCTCGCGTCGTCGACGCCGCGGCGGTGGTCGTCGTCGACGGGCTCGAGCGGCGATACATGGTCGGTCGCTCCGGCGACCTGCGGATCATCGATGGCCCTGACGGTCATCGGCGGGTTCGGATCGTGCCCCGCCATCCCGCCCCGCAGGCGGCGAGTGCGGCCGGGTCGCTGAGCGCTCCGATGCCCGGTGCCGTGCTGCGGATTCTGGCAACGGCCAACCAGGCGGTGGTCGCCGGCGAGCCGCTGATGGTGATCGAGGCGATGAAGATGGAACACCAGATCGTCGCCCCTCGCGACGGCATCGTCGCCGAGGTGTGGGCCGCGGTCGGCGATCAGGTCGAGTCGGGCCAGGTGCTGCTTGTCGTCGACGGGTCGGGCTGACGGGCTCCGCCCGCTCGACGAGAGGTTGGGTGAGTGACGATCCGCAGGGTCGGAGCGAACACGGCAGGCTCCGCCCGATCCGGCTTGGCCGGTCGGGCGGAGCCCACAGCAGTCAGTCCTGGGCGATCTCGATGCCCGGGAAGTTGGGCTGGCCGGTGATCAGCCGGGCGAACTGCGACACGGTGTCGTTGTACGCGAAGTTGGCGTAGTCATGGGCAATCGGCACCTGGAGGGCCTCCTCCACCACGACCGCGACCTCGGCGTGGAGGGCCGCTTCACGCTCGGCGGGGTCGATCGCCGCCGATGTCGCCGCATCGGCCTCCATGAACTCCGGGGTGGTGTGACGACCCGGGTTCGAGAACCCGGTGTCGGTGAACTGCAACGCCAGGGTCATCTGCGGGTCCGGGCGGCCACCCCACTGTGACAACAGGGCGTCACCCTGCTGCTGGGCGTAGTACACGTCGGCGGTCTGCGCCGCCTCGACCAGCTCGATGTTGGCGGTGATCCCGACCTCGGCGAGATAGGCCTGGACGGCTTCGCCCGAGCGCATGTAGGTGTCGAGGTTGGTCACCAGCATCGTGAACTCGAAGCCGTCCTCGAGACCGGCTTCGGCCAGCAACTCCCGCGCCCGGTCCGGGTCGTACGCGTAGTAGTCGCCGGGATAGTCCGGGTTGTAGGCGAAGTAGCCCTCGGGGAACTGCTGCACCGCGGTCGCGCCGGCCCCGAAGAGCACGGCGTCGACGATCGCCTGGCGATCGATGGCATGGTTGATGGCCTGACGGACCAGCGGGTCGCCGAGCTCCGAGTTGGCCCGGTTGAGGTACAGCACGAGATAGGTCAGACCGGGCTCGCTGTCGACGCTGAGACCGGCCTGCTCGGCCTCTTCGACCTGGACACCGGTGATGTTGGTGAGATCGACCTGCCCGGAACGCAGTGCGTTGAACCGGGTCTGGCTGTCGGGGATGATCTGCAGTTCGATCCGGTCCGGCCCGCCGAGGTCCTGATCCCAGTAGTCCTCGTAGCGCTCGTAGGTGATGAAGCTGCTCTCCTGATACTCCGTCACCCGGTACGGCCCGGCGCCGACCGGGGCGAAGTCGAGGTCGGTGTCGTCGAAGGCGGCCGGGCTGATCATCACGCCAGCGCGGTGTGAGAGCAGGCCGGGCAGCACCGAGTAGGGACGGTCGAGGGTGAGCACGACGGTGTGATCATCGGGCGTCTCGATGGCGGTGATCGGTTCGAGATCACCGGCGATCGACGACCCTTCGAGGGTTTGGCCACGCTCGATGTTGGCCTGCACCGCCGCGGCGTCGAACGGCTCGCCGTCGTGGAAGGTGACCCCTTCGCGCAGCGTCATCGTAAAGCTCAGCCCGTCATCGCCGAACACCCATTCCGTCGCCAGCCCGGGAACCAGCGCACCCGCCGCGTCGAAGTGGACCAACCGGTCGTAGACCGGGGTGAAGAAGCGGATGTCCTGACCGATCGTCGAACGGTGCGCATCGAAGCGGCTTGGCCCGACCGCGTCGCCATAGCGCAAGGTTCCGCCGCGGGCGGGGCCTTCGGCGGTCTCGGCGGTCTCGGCGGCGGTGCCGGCGGCGTCGGTGCGGTCGGGCTCGCTGTCCTCGCTGCCGGCCGCCACCGGGCCGCCCGCCGCGGCCAGTGCCGCCAGCGCCACGACCGCGCCGGTCCAGCGCGATCTCGTCGAACGTCGTGTCATCGGGGCTCCTGTGTCCTTTGGGGGTAGAAGGCGCCGAGGGTGACACACCGGGTCGCACCGGTGTCAAGTCGTGCGCCCGCGACGGATCGGTGCCGGCCGGGGATGGTCGGCGTGCGAGGCTCGCACCGTGGCCGACCACCGACCGATCCGCATCGCCAACTGCTCGGGGTTCTACGGGGACCGCCTCTCGGCGGCTCGCGAGATGGTCGAGGGTGGGCCGATCGACGTGTTGACCGGCGACTGGTTGGCCGAGTTGACGATGTTGATCCTCTGGAAGGCGAAGGCCCGCAACGCCGACGCCGGCTACGCAGCGACGTTCCTCACGCAGATGGAGCAGGTCCTGGGCACCTGCGTGGATCGCAACATCAAGGTGGTCACCAACGCCGGTGGGCTCAACCCGGCCGGGTGTGCCGACCGGGTGCGCGAGATCGCTGACCGGCTGGGCATCAGCGTCAACGTCGCCCACATCGAAGGTGACGACCTGATGGAGCGCATCGACGGTCTGCGCCCCCATCTCGACCACCTCGACAGCGGCGAACCGCTGACGGTCCAGCCGGTCAGCGCCAACGCGTACCTCGGTGGGTGGGGGATCGTTCGAGCCTTGCGCGAGGGGGCCGACGTCGTGGTCGCGCCCCGGGTCACCGACGCCGCCGTGGTCGTCGGTCCGGCGGCGTGGTGGTGGAACTGGTCATCGACGGACTGGGATCGCCTGGCCGGCGCCGTGGCGGCCGGACACGTCATCGAGTGCGGCCCCCAGGCCACCGGCGGCAACTTCTCGTTCTTCACAGAGTTGGGCGACCAACCGGGCCGGGCCCCGTCACGCCCGCTGGGGTTCCCGATCGCCGAGGTCGCCGAGGACGGGTCGTCGGTGATCACCAAGCACCCCGGCACCGGCGGCCGGGTGACGATCGAGACCGTCACCGCCCAGTTGCTCTACGAGATCGGTCCGCCGGCCTATCCGAACCCCGACGTGATCGCCCGGTTCGACACCTGCGTCCTCAGCGATGACGGCGCCGACCGGGTGCGCATCAGCGGCACCCGGGGCGAGCCGGCGCCGCCGACGACCAAGGTCGCGTTGAACTACGAGGGCGGCTACCGCAACCGGATGACGTTCGTGCTGACCGGTCTCGACCAGGCGGCCAAGGCGGCATGGGTCGAGCACGCGCTCACCGCGGCGCTGGGCGGCAACGATGAGCTGGCCGCGCGGGGCGTCACCCTCGACGTGCGGTTCGCCCCCGTCGACCCGTCCGGGATCGACCAGGAGCGCTCCAGCGGCTTCCTTCACGTCACGGCCAAGGGCCCCGACGACCGGTCGGTCGGACGGGCGTTCTCCTCGGCGGCGGTCGAGCTGGCGCTGGCCAGCATTCCCGGCTTCTTCGCCACGTCCGCGCCCGGCCCGGCGTCGGCGTACGGCGTCTACTGGCCGGCGCTGGTGCCGGCGGACGAGGTCGACCAGCGGGTGGTCCTGGACGACGGTCGAAGGATCGCCATCGATCCCGCGCCGACCACATCGCCGCCGTCGGAACCGATCACCCCGCCGACCATCGATGCGGCACCAGCCGACCTCCCGGCCGGTGAGCCGCTGGGCCGATGGTTCGGCGCTCGGTCCGGGGACAAGGGCGGGAATGCCAACGTGGGGATCTGGGCCCGCGACGACGCCGGCTACGCATGGCTGGCCGAGCATCTGACGGTCGACCGGGCGCGCGAGATGCTGCCCGAGACCGGTGATCGCCCCATCCACCGCTACGAGCTCCCCAACCTGCGCGCCCTCAACTTCGTGCTGGTCGGCTATCTCGGCGAGGGCGTGGCGTCGTCCACGGCGTTCGACCCGCAGGCCAAGGGTCTCGGCGAGTACCTGCGCTCCCGACCCGTCTAAGCCACCTCGGCGAACAGCACGGCGAGGCGACGCTGCTCGAACGGGACGAGCGACGGGCGGTTCACCAGGGCGTAGGCGAGGTCCTCGACGATCAGCAGACGGGCGTAGCACCAGGCACGTGCGCCGAGTGCCTCCCGGCGTTCACCGATCGCGCCCATCCCGTCGAGGATCGGGTCGAGCACCTGCGGACCGAGGTCGCGCAGCAGCCGGCCGACATCGGCGGCCGGATCGGCGATCGCCGCGTCGGTCCAGTCGATGATGCCGCTGATCGTCAGCCCGGACGGATCGACGAGCACGTGCTCCCCGCCGAGATCGTTGTGGGTGAAGACCAGTTCGGCAGGCGTTGGCGCCGGCGGACGGGGTGCGTCGGGGAGGGCCCGAACGCGTGCGAGCACGTCTGCGGACACGTGGTCGGCGATCGTCGCGACCAGGTGCTCCCACTCCTCGAACCACGGCACCCAGCCACCGTCATCGACCGGGAGGTCGAGATGGTCGGTGACGTCGATCGCCAGTTCGGTGATCAGCTGACCCAGTTGGTGCGCCAGGCGATGACGCGCGACGTCGTCGACGCGGCCCTCCGCCAGGAGGCTGGTCAACGGCGTGCCCTCGATGCGCCGATACGTGAGCGTGTCCCCCGCCGACGACGCATCGGCGGCAACCCAGCGACCCAGCGCGGTCCCGACCACGCGCATGACCGCGGCCTCGCGGGCGGCCGATGCGGCCGCCGCGTCGGCCGGACCGTCCTTGACCCGCTTCTCGATCCAGACACCGTCGGGGCGTTCGACCCGCCAGGCGACGTGGTCCCAGCCCTCGCCCTCGACGACGCCGGTCACGCGATCAACCGGTAGCCGAGGCCGCGCGCCGTCACGATCAGTCGCGGGTCGTCGGGGTGATCCTCGACCTTCAGCCGCAGCCGGCGGACGTGCGCATCGACCAGGCGGGAGTCGCCGAGGTACTGGTAGCCCCACACCCGCTCGAGCAACTGGTCGCGGGACAACACTGCACCAGGATGATCGGCGAACTCGCAGAGGAGGCGGTACTCGGTCTTGGTCAGCGACAGTTCGCGTCCGCCCTTGAGCACGATCCCCTGCTGCCGGCGCAGCTCGAGGTCGCCAAAGTGCGTGCCCTGCGGCGTGGCGGCCGGCTCATGGAGTTGGACGCGCCGCAGCTGGGCGCGAATCCGCGCCGCCAACGCCTTGGGGATCACCGGCTTGGTGACGTAGTCGTCGGCGCCAGCCTCCAGCCCCGCGACGAGGTCATAGGTGTCGGTCTGGGCGGTGATGATGATGATCGGCACGATGCTGCGAGCACGCAGGGCGCGACACACGTCGAACCCCGACATGTCGGGCAACCGCAGATCGAGCAGCACCAGATCGACCTCGTGCGAGTCGAACGCTTCGAGACCTGTTCGCCCGTCGGCGGCCCCGCGAACCTGGTAGCCCTCGTCCTCGAGCGCCATCGACAGGGCGAGGCGGATCTGATCGTCGTCTTCGATGAACAGCAGCGAGTACACGGTGTCACCAGTCTGCCGTCCTCCGGCGGGCCCGAGCGCCCCGATCTTGTTACACGAATCGCACATTCCGCGTGCACGGGTGTCACACAGAGGCCGCATCCTGGGCAACGTTCACGCTGCACCGGTGGGGCACCGATCCTCCCCTGGTGTCTCACCGGCAGCGGGTGTCAGGGACTCGGTTTTCCACGAGATTCGGTCAGACTGGCCCGGTGATGAGGCCCCGTCGGATGCGGTTGCGCACCAAGGTGACCCTGGTCTTCGGTCTGATCGCCTTGATCGCCACGGTCACGTTGACCGCGGTGACCTACGCCTTCACCCGCGACTCGCTGTTCGAACAGCGCCTCGATATCGCCCGGTCGGAGGCGGTCGGCAACGCCACCCTGGTGCGCGACGAGTTGCGGCGCAACGGCACGGCGACGCTGGCCGAGTTCTTTCCCGCCGAGCTGCGCACGGCGGCGGACGGGTTCGCGTTCATGCGTCTCGGCCCGGGTGGCGACGTCGCGACGACCGACAGTCGGATCGACGAGACCGCCTTCCCGGCCCGGTTGCGCGAAGACGCCGGCCGAGGGTCGTCAGGGTCGCAGGTCTACTCGTTCGGGCACCAGAACTATGTCGGGTTCGGCATCCACCTCGCCGAGTTCAACCTGACGTACTACGAGGCCATCGACCTCAGCCCGACCGAACGGACCCTCGGCTCGGTGGTCCTGGCGTTGGTGGTCGGATCGATCGCCACCGTGCTACTGGCCGCCGGCGCCGGCTGGTGGACGAGCCGACGCCTCCTTCGGCCCCTCGATCGGATCACCGGTGTGGCCGGTGAGATCGCCTCGGGCGATCTGGGCACCCGTGTCGCCTTGGAGGGCGATCCCGATCTCGACCGGCTGGCCGAGTCGTTCAACGGGATGGCCGACGCCGTCCAGGCGCGCATCGAGCGGGAGGCCCGCTTCGCCTCCGACGTGTCCCACGAGTTGCGCTCGCCGATCACGGCCCTGACGGCCGCGGCCGAGGTGATGAACGGTCGCCGCGGCGAGTTGCCGACCCGCACGCAGCAGGCCTTGGACGTCGTCGTCGGTCAGGTGCGCCGCTTCGACGCGATGGTGATCGACCTGCTGGAGCTCTCCCGGCTGGACGCCGGGGCCAGCGATCTCCACCTCGAGGAGGTCGACCTTGCCGAGGTGAGTCGGCGCATCGCGACGCGGACGGGGTTCCCCGACCTACCGATCCAGGTGCAACCAGGCGCGCCGCGCACCGCACGCATCGACAAGCTGCGCTACGAACGGGTGCTGGCGAACCTGTTGGAGAACGCCGACACCCACGGCGGCGGTCCGGTACGCGTGTCGATCGAGTCCGACGACGACCGCGAACACGTGCTGGTCGCCGTCGAGGACGGCGGACCGGGAGTCGCACGGGGCGAACGGGGGCGGATCTTCGAGCGGTTCGCCCGCGGGAGCGCCGCCCGGCACCGCGTCGGCACCGGACTCGGCTTGGCGCTGGTCGCGGCACACACCGCGGCCCAGGGCGGCGAGACCTGGGTGGAGGACCGACCCGGTGGCGGCGCCCGGTTCGTCGTGCGCCTGCCCAGTGGAAGCGAACGATGACGCCGCGACGCCGGGGTGCGTGGGCCGGGCTGATTGCCCTGGTCGCAGGGTGCGGGTACGACACCAGCGGGGTTCGGCACCTGTCGCCCGACGAGTTGTTCGGGCTCGACCAGACGACGACCACGACGCCGACGACCACCAGCACCCCCACGACGGGGATGGTCCCGCCCGACGACTCCGCCGACACGACGATCCTGGCCCCCACCACCAGCACCATCGCCGTCGCCACGCAGAGCGTGCAGCTCTTCTTCCTCGACGGCGATCTGGTCACCAGCGTGACCCAGAACCTGTCCAGCCCGGTGCGGTTGCGCCGGGTGTTGGAAGCGCTGGAGAACGGTCCGGTCACCGGGGAAGCCACTGTCGGTCTGTCCTCGGCGGTTCCCGCCGGGCTGATCAACACGGCGTTCCGGCGGGGTGGCGTGGCCGAGGTGGACCTGGTGGGCGACGCCTACGACACGATCCCTGCCGATCAGCAACTGCCGGCGATCGCCCAGATCGTGCTCACCCTGACCGAGCAGCCGGGGGTCGGCCAGGTGTCGTTCACCCTCGACGGCGAGCCGCTGCGGGTGCGGCTCGGGAACGGGCAGACCACGGTGGTCGCCGGACAGGCGGTGTCCGCCGATGACTATCTGATGCTGCTCAGCGACCGCGCCATCGACGACGGGGCGCCGAGCGCCGGTGGCATCGCGCCCGTCGAGCTCGATGGGACGGCGCCGGCCACCGGCACCACCGATGGCTGAACGGCCACGGCTCAGAGCGAGCGCCAAGCCGTGCCGCCCGGTCGGCGGCCACTCTCAGTATCCGAGTCGCTCCACGCGCTCGGCGCGACGCTGCCAGTCCTTGTCGACCTTGACCCGCAGCTCGAGATACGTGCCCGCCGGGAGCTGGGCCCGGGCCCGCTGCCCGACCTCCTTGAGCACCAGCCCACCTTTGCCGATCACCATGCCCTTCTGGCTCTCGCGCTCGACGATGATCTCGACGCGGATCCGCTTGCCTTCCCACTCGCTCACCCTGGTGGCGATCGAGTACGGCAACTCGTCACGGGTCACGGCGAGGAGTTGCTCGCGCACCAGCTCGGCGACCCACTGCTCCTCGGGCATGTCGCGCACCACGTCGGGGGGAAAGAACGACGGCCCCTGCGGCAACGCCGACGACAGATGGGCGACGAGTCCGCCGAGCCCCTCACCGGTCCGGGCCGACACCGGGAAGTAGGCGGCAGCCTCCAGCTCGGCGACGGCGGCGAGCTGGGCGATCACCTGTGCGGGCTTGGCACGATCGATCTTGTTGACAATCACCGTGGCCGCCGACAGGTCGAGGTGCTGAGCGACCCAGCGGTCGCCGTCGCCGAACGGCGCGGTGGCGTCGATCACCAGGCAGACCACGTCGATGCCGTCCTCGGACTCGGCCACGCTGTCGATCGCCGTGGCGTTCACCCGCTCACCGAGCGCCGTGACCGGCTTGTGCAAACCGGGGGTGTCGACAAAGACGATCTGCGCGTCGTGGCGATTGAGGATGCCTCGGACCCGGTGGCGCGTCGTCTGGGGCTTGTCGGAGACGATGCTCACCTTGGCTCCGCAGATCGCGTTGATCAACGACGACTTGCCGACGTTGGGCCGGCCGACCAGCGTGACGAAACCCGAGCGCACGCCGTCGTTCTACCGTGCCGTCACACGTTGGACGTGCGGTCGGCCCAGAACGGCGCCCGCAGCTCGCGCTTGAGGATCTTCCCGCTTCCCGTCTTGGGGAGCTCGCCCAGCCACGACAACGACCGCGGCACCTTGTAGCTGGCCAGGTGGGCCCGGGCGTGCTCGTTCACGGTGTCGGCGTCGAGCGACGCACCGGGCCGGGCGACCACGACGGCATGCACCGACTCGCCCCA
>JBKEAH010000117.1:0-25384 GCA_047972065.1 Desertimonas sp.
CTGGACATGGACTACGAGCAGTGGAGCTTCATCGGCTACCCGCTCAGCTCGCTGGTCGACGGCTGGTCGGTGTCGAGCCTGGAGACCTGGCATCAGTGGTGGTGGATCGCCCACGTCGTGTCGTTCGTCGTGTTCCTGGCGATCCTGCCGATCACGATGCTGCGCCACATGTTCACCTCCCCGCTGAACATGTACCTGCGCGACAAGGACCGTCCGAAGGGCGCGATGAAGCCGATGCCCAACCTGGCCGAGACCGAGTTGGAGACCTTTGGCGCCTCGGTGGTCGAGGACTTCACCTGGAAGCAGCTGCTTGACACCGACGCCTGCACGATGTGCGGTCGCTGCACCAGCGTGTGCCCGGCCCACGCCACGGGCAAGCCGCTCGACCCGCGCGAGATCGTCCTCAAGACCGGCGAGGTGATGGCGGCCACGGGCGACCCGGTCGTCACACCGCCGATCGGCACCGACGCCGCGATCACCATCGGTGCCGACTCGCTGTTCGAGCGGATCACCGCCGACGAGGTGTGGTCCTGCACCACCTGCAAGGCGTGCGATGAGATCTGCCCGGTCAACATCGAGATCCTCGACAAGATCCTCGACATGCGGCGCTACCTGTCGTTGATGGAGTCGAACTTCCCGACCGAGCTGGGCAACGCCTACCGCGGCATGGAGAACCAGGGCAACCCGTGGGGCATGAGCCAGGGCGACCGCGCCGACTGGGCCAAGGATCTGCCCGACGTCACCGTCGTCGACCCCGGCGAGCCGCTGCAGGCCGAGTACCTCTACTGGGTCGGCTGCGCCGGCTCGTTCGACGACAAGAACAAGAAGGTCACCCAGGCGATGGCCAAGCTGCTGGCGCGTGCCGGCATCGAGGTCGCCGTGCTCGGACCGTCGGAGATGTGCACCGGCGACTCGGCGCGCCGGTCGGGCAACGAGTACCTGTTCCAGATGCTCGCCACCCCGAACATCGAGATGCTCAACAGCATGGGCGTGCGCAAGATCATCACCCAGTGCCCGCACTGCTTCAACACGCTGCTCAACGAGTACCCGCAGCTGGGCGGGCACTACGAGGTCGTCCATCACACCCAGCTGCTCGAGCAGTTGATCGCCGATGGTCGCCTCGACGTCAGCCAGGCGACGCTCGACGAGCGTCTCACCTACCACGACTCGTGCTACCTCGGCCGCCACAACGACGTCTATCTGGCGCCGCGCAAGGTGGTCGGGTCGATCAAGGGCATCGACATCGTCGAGATGCCCCGCAACGGCACCACGGGCATGTGCTGCGGCGCCGGCGGCGCCCGCATGTGGATGGAGGAGTCGATCGGCGTGAAGGTCAACGACGAGCGGGCCAAGGAGGCCCTGTCGACCGGCGCGACCCGCATCGCCACCGCCTGCCCGTTCTGCTACATCATGCTCGACGATGGCGCCAAGGCGGCCGGAGCCGATGACGACGACGTCAAGGTCGCCGATCTCGCCGTCCACCTGCTCGATGCGATCGAGAACGGTGAGCGCCGGTTCGAGGAACAGGCCAGCCCCCTCGCCTCGCCGGCCGCCCCGGCGACTCCGGTCGCCGGCGAGTAGTCCTCGGGGTCGGGGGTCCATCCCCGGCCGCTTGGACGACACCGGGCCGAGCGCCGGCCAGCGTTCGATCCAGGTTGGCCTGCCACCGGCCGGGGCGACCGCGTCGTTGCACGCCCTCGACCAGTGACAGTCGGGTCGATGACCGCTGGCGTACCGAGGGGATCAGTGCCAGTGCCATCACCTGTCACGTTCGTGATCGTCGGGCCGGCCGGATGGGATACGGGCAGCGCGGACTTTCTGCTCGCCCGGTGCCGCCGGGTGTCGGGCGGCGAGCGGTCGTCACCGACGGAAGTTCTCGAAATACCTGCTCGGGGTCGGTCCCCGCTGTCCCTGGTACTTCGATCCCTTGGCGCCCTTGCCGTAGGGCTGGTCGGCCGCCGTGGTCATGGTCATGAAGCTGATCTGACCGATCTTCATCCCCGGGTAGAGGGTGATCGGCAGGCTCGCCACGTTGGCCAGCTCCAGGGTCACGTGACCGTCGAAGCCGGCGTCGATGAACCCGGCGGTCGAGTGGATCAGCAAGCCGAGACGCCCGAGGCTCGACTTGCCCTCGACCCGGCCGACCAGGTCGTCGGGCACGGCAACCCGTTCGAGGGTCGAGCCGAGCACGAACTCACCGGGGTGGAGCATGAAGACGTCGTCGGCGGCTGTCTCGATCAGCTCGGTCATCTCGGTCTGGTCTTGCTTGACGTCGATCACCCCGGTGGTGTGGTTGCGGAACACCCGGAAGAACCGGTCCAGACGTACGTCGATCGATGACGGCTGGATGAGGGCCGGATCGTGGGGATCGATGACGATGCGCCCCTCGGCGATGGCCTCGCGCAGGCTGCGGTCCGACAGGATCACGGGCTCGAACCCTAGCGATGCGGGGCGCGCTCGGCGCCCGACGCGGGGCGGGTGGCCGAGTGGGCACGCCGCGGGTCCCGGGGTAGGGTCGCCAGCGACCGTTCCCCTCGCGGTCGTTGTTCATCGTGAAGCTCCCCCGACTGCTTATCCCTGGTTTCGCCGTCGCCGTCGCCGCGGTGGTGGCCGCGTTGACCGTCTTCGGCGACGACGACCCGGCGCTGGTCGACACCGGTGGCGTCGCCGCACCGACGACCGTGACGGCGGCGGGGACCCCGGCCGGCGACCGCGGCGACGGCCCGGCCGAGGCGTCCACGACGATCCCGGCGCAGGAGCCCGGCCGATCGATCATGGCGCCGTTGCGCGTCACCAACGAGGCGATGGGGATCGGTGATCCCGATGCGCCGCTGGTGATGGTCACCTTCGAGTCCTTCGGTTGCGGATGGTGTGGCCATTTCCACCGCCTGACGATGCCCCCGACGATCGACAAGTGGGTCGACACCGGCCAACTGCGGATCGAGTCGCGGATGATGCCCTACGAGGAGCGGGCGATGCCCGGCGCCAAGGCCGGTGCCGCCGCCGGGCTCCAGGACCGCTACTGGGAGCTGGCCGAGGTGATGTACCCCTACATCGCCGGCAGCGGAGACCCGCTCTTCGACCGGGAGCCGACCGACGAGGAGATGGCCGCCTACCACGAGCGCCAGTCCGAAGCCCAGATGCTGGCCAAGGTGGAGTCGGTCGCCGACGAGATCGGTCTCGACTACGACCAGTTCCTGGTCGACTACCGCTCGCCCGAGGTCGACGAGAGCGTGCGGGCCGACACCCAGATGGGCTACGCGCTCGGGTTCACCGGCACCCCGGCGATGGTCGTCAACGGTGTGCCGATCGGCGGGTTCGTGAACGAGGAGCGGCTGGACACGATCCTCGGCAACGTGCTCGACGCCAGCGTCGACTGACCGCATGGGCAGCGAGGTCGGGTACGTCGCGGCACTCGTGGGCGGCGTCCTCGCGTTGCTCAGCCCGTGCGGCGCCCTGCTGTTGCCGTCGTTCTTCGCCTATGCCTTCGAGCGGCGCTCGCAGCTGTTGGCCCGCACGGCCGTGTTCTACGCCGGGTTGGTCACCACGCTGGTGCCCCTCGGGGTGTCGGCGTCGTCGCTGACCGTGTTCGTGCGCAGCCATCAAGAGACGGTGATCACCGTGTCGGGCATCGTGATCATCGTGCTCGGCGTGTTGACGGCGGTGGGTGGTGGCTTCGTGATGTTGCGACGGGGTGCCGACACCGCCGGTCAGAGCTCGAACCCGGCGTCGATCTATGCGCTCGGGCTCGCCTACGGGCTGACCGGGTTCTGCACCGGGCCGATCCTGGGGTCGATCCTGGTGCTCGCGGCGGCCGGCGGCCAGCCGGTGCGCGGCGGGGTGATGCTGGCGATCTACGCCGTCGGGATGACCGTGCCGCTGGTGATGCTGTCGTTGGTGTGGGGTCGGCTCGGCCAAGGCGTCACGCGCTGGCTGCGCGGTCGCGCCGTGCACGTCGGGCGGTTCACCTTTCACTCCACGTCGCTGGTGTCGGGCCTGCTGCTGGCCGCGGTGGGGGTGTTCATGCTGGCCAACGGGGACAGCCTGGTCGAGAACCAGGATGTGGCGCTGGCCGGGGCGCGGGCCGAGGAGTGGGCGCTCGACGCCGGTGCCATGGTGTCCGACGAGGCGCTGGCCGTCGTGGCCTTGATCGGTGCCGGCGCCTGGTTCGTCGCCCGGTGGCGCAAATCCGATTGACGGGGCGGCCCCTGCTGACAACGCTTGCGGCGACGCGTCAGGAGCCCACCGATGACCACCGCCGAACGTCTGCTCGCCCTCACCGCCGTGGTGCTGCTCGTCGGCGGCGTGTGCACCGGTCTCGTCATGGGACGGCTTCGGGAGACCGCCCCCGACACGCCGAAGTACCTTCGCTTGGCCCACGTCGGCGCGTACATGCAGGCCCCCTTGGTGATCGGGATGCTGGTGTTGATCCGCTTGGCCGCACCCTCGGATGGGGTCGCCACCGTCACGGCACTGCTGATCAGCGCCGGCGCGCTCTCGTTGTTTGCCAAGGACCTGATCAACTGGCGGCTCGGGGTCGTCGATGAGTTCCAGCCCCACGGCGTCGGGTACGCGCTGGGAACCGTCTCGTCGCTGTTGCAGGTCGCCGGGCTGGTGATGGTGACGGTGGTGGTCCTCGCTGGCTGGTAGCCCACGGCGTGACATCCGGGAGTTGTTCTGACATAGTGACAACTACCGGGAGGATGATGTGGACGCGACCGTCACGCTCAACCGGCTGAGTCCGGTACCGCTGTACCACCAGCTCGCCGACCAGCTCCGCCAGGCGATCTCGGCGGGCGCACTGCCCAAGGGCACCTATCTGGGCAACGAGATCGTGCTGGCCGAGCGCTGGCAGGTCTCGCGGCCGACCGTGCGTCGCGCCATCCAGGATCTCGT
Organism: Desertimonas sp.; assembly: GCA_047972065.1. Lineage (GTDB taxonomy): Bacteria > Actinomycetota > Acidimicrobiia > Acidimicrobiales > Ilumatobacteraceae > JALZMG01. The sequence goes on from JBKEAH010000117.1 coordinate 4,897, forward strand.
CGAGGAAGGTCTGCTGGTGCGCCGTCGGGGCATCGGCACCCAGGTCGTCAACGACCAGGTCCGCCGACCGTTCTCGTTGTCGAGCCTCCACGAGGACCTCGCCGCATCGGGCCGCACCCCGACCACGACCGTGTTGTCGCTCGCCGCGGCCGGTGCCGGCGACGAGGTTGCCGGCGAGCTCGGGATCGCCCCCGGCGACGAGGTGATCGAGATCGTCCGAATCCGCGCCGCGGGATCGCGGCCCCTCGCCCTCCTGCACAACTGGCTGCTGCGTGACGTCGCGGACGAGTTGACTGCCGAGCAACTGCAGGCCGAAGGCCTCTACGCACTGTTGCGGGCGGGTGGGGTGAGACCTCACTACGCCCAACAACGCCTCGGCGCCAAGATCGCCGACGCCGAGGAGGCCTCTCTGCTCGGCGTCGAGCGTGGCGCCCCGCTGGTCACGATGCGCCGGGTCATGCAGGACGACACCGGGCGTGTCGTCGAGGTCGGCGACCACGTCTACGACGCCGAGCACTACTCGATCGAGATGTCGGTGGTCGAGAGTTGAGCCGATCCACGACAGACCACCACAGACCACGATGAGGTATCCGCGATGACGATCACCGAGCGACCGGCGCGACGGAGCTTCATGTCGCGCCACGACTGCCGGCTGGAGGATCTGCGGGCGATCGTCGAGCAGCCGGCGGGCGAGTTCCCGCTGTCGAACGAGGTGCGCTCCGGGGTGCCGGTCTACCGAGCCGCCACGCTGCGTCGGCTGATCACGGCCGACGGCGACGATCGCAACGCGCGCGACGAGCTGGCCTGGGTGTTGGCCGACGGTCCCGGGATCTTCGTGATCGAGGGGGCCTTCGAACGCGATGTCGTCGATCGCGCCACCGCCGAGTTCCGGGCGATGATCGCCCAACAGCATGCCGAGGGGCGCGCGGTGGGTGACCACTACGCCAAACCGGGTGCCAACGATCGGGTGTGGAACGCCATCGAAAAGCTCGCCGCCCAGGCCCCCGAGGTCTTCGTCGACTACTACGCCAACGACATGATCGCCCTCGGCGCCAGGGCCTGGCTGGGCCCCGGCTACCAGATCAGCTCGCAGGTCAACGTGGTCAACCCGGGTGGCGCCGCCCAGTCACCGCACCGGGACTATCACGTCGGGTTCATGACCGACGACGAGGCGGAGGACTACCCGGCCCACGCCCACCTGCTGTCGCCGGTGCTGACGTTGCAGGGCGCGGTGGCCCACTGCGACATGCCGGTCGAGTCCGGCCCCACGATGTACCTGCCGCACTCGCAGAAGTATCCGCCCGGGTTCCTGGCGTGGCGCCGTGCGGGGTTCATCGAGTACTTCACCGCCAACTACACCCAGCTCCCGCTGTCGTTGGGCGATGTCGTCTTCTTCAGCCCGGCGCTGTTCCACGGGGCGGGCACCAACCACACGCCCGACATCGCCCGGATGGCCAACCTGATCCAGGTCTCCTCGGCGATGGGCCGGGCGATGGAGACGATGGACCGGATCCGGATGTCCAAGGCCGTCTACGAGGTGCTGGCCGGGCGCGCCGCCGCCGGGATGGACCCCGCTCTCGTCCGCCACGCCGCAACCGCGGCCGCCGACGGCTATGCCTTCCCGACCAACCTCGACAAGGACCCGCCGCTCGATGGCCTGACGCCGGCCTCGCATCTCGACATCATGGTGACGGCGCTCGCCGAGCAGGCCACCGCCGCCGAGTTCGGTCGGCGGATCGACGCCCTGGTCGAGCGGCGTGCGTCGGTCTGAACACCGCTCGATCACCTCATTTGTTGTGACATATTGACATAGTGGCGTCCGGCCTCCATGATCGGTCCATGGCTGTCGGGGATGGCGCCGCTGTGGTGCGCGTGGGCATCGTCGGGCCGGGATGGTGGACCGAGACGATGTTCGTTCCCGCGCTGGCGGGATCGGACGGCGCCGTGTTGCGAGCGATCTGTGGACGGTCGGCCGAGCGGACGAGCACCTTTGCCCGCACCCATGGCATCCCGCTGGTTTTCACCGACCCGATGGAGATGTTTGCCAGCGGCGAGATCGACGCCGTCATCATCTCGACGGTCAACAAGACCCACCACCGCCTGACGATGGCCGCGTTCGACGCCGGGCTGCACGTGCTGTGCGAGAAGCCGCTGGCGATGACCGTCGCCGAAGCCGACCAGATGGCCGCCGCCGCCGGCGCTGGCGACCGGGTCTGCATGGTGCCGTTCACCTATCGGTTCATGCCGACGTCGCGCTGGGTCAAGCGGCTGATCGACGACGGCTACCTCGGACGGCCGTACCTGTTGAACCTGCGCTACTACGCCGGCTACGCCCGCGACGGCGAGTACGCCTGGCGCTTCGACGTCGGCGAGGCCGGCGCCGGCGTCCTCGGCGATCTCGGCTCCCACTGGATCGACATGGCCCGCTGGTTCTTTGGCGACATCGACGCGGTCACCTGTGTGCTGAGCCACCACGTCGAGCGGGCGCCACGGCCCGACGGCGGGCCCTACGACGTCGCCGACGACGGGGCGACGATCATCGCCGAGTTCGCCAACGGCGCCCAGGGCACGCTGACGGTGTCGGCCGCGACCTACGCCGACTCACCGTTCGGCCAGCTGCACCAGTTCGACCTGTTCGGCAGCGACGGCAGCCTCTACATGATCAACGACTGGGACACCGTCCAGGACGTCCACGGCGCCAAGCCCGGCCAGCCGATGAGGGCGCTGCCGATCCCCGACGACATCTGGGGCGACGTCCGGCGGGCACCGGTCGGCGCCACCTATCGTGACGTGTTCCGGCGGACCGACGCGCTGACGCGAGGGTGGATCCATGGCATTCGATCCGGTCAACCCGTCGAGCCCGGCTTCGACACCGGCGCCGCCGTGCAACGGGTGATCGCCGCCTGCGCGCTGAGCTCCGTCGAGAGACGGCGGGTGAGGGTAGACGAGGTCGGTCCGTGATCGACGAGACGGCGTTGGGGGTCCGCGACGGCACGGGCAACTGGGTGCCCAGCGCGACCCCGGCCCCGGCCCCGCTGTTCCAATGGCCGCCGCGCCCCGTCGCCATCGCTCGATGGTTCGTCACCGACTACCTGTTGTCCTGGCAGCTGCTCTACTTCGGTGTCGCGGCGCTGATCTGGTGGGTGGCCACACCATCGCGGGCAACGATGACGACCCTCGGCATCGGCTGGATCGCGCTGATCGCGGCGCGCAACCTGGTGATCGTCATCGTCTGGTACGGCCTGTGGCATCGCCGGCTGTACGTGCGCCGGGCTCAGGACACCCGTACCAAGTACAACGCCAAGTGGCCCCGCGACTCCAGGCGCTTCACCCTCGGCAGCCAGCATCGCGACAACGTGCTGTGGACCCTCGCCAGCGGTGTCCCGGTGATGACCGCCTTCGAGGTCATCGGGTTGTGGCTGTTCGCCCGGGGCTCGATCCCGTGGCTGGGCTGGGCCGAGCACCCGGTGTGGATCGTCGTGATCATGCTGGCCATCCCGCTGTGGCGCGAGGTCCACTTCTTCGCCATCCACCGCCTGATCCACGTCCCGGCGCTGTACAAGCCGATCCACTCGCTGCACCACCGCAACGTCAACCCGTCGCCATGGTCGGGGCTGTCGATGCACCCCGTCGAGCACGCCCTGTACTTCAGCGCGATGACGATCCACTGGATCGTGCCGTCGCACCCACTGCACATGCTGTTCACGCAGATGCACCTGGCGATGGCACCGGTGCCCGGTCATTCGGGTTTCGAGGAAATCGAGATCGGTGGAACCACCCTCGACACCCACGGCTTCGCTCATTACCTTCACCACAGGTACTTCGAGGTGAACTATGGCGACGGGGCGATCCCGCTCGACCAGTGGTTCGGCTCGTTCAACGACGGTTCCCCCGCCGCGATGACCGCCATGCGCAAGCGCCGCCCCACCGTCACCCCGCCCACCTGACCGCCTCCAACCGAGTATCTGCCGTCAACCGAGTACCGCGCGGTGCAAAACCTGCCGCCTCGTACTCGATCGAAGACCCGAAGGGATCCCATGTCCACGCTCACCATCGGTCTGCTCGGTGCCGGACGCATCGGCAAGGTTCACGCCAGCGCCATCGCGGCCACCGCCGATGCCCGGCTGGTGGCGGTCGCCGATGCGTTCGCCGAACCCGCCGAGGCACTGGCCCGCGAACACGGCGCCGAGGTCCGCTCGGTCGACGCGATCGTCGACGCGACCGACATCGACGCCATCTTCATCACCTCGCCGACCGACGTGCACGCCGAGATGATCGAGGCCGGCGCCCGCGCCGGCAAGAAGGTGTTCTGCGAGAAGCCGATCGACCTCGACGTCGAGCGGGTCCGGGCCGTGCTCGAGGTGGTCGAGCAGCACGACGCCCTGTTGATGGTTGGGTTCAACCGTCGCTTCGACCCCAACTTCATGACGTTGCGGGCGCGCATCACCGCCGGTGACATCGGGGCGGTCGAGATGGTCAACATCGTCAGCCGCGACCCGAGTCCACCACCGCTGGAGTACATGGAGCGCTCCGGTGGCCTGTTCAAGGACATGACGATCCATGACTTCGACATGGCCCGGTTCATGCTCGGCGAGGAGCCGGTGGCGGTGGCGGCGTTCGGCTCGGCGCTGATCAACCCGCTGATCGTCGGGCCGATCGGGGTCGACTCGGCGGCGATCTCGCTGCTCACCGACAGCGGCAAGATCGCCCAGATCTCCAACTCCCGTCGGGCCACCTACGGCTATGACCAACGCATCGAGGTCCACGGGTCGGCGGGGATGGCCAGGGCGCAGAACCTGCACGAGGACACCGTCGAGATCGCCGGGTCGGGCGGGTACACCACGGCACCGCTGATGAACTTCTTCATCGAGCGGTACATGCCCGCCTACCGGGCCGAGGTCGCCACCTTCGTCGCCGCTGCCCTCCACGGTGGCTCGGTGTCACCGACCGGCAGCGACGGTCTCCAGGCGCTGATCATCGCCGAGGCCGCGACCCGCAGTCACCTCGAGGGACGCATCGTCGAGCTCTCCGAGATCTGACCGCCGAGGGTCCGACGCTCGAGCGAGCGCTCGGCGGAAGCCCGGGGGTGGCCTCGCCGTTGAGACCACCCCCGAGTCCCGTTCCCGACCGATCGTGACGGGGGGCGACGCGACCGGTCAGGTCGATGGCACGGTCTGAGGGCGGGTGCGGTGGCGATGTTCGATCGGCATCGCGCGGCCGGTGGCCGGCTGGCTGCGCAGACACGCGGCGGGGAGGTCGAACCAGCGCAGCGCGTCGAACGTCGGCGACACCGTGGCCGGGGTCATCGGCCGCTGATCATCGGGGAGCGACCACAACAGACGGTCGGCGTCCTCCAGGTACTGGGCGAGGGTCTGGTCGGCCAGCGGGTCCTCGGCCCACCAATGATCGCACTCGCCCGGTGGATGGTCGCCCAGCACGAGCGCGCCCAGATCGGCGGCCGGTTCACACGGCGCACGACGGTGGGTCCAGCACCCGGTGGCGGGGTCGAAGCGGTAGTCGGTGATCAGCTTCCAGCCGTCGTCGGCGATCAGCCCGATCGCTCGCGCCACGAAGTCGGCCTCGGCGTCGCTCAGCAGGTACGACAGGGCCACCCGGGTCCATCCCATCTTCAGTCCGTCGGCGCGGCCCGTCGCCACCGCCTGACGCAGCGCGCGCGAGGTCGCTCGATCGATGCCGAGCAGCTCGTGCCCGTAGGGGCCGGCGCACGAACAGCCACCCCGTGACTGGATGCCGAACAGGTCGTCGAGCATGGCGACGACCAGGTTGTGGTGGAGATGACCGCCGCGTGGCGATCGGATGCGGAACGACAGGATCGGGAGCCGATGCCCCGCCGTGGGCCCGAGCAGCTCGAGCCGGGGGTGCTCACGCCATCGGTCGAGCGCCGCGCGCAGATGCCGGGTCTCGGTGGCGGCAATGGTGTCGACACCGATCGCCTGCTTGAGCCGGAACGCCATGCCGGCGCGGATCGAGCCGATGATGTCGGGGGTACCGCCCTCCTCGCGATGCTCGACGTCATCGAGGAAGTCGTGGCCCCACGGGCTGACGTAGCGCACGGTGCCACCGCCGGGCACGGCCGGCGTCGGGTTGTCGAGCAGCGCGCGACGTACGGCGAGCACGCCGGGGCTGCCCGGGCCGCCGATCATCTTGTGCGGGCTGAGGAAGACGGCGTCGAAGCGCTCGTCGGGGTCGTGGCCGCACCGCGGCGCCATCGCGATGTCGACGTAGGGCCCGGCGGCGGCGAAGTCCCAGCAGGCGAGGGCGTCGTGGGTGTGGAGCAGACGGGAGATCGCGGCCGTGTCCGACATCACGCCGGTGACGTTGCTGGCGGCGGAGAACGAGCCGATCTTGAACGGACGGTCGGCGTGGCGGACCAGTGCGCGTTCCAGGCCGTCGGCGCAGATGCCGCCGCGGTCGTCGAACGGGATGGTGACGACCTCGGCCGTCGATTCGCGCCAGCCGATCTCGTTGGAGTGGTGCTCGTAGGGTCCGACGAACACGATGGGGCGGCGCGGGTCGGGGGCCGAGCCACGCGCCGGGCCGTGCAGCCCGAGCAGCGTGATGAACCGGTCGATCGCTCCCGTCGCGCCGGACCCACAGAAGATCACGGCGGTCTCGGCGCTGCCGCCGACGCCGTCACGCACCGCCTCGCGGGCCTGCTCACGCAGCCGGGTCGTGCGGCGCCCGGTGGTGCTCGACTCGGTGTGCGTGTTGGCGTACCACGGGAGCACGTCGCGAGTGATGGCGTTCTCCACCAGATCGAGGGCACGGCCGGTGGCGGTGTAGTCGGCGTAGGTGACCCGCCGGGCGCCGTAGGGCCCGACCCGGACGGCGTCGCGACCGATCACTCCGGCTCGCACCCGATCGAGCAGCGACCTCGATGATCCCAACGGTTGCTCCCTTCCGCGCTCCGCGGTGAGCGGACCGCACCTTTCAGCCTGACCGGGAGTCTGAACGTGCGCTGAGGTTCGCTACGCCACGCAACCAGTTGGTCCGGGCGCATAACACGTGGGGTCAGACCCCAGGTGTTATGCGCTGAGCAGGGCGGTGCGGGTCGCTTCCCGGCGCACGCAGCGGGCGGGGAGATCGAACCAGCACAGCTCGTCGAACTCGGCGCCGACCGCGGCCTGCTCGACCGGACGGGCGTCGGCCCGGGTGGTCCACACGAGGCGCTCGGCTTCCTCGAGGTAGTGAACCAGGTCATCGTCGCTCAGGCGGTCCTGGCACCACCAGCGGTCGCGCTCGGGGATCTGGCGGGGGTGCAGCAACATCCCGTCGAGATCGGGCGGCGGATCCGCCGGAAGCTGCACGTGGGTCCACAGGCCGCTGGCCGGCTCGAATCGGTAGTGATCGATCAGCTTCCAGCCGTGCTCGGCGATCAGCGCGACGGCCCGGATGATGTAGTCGACCTCGGCGTCGGTGAGCAGGTACGACAACCCAACCCTGGTCCAGCCGGGCCGCAGCCCGTCGGCGCGTCCGGTGGCGACGGCGCGGCGGGTCTTGGTGGAGGTCTCCCGGCCGATCCCCAACAACTCGTGTCCGTAGGGGCCGGCGCACGAGCAGCCGCCGCGCGCCTGAACGCCGAATAGATCGTCGAGCATCGCGACCACCAGGTTGTGATGCACGTACCCACCCCGCGGTGATCGCACCCGGAACGACAGGATCGGCAGACGATCGGCATCGACCGGTCCGAGCATCTCGAGGGCCGGGATCTCGTCCCATGCCGCCAACGCCCGGTGCAGGTTGCGCTCCTCCAACGCCGTGATCGTGTCGACCCCGATCGCCTCCTTGAGCCGGAAGGCCAGGCCGGCGCGGATCGATCCGATGATGTCGGGGGTGCCGCCCTCCTCGCGGTGCTCCACGTCGTCGAGGTAGTCGTGGGCCCACGGCGTCACGAACCGCACGGTGCCGCCACCGGGCACGGCGGGCACAGGGTTGCGCAGCAGCTCGCGCCGCACAGCCAGGACACCCGGCGCCCCGGGGCCGCCGACCATCTTGTGGGGGCTGAGGAACACGGCGTCTTTGTCGTCGAGCGGGTCGTGGACCCGGCGGGTGCTCATCGCGATGTCGACGTAGGGGGCCGCCGCCGCGTAGTCCCAGCAGGCGAGCGCGCCGTGGGCGTGGAGCAGCCGAGAGATCGCCGAGGTGTCCGAGAGGATGCCGGTCACGTTGCTGGCGGCGGAGAACGAGCCGATCTTGAGCGGCCTGTGGGCGTGACGGACGAGCTCGTCGGCGAGGCTCGCCTGGCAGATGCCTCCATCGGCGTCGAGGGGGATGACGACGACATCGGCGATCGTCTCGCGCCAGGCGATCTCGTTGGAGTGATGTTCATAGGGCCCGATAAACACGACGGGCCGACGCTGCGGGGCGACGTCATCGACCGCACCACGGTTGGCGACCTTGAGCCCGAGGATGGTGATCAGCTTGTCGATCGCACCGGTGGCGCCCGAGCCGCAGAAGATGATCGCGGTGTCGCCGTCGCCACCGACGCCGACGCGTACGGCCCGGCGGGCCTCCTCACGCAGATGCGTCGTGCGGCGCCCGGTGGTGCTGGACTCGGTGTGCGTGTTGGCATACCACGGCAGCACCTCGTGGCGGACGGCGTCCTCGATCAAGTCGAGGGCGCGTCCCGACGCCGTGTAGTCGGCGTAGACGATGCGGCGAGGCCCGAACGGTCCCACCCGGATCGCCTCCCGCCCGATCAGCCCGGCCCGTACCCGCTGGAGCAACGTCGTGCTCGACATGTCCGAATCCCTCCCACCGGCGCCGTTGTCCCCCGACGCCGTGCCGTCCAGGAGATCACGACCCGGCTGCAATCGAGCTGATACCCACGACACGCCACCACCGGTTCTGACACCGGATCGGCGCCATCGTTGGCCCCGTTCTTCACACAGAACCGGCGGGGAAGCGCATCACGCGCCCACGAAGACGCGGTCGAGATCGGGGATGCGGGCGCGGTATCCCACCAGCAGCGCCCGGGCCACGTTGACCGAGTCGACCAGCGGGTGGGCCGCCAGGGCATGGACGGCGAGGGCTTCGCTGGCTTCGACGGCCGCCGCGATGGTGAGCTGCTCGACCGCCTTGACCTGTTGCACCAGCCCCAACCGCTCACCGATCAACGGGCTGACCGGAAGCGGGGTGGCACCGGTGGCGTCGACACGGCACGGCACCTCGATCACGGCGCCGGGTGGCAACGCGGGCTGGGTGTCGCCGTTGCGCACGTTGAGGATCAACGTCGCCGGGGGTCCGCCCGCCAGCGCCGACATCGCCGCCACCGCGACGCCCTCGTATCCGCCGCCGTCAAGATCATCGTCGTGGCGGTCGTGGTCGCCGCGGGCCTCGGCCATGTAGGTGGCGTTGCGGGCGAGGCGGACCTGGTTCCACTCGGCGAACAGCCCGCTGGCCTGGGTGGCGGCCCGGCGGTAGAAGTCGGCTTGGCTACGCAGTAGGAACTCGGCGCGGGTCTCGGCCGCGGCGGTGATCGAGGCGATCGCGTCGCGGGTGAAGTCGTAGTAGTAGAGGTACTCGTTGGGGATCGCGCCGAGGGTCCGCAGCCACTCGACGCCGAAGAGCTGCCCCTCCTCGATGCCGGCGAGCGCGGCGGTGTCGGCCAGCAGGTCGTCGAACCGGTCGACCCCATCGACCCGAAGCCCCGACAGCCAGCCGAGATGGTTGAGCCCGGCATAGTCGACGCCGACCGAGGCGCCGGCGTCGACGGTCCCGAGCGCCCGCTGGGCTCGGGTGACGAGACCCATCGGGGAGTCGCAGATCCCGATGGCGCGCTCACCGAGCACGGCCTGGAGGGCCTCGGTGATCATCCCGGCCGGGTTGGTGAAGTTGATCATCCAGGCGTCGGGGGCGTGGCGGCACATCGCCGCGGCGATGTCGAGCATCGCCGGCACGGTGCGCAGCCCGAAGGCGACGCCACCGGGCCCGGTGGTCTCCTGGCCGAGCACGCCGAGATCGAGGGCGACCCGCTCGTCGGCCACCCGTCCCGCCAGACCGCCGACCCGGATGGCGGCGAACACGAAATCGGCGCCGTCGAGCGCCTCGGCCAACTCGGTGGTGGTCTCGACCGGTGGCGAGTCGGGGCCGTTCCCGTCGTCGAGCACCCGGGCGATCGCGTCGAGCCGCTCGGCCGACGTGTCGAACAGCGTGACGACGTCGGGGCGGCCGGGACCACCGTGGGCCACCGCCGCCCGGTAGACCAGCGGCACCCGAAAGCCCCCTCCGCCGAGGATCGTCAGCTTCACGCCATCAGCACCTCGACCCCGCGCCGCTCGGCCTCGGCGATCGCGGGGGCGTCGGCGCCGTCGTCGGTGATCAGCGTGTCGAAGGCGTCGATCTCGCAGACCCGCAGCGCACCGGTGCCGGGGAACTTGTGACCATCGGCGACAAGGACGGAGCGGTCAGCGGCGTCGAGCAGGGCCCTTTTGATCGGCACCTCGACGGCGGTGTTGTCGAGCACGGTGCCGTTGGCGCGCACGCCGCTGGCGCCGAGAAAGGCGATCGACGCCTGGACGTTGCGCAGCGCGTCCTCGGTCAGCGAGCCGACCAGCGAGTGGTAGCTGCGCCGGAGCTGGCCGCCGAGCACGATGACCCGGAGCGCGCTGTCGTCACGAGCGACATCGAGCACGGCGAGGCTGGCCGTGACGAGCGTGACCGGCCGGCCACGCAACTGCTGCGCGACGAGCATCGTGGTGGTGCCGATGTCGACCAGCACGACGCCGTCGTCGTCGACCAGCTCGGCCGCCCTCTTGGCGATCGCCGTCTTCTGGCGGTAGTTGGTCGTCACGACATCGGCGAAGGGCTGCCGGGCGTCGGCGTCGACCGCCACATCGGGTCGCAGCACGGCGCCGCCGCGGACCCGCTCGATCAGCCCGTCGGTCTCCAGGCGGTCGAGATCTCGCCGCATCGTCGCCGGGCTGACCCGGGTGACGGCGCACAGCTCGGCCACGCTGAGCGGACCGTCCTCGCGCAGTCGCCGCACGACGGTTTGGTGCCGGGCGTACTGCACGTACCGATCGTACCCACGCTTCGATCATGTTCGATACACTTCGAGCATCACCGCTCACGAGGATTCGCCGGTCATCGCCATGTCCCCGGGTGGTCGACCCGGCTCCGAGGACACCCAGGGCGAGGACACCGATCTGATGCTGTGGGGCACCGTCTTCCTCGACATCGTGTTTGCCGGGCTGCCCAACGGGCCGGCACCGGGCACCGAGGTGTGGGCCGAGGGAATGGCGTCGTGCCCGGGCGGGATCGCCAACCTCGCCGTCGCCGCCCGCCGGCTGGGGCTGCGCACGTCGCTGGCGGCGGTGTTCGGCGACGACGTCTACGGCGAGTTCTGCTGGCGCACGCTGGCCGAGCAGGAGTCGGTCGACCTGTCGCGCTCGCGGCGATGCCGGGATTGGCACAGCCCGGTGACGGTGTCGATGTCGTTCCGGGACGATCGGGCGATGGTCAGCCACGGTCACGCCGACCCGATCGACTCCGACGAGTTGATCGGCGACCCCCCGCCGACGCGCAGCGCGCTGGTCGACCTCGAGCACGTCTTCGACCGGACCGCTCGCACGGCGCGGTGGCCGGATTGGGTGGCGACGGCGCGTCGGCGGGGCGCCTTGGTGTTCGCCGATCTCGGCTGGGACGCGACCGGCGAGTGGCCGGTGGAGATGCTCAACGCCCTAGACGGCTGCGACGCCTTCCTCCCCAATGCCGGCGAAGCGATGGCCTACACCCGTACCGACACGCCGCGGATGGCGCTGCGGGTGCTGGCCGATCGGGTGCCGCTCGCGGTGGTGACCAACGGCGCCGTCAGCGCGCTGGCGATCGACGCCGCGACCGGCGAGGAGGTGGAGGTGCCGGCCGTTCCCTCGCCGGTGGTCGACCCGACGGGGGCCGGTGACGTCTTCGCCGCCGCGTTGGTGGCGGGGACGCTGGCCGGTTTGCCGCTGGCCGACCGCTTGGCGCTTGGCAACCTGTGCTCGTCGCTGACGCTCGGCCACTACGGCGGCTCGCTGGCCGCACCGGGCTGGGGTGACGTCCTCGACTGGTGGCACGGCCTGGCCGCGGCGCGTCACCCCAACGCCGCCCAACGCGAGTTGCTGACCCGCTACGAGTTCCTCGCCGACGTCGTCGCCCAGGCCCCCGATCGCATCAGCCGCCGCGCTCGCGCGACCATCGCCAACCCCGTCGACGACGACCTCGGCCTCCCCTGAGCGGGATCGGCGTGCAGGATCGGTGGATGAGATCGGGCTCGGACACCACATGCGACGTGGTGCGACGACCGTCCCGTTCACGCCCACGCGGGCAGGTAGCTCATGTATCGGCGACCGGCCTGCGGATCCCGCGGCTTGATTTGATCAGCCTCCACCGCCTCGGCGATGAGACGCGACGCCTTGGAAGGGTCCTCGATTCCGAATCGTTCTCGGACAGAAGTGTTGGTCACGTCTTGGCGGCTGACGTACTTGAGGCATGCGTGTAGGTAGACCGCCCGCACGCGATCGGACCGGTCCATCGCAGCGAGGTCGCGCGGGCCGAACAGCGTCGCCACCATGTTGTCGCCTGCCACACGGAAGTCGGGAGCCGGGAGCTGACTCAGCTCGGTCGCGAACACCGCCTTATCAACCCCGCTCCCGCGCTCTTCGCAGACTCCGATGCGACGCATGAAACTCGCCAAACCTTCGTTTCTCGAGCGAGGCGGCACGTCGAGCATCCGGTTCGTGTCGACCAGCGGTGCGCCCGGATTCGTAATCTCGATCCTGTCGTCAAACACCTCGATCAGCGGTCCAGCACCGGTCACCGAGAGATCCTGATGAATGAGCGCGTTCGCGACGAGCTCTCGAACGGCGACGTCGGGGTACACATGACGGGTCTGTCGAATGACGTTGACCTCCTCGTGCTGCGGAAGTCGTTCCTGGAGGTACCGCGCGAGCCCCTCGAAGCCGATCGCGTAGCCCTTCGAGCCTCCTTGCTCTGAGCGAGCGTGAACCCGACTCGCCCCTTCATAGAAGACGACCCGCACCGCCTTGCGCTGCAGACCAGAGAATTCGGACAGCGTTCGGCCCAGCAGCACTGCGCCGAGGTTGATCACGTCCCACCGTCCGTCGTCGGTCGCCCTGATCATCCGCTCGACCGACAAGTCACGGAGCCAGGCTTCTGGGTCCTCGGGTGTGCCGCGCGAGAGCAGCCGGTAGTAGGCGCCGATGTCCAGCAGCTTCTCGACCTCGGCAGCGGTCAACGCAGGGCGAGCAACCAGACGCTCCACTGGCGTACGGTCGAAGACCCTCCAGAGCTCGCGCTCCACTTGTGGATGCGCCTTCAGCGCCTGCTTGATCGATCCGATCCGGATGAACTCTTGCCCCTTGAACTGAACGGGAGCCTGCTGCGCACAAGGGATCTCTAGGAGCACCACAGTCCGGCCATCAAGCTCCTCGACGGTGAAGTGGATATCGACCCGTGGAGTCAGAGCCCGGACAAGCCAGTTCTCCAGTTCCTCGTTCCCAACCCTCTCGGCGTGTGGGCGGAAGTCGGTACCGACGATCTCGTGGGTCTCGTCGTCGATGCCCCAGACCAGGTAGCCACTCGACTTGCCCACTCGTGCGGCCCCGTTGGCCAGCGCCGAGACGTACTCCCCAACGTCCGCGGGATCGGCCGCGTTGCGCTTGAACTCGACCCACTCCGTCTCGCGGTCCAGCCGAAGCAGCTCCTCGATGAGGCCACGGACGTTCTCCCGACTCGCCACCTGCGCCACCCTATGGTCGTGCTTCGTCCCAGCCCGCGACCAGGCCGTCACGAACCCGATGAAAATGACAAGCAAATGGGTCTTTCCTCGAAAGGTCCTGGTAGCAGGCTTGTCTCGACTCGCCCCGATGGTGTCGGACCTCTAGCTCGGCAAGAGAAGCCGACGTCACGGCGCGTCGTCGGGCGCGCGAGGACAGTGGTGAGACGACCAACACCGGCACTCAGTCGCCGGCGATGCCGGTGCGCTCGACGCCTTGGACGATCCAGCGTTGGAGCAGGACGAACATCACCAGGAGCGGCGCCACCGCGACCAACGCGCCCATGAAGAGTTGGGCGAAGTCGACGGACTGGGCCGTCATCAGCGTCGACAGTGCGACCTGCACCGTCCAGGAGTCTTGGCTGCGGCCGACGACGAGGGGCCAGAGGAAGGCGTTCCAGCTGCCGATGAAGGTGATCGTGGCGATCGCGGCGACAAAGCCCTTCGAGTTGGGCATCACGATGCGCCAGAACGTGCGCCAGGGACCGCAGCCGTCGATCATCGCCGCCTCCTCGATCTCGCGCGGGAAGCTGACGAAGTTCTGGCGGAACAGGAACGTGGCGAACGCCTGGAACAGGCCGGGCACGATCAGGCCCTGCAGCGTCGAGATCCACCCAAGCTTGCTGATCAGCACGAAGCTCGGCACGAACGTCACCGCGGCCGGGATCAACAGCGTCGCCGTGATGATCCCCAGCACCACGTTCGACCAGCGGTACGGGATGCGGGCCAGGCCGTAGCCGGCCATCGACGAGATCACGATCACCCCGACGGTCTGCACCGTCGCCACCACCGTCGAGTTCACCATCGCCCGCGCCATCGGCATCTCGGGGTTGTCGAACAGGTCGGTGAGGTTCGACCACTCCCAGCTCGGCGGCAGCCAGTGCCACACCGGGCGCATCAGGTCGATCCGCGACATCAGGGCGCTGCGAGCCAACAGATAGAAGGGGACCAGGAAGATCGCCGCGGCAACCCCGAGGATCACGTAGCGCACGACTGCGGCGATGCGGGCCCGACGCCCGCTCGACACCATCGCCATCAGGTCACCGGCCTCGTGCGCAACAGCCGGCCGAAGCCGAGGGCGATGACGCCGATGATGAGGGCGAGGATCGTCGCCCCGGCGGTGCCGTGGCCGAAGTCCTGGCTCTGGCCCAGCGCGACGTAATAGAGGTACACCAGCGGCGGGCGGGCGTACGGCGGATACCCACCAAAGGTCGCGAGGATGTTGAAGAACTCGTCGAATGCCTGGAAGGCATTGATCAGAAGCAACAGCAGCACGGCGGCCGACGTCGGGCGCAGCTGCGGGAGCGTGATGTAGCGGAAGCTCTGCCAGCCGCCGGCGCCGTCGATCGCCGCCGCCTCATACAGCGTCGGCGAGATCCGGTTGATCCCGGCCAGGAACAGGATCATGTAGAAGCCGACCTGCAACCACAGCCGGGCGGTCGTGATCACCAGCCAGTACCACGGCGGGTCGGTGATCGACAGGAAGGCGATCGGCTCGACGCCGAGCAGCCCGAACACCGAGTTGGCCACGCCCGAGCGCAACCCGGAGAAGATCGACATCTTCCAGATGAGCGAGGCGACCACGTACGAGCACGCCGTCGGCAGGAAGAACACCGACCGGAAAAACGTCTGGAACCACCGGGCCTGGCCGACCAGCACGGCCAACCCCAACGACAGCACGAACGTCACCGGCACGATCACCGCCGAGAACACCACGAACGTCCACAAGCTGTCGCGGAACGCCCGGTCCTTGAGCATGTCGAGGTAGTTGCCGAACCCGACGAACTCGGTCGGCGTCACCGTGGCGCGGGCCTCGAAGAACGACAGGTACAGGCTCCACCCGATCGGGATCAGGATGAACACGACCAACCCGAGCATGAACGGGCCGACGAACACCCAGAACCACAGGTTCTGATGGCGTGGCCCGAGCATCCGACGTCGCCATCCACCGGGCGAACGGGCCGAACCCGTCCGTCCCGCCTCCGTCCCGGTCACCGTCATCCGAGTACCTGAGGGTCGATTTTGGGACGTCCCGTACTCGGATGACGGCAGATACTCGGACCAAGCTGGGGGGGTGGCATCAGCCGCCGGTGACCCGCGCCAGCTCCTCGTCGACGATGGACTTGAGGTCGGCGATCTCGGACTCGGGATCGGCGCCGTCCTTGACGATGCGCGACATCATGTCGCCGAACGCCGAGTTGCTCGCCGGTGTCCACAGCAGCTGGTTCTGGGCGACGCCGAACTCGGTAGCCGCGGCGGCGGCATCGGCGGCGGGGCCCTCGGCCAGCGTCGACGCCTCGGGCACCAGGCTCATGCGCGACGGGATGTGGAACCCGTAGGCGGTGGCAAAGTCGAGCTGGTCCTCGGTCTGGTCGATCCACAACCACTGTGCGAACGCCTTGGCCGCGTCGACGTCGCCGGCCTTGGCGCTGACACACGACCCGTAGGCGCCGACCGGCACCGACTTGGCCCCACCGTCCATCGCCGGCCACGGGATCGCCCCGTACCCGTCGGGCAGACCCTCGTCGAGATCGGGGAACGTCCACAACCCGGTGAACTGCATCGCTGTCTGCTGCGACACCATCGCATCGGCCGCCCACCAGTCGGTCGGCTGGCCGAGCAGCAGCGAGTCGCTCTCCCACAGCTCACGCAGCTTGGAGAACGCCTCGGCCGCGGCGGCGTCGTCGAACCCGAACTCATTGTCCTCGGTGAGGTAGTTCAGCCCGGCCGCCCACAGCATCGGGCCGCCCATCAGATCGGCGCCGCCGTTGTTGCCCAGGTATAGGCCCTTCACCCCGTCCTTGGTCAGCTCGGCGGCGGCGGCGATGAGATCGTCGATCGTCTCGGGCGGATCGATCCCGGCGTCCTCCAACATCTGGATGTTGTAGACGAGGATCTGCATGTCGATGACCTGTGGGATCGCCCAGATCTCGTCCTGATAGGTCATTCGCCCGAGCACCGACTGGTTGAAGTCGGCCCGGGTCTCGTCGGTGAACAGGTCGGTCAATGGCACCACCTGCTCGGACTGGATCATGTCGATCGTCGGCCCGTTGCCGTACTCGAACACGTCGGGCCCGTCATCGGTGAGCAGCGACGCCACCGTGGTCTGGTCGTAATCGCCCGGCTGCCACGTCACCTCCACGGTGGCGGCCTCGTAGGCGGCCGCATAGCGCTCGACCGCGGCCTGCGTGCCCTCCTCGCCGTACTGGTGGTACCACTGCTTGATCGTCGGCAGATCGGCGCTTCGCGGCACCCGCAACCCACTTGGTCGCCTCGTCATCGCCCCGACCCGGCCACCGCTGGCCGCGGCCAACGCCCCGGCCGCCAGCGCGCCACCACCGAGGGCGAACAGCTGCCGCCGTCCCATCGGGAGCTTCATCGGGTCGTGGGCCATGTCTCGTCCTCCTCGGATGGTCGTCATGTCGACTGTAGGCCAGCGTCCTCGGCGGTTCGGACGCCGCCCGCCCCCAGACGTGTCCGCTTCGGTGCACACCACCGGGTCCCCCTCAACGTGATCCTCGCTGAACCTCCGGCTGGGTCGATCACCTCCGCAGCGGCGCCACCCGTCTTGACGGTCTGGCGACCCAGCTCGGGGTCAATCTCGCGATCGACCGAGGCTGATGCTCGGCTCGTCAGGCGTGGACTCGGTCGAGCTGTGGTGAGTAGACACTTACTTTGCCGGGTCGGACGGGCACACACCGAGGGGTGGACAACATGAGCGAGATCGTCGAGCTGCCACAGGGAGCCGTGCGCGGCCGGGTGTCGGGGGGTGTTACCGCCCACCTCGGCATCCCCTATGCGGCAGCGCCGTTCGGGGAGCGACGGATGCGACCCCCGGAGCCGGGTCCGACCTGGTCGGGGACCCGTGACGCGATCGCCTACGGGCCGACCGTGCCCAAGTCGCCCTACGCCTCGCCCTACGACACGCTGCTCAACGAACCCGATCTCCCCGGCGACGAGTGCCTCAACCTCAACGTCTGGGCGCCGGTCGACGCCGACGCCGCGCCGGTGTTGGTGTGGATCCACGGCGGCGCCTTCGTCAACGGCACCGGCGCCGTCCCGCAGTACGACGGCCGAGCGTTCGCCCGCGACGGCATCGTCTGCGTGACCATCAACTACCGGCTCGGCGCCGACGGCTTCCTCGACGTCGACGGCGGCACCACCAACATCGCCCTGCGCGACCAGGTCGCCGCACTGACCTGGGTCCGCGACCACATCGCGAGGTTCGGTGGCGATCCCGGACGCGTCACCATCGCCGGCGAATCGGCTGGGGCGATGAGCGTCACCACGCTGGCCTCGATGCCGGCCGCCGACGGGCTCTTCCGCCGCGTCATCGCCCAGAGCGGCGCCGGCCACCACGCGATCGGCCGTGACGACGCCCAGCGCGTCGCCGGCGAACTGGCCGCCCGCCTCGGCGTCACCGCCACCCGCGACGCCCTCGCCGCCGTGCCGATCGACCGGCTCCTGGCCGCCCAGGCCGCGCTCTCCACCGAGGTCCAACTCATGCCGGACCCCGCCCGGTGGGGTCAGGTCGCCGCCAACCTCATGCCGTTCGAACCGGTGCTCGACGGCGACGTGCTCGACCAACTCCCCATCGATGCCATCCGCGCGGGACGCGGCGCCGGCGTCGAGGTGCTGATCGGCACCAACACCGACGAGAACCGGCTGTTCATGGAGCCCACCGGCGCCATCGGCATGATCGACGACGCCCTGCTCGACGCCGCGCTGGCCGGCTACGGGCTCGAGCCCGACGCGGTTCGCGCCGCCTACTCGACCACCGCCCCCGCCGGCGCCTCGCCCGGCGACCTGCTCGCCGCCGTGTCGACCGACTGGATGTTCCGGATCCCCGCCCTCCGCCTCGCCGAAGCCCACCAGGCCGCCGCCCCGACCTACGTCTACGAGTTCGCCTGGCCCAGCCCGGTGCGCGCCGGTGCGCTCGGCGCCTGCCACTTCCTCGAGGTCCCCTTCGCCTTCGACACGCTCGCCGCCGCCGGCTCGAACTGGCTGACCGGGCCGAATCCGCCGCAGTCGCTGGCCGACGAGGTGCACCGGGCCTGGGTCGGCTTCATCACCGACGGCACCCCGGGCTGGGTGCCCTACGACCTCGACCGCCGCACGGCGATGCGCTTCGACCTCGACAGCCATCCCGTCGACGACATCCGGGCCGACCAACGGATGCTGTGGGACGGACGGCGCTAGGAGTGTCCCGGGACGCCGGGATGCCGCCCGAGCGCCTTTCTAGGATGACCCGGTGCGCTCGCCCGGCCGCTCTCGACTGCCCCGCCACGAGCGCCGGGCGCTGATCGTCCAAGCGGCGCGCGACGAGTTCGTCGACGTCGGGCTCAGCGGTGCCCGCACCCGCAGCATCGCCGAGCGCGCCGGGGTGGCCGAAGCGCTGCTGTACCAGCACTTCGACTCGAAGGACGACCTCTTCCGCGCCGCGGTGGTCGACCCGCTTGACCACGTGATGGACGTGCTCGCCGACCTCGACCCCGCCGTGCCCGGCGACGCCGCCACCTACCGGGACAACACCCGTCGCTACGTGGTCGCCGTGTTGGAGGCGATGCGCGAGTCGTTCGCTCTGCTCGGCGTGGTGCTGTTCGAGGACCGTCACGACGGCGAGACCTTCTATCGCGGGCGGATGGCCGACCTGCTCGACGCCAGCATCGCCGCGGTGCGCGACAACCTCGAGGGATGGTCGCACCGCCATTTCGACCCCGAGTTCAGCGTGCCGGCGACGTTTGGAATGTGCTGGTTCCTCGCCGTCGACGCCGCCTACCGGGGTCGTGACCTCGACGTGGAGGGACTCGCCGATCAGGTGGTGGCGATGATCTTCGACGGTCTCGCCCGGCCCGCTACATGACCCGCCGCCGATGGCGGCTACCGTAGTAAGCAAACGCTCACTTGCCTTGGGGGGACGATGGTCGGAGTGATCCAGTTGACCGACGACGAGCGGGCCGCGCTCCGCGAGCGCTACCGCGCCGAGCGCGACAAGCGCATCCGGCCCGACGGCGTCGCCCAGTACGTCGAACCCTCGGGCCGCTTCGCCCACCTCGACGACGACCCCTACACCGCGCGGCTCGATCGTCCACCGCTCACCGACCACGTCGAGTTCCTGATGGTCGGGGGCGGGTTTGCCGGTCTCTGCGTCGGCGCCCGGCTTCGCGATGCCGGGATCGACGACTTCCGCATCATCGAGGGCGGCGGCGACTACGGGGGCGTCTGGTACTGGAACCGCTACCCCGGCGCGATGTGCGACACCGCGGCGATGGTCTACCTGCCGCTGCTCGAAGAGACCGGCCACATGCCCACCCAGAAGTACACGATGGCCCCCGAGATCTGGGGCCACGCCCGCCGCATCGCCGAGCACTACGACCTCTACCCCAACGCCGTGTTCTCCACCCACGTCACCACCATGACCTGGAACGACGACGAGGCCCACTGGCTGGTCAGCACCGACCGGGGCGACCGCTTCACCGCCACCCACCTGGCGATGGGTACCGGGCCGCTCAACCGACCCAAGCTGCCCGGCATCCCCGGGCTCGACTCCTTCGGTGGTCAGATGTTCCACACCGCTCGCTGGGACTACGACGCCACCGGGGGCAGCTACGAGGGCGCCCCGATGACCAAGCTCGCCGGCCTCCGGGTCGGGGTGATCGGCACCGGCGCCAGCGGCATCCAGTGCATCCC
>JBKEAH010000120.1:0-9960 GCA_047972065.1 Desertimonas sp.
CTCCAGGTGCACCCGATGCACCTCCACGGCTTCGAGCAGATCGTCTACGCCAAGGACGGCGAGCCGCTCGATCACCCCTACGCCGCCGACACCATCCTGGTGTCACCGGGCGAGCGCTACACCGTGCTCTTCCACGCCGACCAGGTCGGCACCTGGGTGTGGCACTGCCACATCATCAACCACGCCGAGTCCAGCGAAGGCATGTTCGGCATGGTGACGGCGGTCATCGTCCAATGAGATCGGGCCGGGCCGGGACCGCTTCCCCGGCCCGGCTCTACCACCGAGCGAGCGGCGATGTCGTCGATGATCGACGGCGTCGCCCGGATCAGCCGATGTCGGCGACCGGGTCGCCCTCGGCCACCCGGTCCTCGGGCGCCACGTGGAGGGCGGTGACGGTTCCGGCCACCGGTGCCAGCACGGGGATCTCCATCTTCATCGACTCGAGCACCACCAACTCGTCATCGACGTCGACCTGATCGCCGACGGCGACCTTGACCTGCCAGACGGTGGCGGGGATCTCGGATGTGACGGTGGTTGACATGATGCTCCGAATGATGGTTCAGGGACGGTAGGTCCGCCCGCTCGGACCGGTCCCGTCGGCACCAAGCGTGTGATACGCGGTGCGCACCCAACGGGTCAGCAGCGGTCGGGTGTCGGCCGGGTCGATGATGTCCTCGACGAGAAAGCTCTCGGCGGTGCGGAACGGTGAGCGCACGGCATCGAGGCGGGCGTGCAGCTCGGCACGGGCCTGCTCCGGGTCCGGCGCCGCCTCGATGACGCGCTTGTAGGCCGCCTCGACCCCGCCCTCCAGCGGCAGCGAACCCCACGACCCCGACGGCCACGCCACCCGCAGCGAATGCCGCGAGGTGTTGCGATGGGTCGCCCCGCCGACGCCGAAGCACCGGCGTACCAGGATCGACGCCCATGGCACCCGGGTCTCATGGACCGCCGAGAGCGCCCGGCATCCCGCCCGCAGGGTCCCGGCGGCCTCGGCGGCGGTGCCGATCATCACGCCGGGGTTGTCGACGAGGTAGACGACGGGCAGGTGAAAGGTGTCGGCCAGGTCGACGAAACGGCACAGCTTCTCGGCGGCCTCGGTCGTGAACCCGGCGCCATCGAAGCGACCGTCGGTCCCCAGCACCGCCACCGGATGCCCGTCGATGCGGGCCAGGGCACCAATCACCGATCGACCGAAGCGGGCACCGATCTCGAAGAGCGACCCTTCGTCGCAGATGCTGCGCATCATCCGCCGGGTGTCGGCCGGGCGTCGGGTCGTCGGGACGGCGTCGCGCAGCCACGGATCGCGCCGGTGGGGATCATCGGTTGCCGCGGTCACGGGCGGCAGCTGCCAGACGTGCGATGGCAGGTAGGACAGGAACCGGCGGATCTGGTCGAGGGCGTCATCCTCGCTCTCGGCGGCGTTGTCGACGGTGCCGGCGCGAGTGCAGACCTCCCAGCCGCCGAGCTCCTCCTTGGTGACGGTCTCCCCGGTCGCGTGCTGGACCAGCGGCGGGCCGGCCGAGAAGACCTGGGCGGCCTGCTTGACCATCACCGAGAAGTGCGACGCCGGCACCTCGGCGGCGGGCAGCCCGGCGACGGGGCCGAGCGCCGCGGCAGCCACGGGGACCGTCGACAGGCAGCGCACGGCGTCGTCCCAGCCGACGATCTCCGACACGTAGGACACGCCCATCGACTCGATCGACTTGACGCTGCCGCCGGCCCCCTCGAGCAATCGGACCAGCGGGACCCGTTGGTCGAGGGCCATGCGGTCGGCATAGGGCCGCTTCTGGCCGACCGAGGCGTCGGAGGCTCCCCCGCGCACCGTGAAGTCGTAGCCGGTCACGACGACCGGGCGATCATCGACCAGCGCGTTGCCGAGCACGAGGTTGGACGGCGTGAAGCCCACCAGCGTGCCGGCGTCGTCGTAGGTGCCCTGACCGGCCAGCCCACCGACCTCGACGAAGGTGTCGGCGTCGGTGAACCGCTCGATCCGCTCGCGGACGGTGAGCCGGCCGAGACCGTGCTGGCGGGCCACGCTCTCGCTGCCACCCTGGGCGAGCGCCAACCGGCGGCGCTGCTCCAGCTCCCGCAGCTCGGCGTCCCATCCAGTGCGGGGCTCGGGGCCGGCGTCGCTCATGGTGCGGCCTTCGCCCCGGGTCGGTGCGATCCGGGCGGAACGTCGGCCACGACCTGGTCGGCTTCGAGCGCGCTCACCTCGTCGGCGCCGTAGCCCAGCGACTCCAACACCGCACGGTTGTCGGCGCCGAGACCGGGGGCGCCGACCACGTCATACCGTCGATGCTCAAAGTGGATCGGGTAGCCGGGCCAGGTCATCGGGCCGATGTCGACCTGGTCCCAGGTCACCATGAACCCACGGGCGGCGAGATGCTCGTCGCCGACCAGGTCGCGCGTCGACATCGCCGGGAAGGCGGCAATGTCGACGCCCTGCAGGCGCGCCGCCGCCTCACCCGGGTCCTGGTCGGCGGCCCACCGGCCGAGCACGACATCGATCTCGTCGTGGTGTGTGACGCGTTGTTCGAGGGTCAGGTCGCGCCACGGGGCGAGGACGGGGTCGTCGACCAGATCCACCAACGCCCGCCAGCGGTCGTCGTCGACGACGGTCACCGCCAACCAGCGATCCTCGCCACGGCACCGATAGACCCCTTGCGGGGCGTGGTCGAGCGAGCGGTTGCCGTGTCGGGCCGTCGCTTCCGGTTCGGTCGATGCGGCGAGCACGGCCTCACCGACGACCGAGATCAGCGTCTCCAGCTGCGACACGTCGACGTGGACGCCTTCGCCGGTGTGCGCTCGATCCCACAACGCCGCCAGGGTGGCGAAGGCACCGTGGACCCCGCCGACCGCATCCGGGTAGGCGATGCCAAGGCGTGAGGGCCCCTCGCCGGGGTAGCCCATCGCCTGGTCGAGCCCGCCGTACGCCTCGAGGATCGGTCCCAGCGAGAAGTGCGGTGCCATCGGCCCGGTCAACCCGTAGCCGGTCATCGCCACCGTCACGGCCGAAGGGTTCAGGGAGCTGACGCGACTCCGGTCGATGCCCAGCGAGGCCGCGCCACGCGGCGAGAAGTTGTGCAGCACCACGTCGGCGGTGGCGAGCAACCGTTCGAGCACCTCGGCGCCGGCCGGTTCCTTGGCTTCGACAGCGATGCTGCGCTTGCCGCGGTTCATCTTGTTCCAGATGCCCGAGCGGTTCCAGAAGGCGTCACCCGGGTCGGCGCCGGGGAAAACCTCGGCGCGGATCTGCGGGTCGACCGGGTCGCCCCAGTTCCAGCCCGGGGCGCCGATCAGCCGACGGCGAGCCTCGTTGTCGATGCCCCGGCTGGCCGGGTGCTCGACCTTGACCACGTCGAGCCCGAGATCGGCGAGGAAGCGACCGGCCAACGGGCCGGCCCAGGCGATGCTGAACTCGACGACGCGCACGGCGCGCAGATCGACCGCCGGGAAGGCGTCACGGTGCGCGGCCCCGGGTGTTCGGATCTCATCGAGAAACGCAGCCGTCGCGGCACCGATGGCGTCGGGCGCGGCCCCGGCGCGCGTCGTCGGGGCCGGCTCGACCAGATACGGCACCCGGAGGGTCCGCGCCGTCGGTGAGATGTCGGGTCGGCTTGCCCAGACGTCGCGGGCGTCGAGCTGCGGTGAGGTGAGCACGTCGCCGAACGTGTTGAGCTTGGCGGCGGGGACGCGACGCTCCTGGAGCGCGGCGATCACCTCGTCGACGGTGTGGGAGCGCAACCACGGCGAGATCTGGGCGTCGATCTCGTCGGCCCGCTCGAACCGGGCCCCCGGCGCGGCCAGCGACTCGTCGATCAACAGATCCCACGCCTCGCAGACGATGCCGAGTTGCTCGAACTGCTCGCCGGTCGGGGCGGCGATCATGATCCACCCGTCGCGGCACTCGTAGATCGAGATCGGGTGATAGTTCTCGAACCGGAGACCGGCCCGTTCCTTGGTCACCCCGGTGTGGGTGAACATCGCCAGGCTCCACTGGTGGCCGGCGGCGATCGCCTCCATGTTCCCGACATCGACCAGCTGTCCGACACCGGTGGTGGCGACGTCGAACAGGGCGGCGGCCGCCCCCACCGCGGCGGTGGCACCGGTGAGCATGGTGGCCCACGGCCCACCACCCTGGAGCGGCGGTCGTCCAGGGTCGCCGCTGACGAAGAGATAGCCCCCCGATGCCCAGTCGACGAGATCGGAGGTGTGCCAGGTCGAGTAGGGCCCGGTGAGACCGAACCCGCTGACCGCCACCAGCACGCATCGCGGCGCGATGTCGGCCAGCCGGTCACGCAGAGCCGTCGCCACCTCGGGGTCGCCGTCGATGCTGACGATCACCACGTCGGCCCAGCGCAAGGCGGCGTCACCATCATCGCCGTCGAGGTCGACGACGACCGAGCGCTTCCCGCCGTCGAGGTACTCGTGGAAGGCGCCGCGTCGGGACCCGGCGGTGTCGGTGATGAGCGGCCGCCGACGGCGCGTCGCGGTGCCCTCGGGCGGTTCGACCACCACGACGTCGGCCCCCGCGGCCAACAGCATCCGGGCGCAGTAGGCGCCGGCGACCGAGCCGCCGATCTCGAGCACCCTCACACCGCGCATCGTGACGCTCCCCGGCGGTTCTCGGCGACGACGAGCGTCACGGCAGGTACCGGTACGGCGGCTCGCCCAGCTGCAGCGCCAGCACTCGTTGAGCGTCGTGGAGGAACTCGACCGCCAGCGGCCGACAGTGGCGGGGGTCGATGATGTCCTGACCGGTCGATTCAGCGGTCCGCTGCGGCGACGCCAGCCGTTGCAGGCGCGCCTCGATCTGGAGACGCATCGCCTCGGGGTCCTCGGCGGCCTCGATCTCGCGGCGATAGGCGGCCGACGTGCCGCCGGCGATGTGCATCGATCCCCAGCTGGCCGACGGCCAGGCGTAGCGACGGAACATCCCCGAGGCACGATGGTGGGACTGGCCGCCGACCCCGTAGAGGCGCCGCACGACGAACACGAGGTAGGGCATCCGGCTGGCCACCAGCGTCCCGACGAGACGGGCACCGGCGCGCTCGATCCCCTGGCGCTCCGATTCGATGCCGACCATCAGCCCGGGTTCGTCGGCGAAGTCGATCAACGGCAGGTGGAAGGTGTCGCACAGCTGGATGAGGCGGGCCGCCTTGGACCCCGCCGCCACGTCGGTGGCACCGCCGAGCCGGCGGGGGTCGTTGGCCATCACCCCGACGGGGTAGCCGTCGATGCGAGCGAGCCCGGTGACCCGGGCCCGTCCGTACCGGGGCGCGATCTCGAAGAACGAGCCGCGATCGACGACGGCGTCGATGATCCGCCGGGGGTCGAAGGTCTGGCGCGGGTTGCGCGGCACCACCTCGGCGAGCCGTTCGTCGCACCGGTCGACGGGGTCGTCGGTGGGGACCCGGGGTGCCATCTCGTCGACCGACGACGGCAGGTAGGACAGGAATCGTCGTACCTGGTCGAGCGCGTCGGCCTCGTCCACGGCGAGGTTGTCGACGGTGCCGCTCTGGCCGACGTGGATGTGGGGACCGCCGAGCTCCTCCTTGGTCACCTCGGCGCCCGTCGCCGCCCTGACGACCGGTGGCCCGCCGGGGAACACAAACGCGTTCTGCTCGGTCATCACGTTGAAGTGGGCGAGCACGGCGTGCACCGCCGGCAGCCCGGCTGCCGCGCCGAGCACGGCCGACACGACCGGCACCCGGTTGAGCAACTCGAAGTCGACCGTCGTGAAGGCGTTGCCGTCGGGCAGATAGGTCCGGCCGATCTCCTCGAACCCGCGCACGCTCCCACCGGCGGCGTCGAGCAGCCGGACGTAGGGCAGGCGCCACTCGTGGGCCCGCTCGGCCGCGCTCAGCTCGACGCCCAGCGCACCGTGGTTGACGCCGCCGGAGCCACCGCGGACGGTGAAGTCACCGGCGGTGACGATGACGTCGCGCCCGTCGATGCGGCAGCGGCCCTCGATCTGCGCGTGCGGGAGCACCGATTCGAGGTTGCCTTCATCGTCATAGCTGGCGGTGCCGCGCAACCGTCCGAAGCCGCGGAACGAGTCGCGATCGGCGAGTCGTTCGAGCCGTTCGACGACGGTGAGCTTGCCGAGCGACCGCTGCCGGGCGACGCCTTCGGCGCCACCCAGCTGGGCGGCCAACTCGTGGCGTCGTTGGAGCTCTTCGAGCTCGGGTTCCCAGCCCACTATCGGCGCCTCGCGATCGGGTCCAGCCGTTCGGTGATCACGATTCGAGCCACAGGAATGAGACGTCGACCTTGCCGTACAGGTTGGGGACGAAGCCCCCGATGTCGTCGCCCACGGCGGTGATGTCGGGCTGATGGAGCACCGGCAGCAGGATCGCGTCGTCCTGGCTGAGGCGGATGACCTCCGAGAAGGCCTCGGCGCGGGCGTCTTGGTCGAGCGTGGCGCCGGCGAGCTCGAGCGCCTCGGCCATCCCGGGGCTGTCATAGTCGCCCGCGTTGTAGAACGAGTCGGCGGCGAAGAGGCTGTTGGCGGTCTGGCTGGGGTCGGGCCGACCGCTCCACCCCGAGCAGTAGATGTCGTAGTTCAGCTCCTCGAAGAACCGCGAGGTGGCCTGGCCGACGTCCATCGTCTCGACGCTCATCTGGACGCCGACCTCGGCCAGCTGCGCCTGCATGATCTCCATCAGCCGGGTCTGCACCGTGCCGGTGTAGGTCAACCCGCGCACGTCGACGCCATCGGCCAGCCCGGCGTCCGCCATCAGCTGGCGGGCCGCGTCGAGGTCGGTGGCGAAGGTGTCGGCGAGATCGGGATCGGCGGCCCAGTAGCCCGGCGGGAACACCTCGTTGGCCGGCTGGGCGAGGCCGTAGGCAAGACCCTGGTTGATGGCATCACGATCGATGGCCAGGTTGACCGCCCGGCGGACCTGGGGGTCGTTGAAGGGCGGGCGGGAGAAGTTGAAGTAGCACATGGTGGTGCCCAGCGAGGGGTAGACCTCGATGTTCACGCCGGACGCGTTCAAGGTGTCGACCAGGCTGGCGTCGAACTTGAGGGCGACGTCGGCCTCACCGGCGGTCAGGGCGTTGCTGACGGTCTGCGAGTCGCCGATGTAGCGGATGGTCATGCCGTCGAGATACGGCTTGCCCTCCTGCCAGTAGTCGGGGTTCTTCTCGAGCACGAGACGATCGCCGGTGAGCCATTGGGCGAGCCGGAACGGCCCGGTGCCGACGGGATGCTCGCCGAACGTGTCGCCCTCGGCTTCGGCGGCGGTGGGCGAGATCATCATCCCCGGACGGTCGGCAAGGATCATCAGCAGCGACGCGTCGGGTCGGTTCATGTGGATCGTCACCTCCAGCGGCCCGGTCGCCTCGACGGTGTCGATCATTGCGATGTCGGCCTTGACCGTCGACGTGTCGAGGGTGAGGGCCCGCTCGAGGTTGTACTTGACCGCTTCGGCGTCGAAGGTCGTGCCGTCGTGGAAGGTGACGCCCTCCTGCAGTTGGAGCACGAGCGTCTCGGCGTCGGGCTGCTCCCACGCCGTCGCCAGCCCCGGCTGTGGCTCGAGGGTCTCGGGGTCGAAGTTCACGAGGCGGTCGTAGAGGGGGTACAGCGACATGTGGTCGTAGCCCGAGTTGCCCGACACGGGGTCGAGCGTGGAGGCGTCGGTGAGGTGCAAGACGGTGATCTCGCCCCCCTCGACCGGCGTGCCGGCCGGCGTCTCGGCGACGCCGACACGCCGGACCGACGGGTCGGGTGCGGCGCCGGCCTGCCCACTGGACACGACACCGGCCATCAGGACGGAGGCGAGTGCGATGTTGAACATCGCGCGCCGATGGATGCGCGTACGCATGACGATTCCCCAATTCCCTGTTGTCCCGACGCACACGGTCGGTGTGCGCCCGCCGCCCCGGACGGCGAGCGCACACCATGTCAGACCGAGATCGTCATCCGCAACTTGTGATCAGATGACGATGATGGTCATTTGGAACCGGCGTCGGGTGCCGGGCGCCAGTAGCGTCGGGGCCATGACGTCGATACGGCAGGACGGCGACGCCGAGCGCCCTGGCCTCCGCGTCCGCAAGATCGAGAAGGCCAAGAAGCGCGCCACCACGGTGGCCCGCCGCCTGATCGCCGAGCGCGGCTACGACGCCACGTCGCTGGACGACATCGCCGAGGAGGCCGAGATCTCGGTGAGCACACTGCTGCGCTACTTCGGCAGCAAGGAGCGGCTGGTGCTGGGCGCCCAGGTCGCGGCGCTCGAGCGGTTCCGAGTGGTCGTCGAGCAGTCGGGACCGACGTCGACCCTGGAGCGGTGGCGTTCGTTCGTCGCCAGCTGGGCGGCGGCGCGGGTCCCCTCGACCGACTGGGAGACCGACCACCACTTGATCGCCACGGTGCCGGCGATCCACCGGCTCAACTCGCACATCCAGCGCAGCTATCAGGATCTGTTGGCCGCCGGCTTCGCCCGCGAGGCAGGTGCCGACCCCGACCACGACCTCTACGGTCGTCTGTTGGCCGCCTTATTGGTCGCCGGCAACGAGACGGTGTTCCACCAGTGGCTGGCCGGAGGCCGCTCGCGCGACCTGGTCGAGACCTGCCTCGACGTCATCGATTTCGCCGAGGCCCGTCTGGGCGATCGCGAGAGCATCCCATCGACCCGGTTCGGTCAGGGCCTCACCGTCACGACGAGCTGATCACCTCGCCGACGCCGGCGCCGTCGCGACGGCGTCGGGTGGCGGGTGGCGGGGCACGTCGTCAGAGGGTGGCCTCGGTGCCGAGGAGGGTGGTACTGGTGAAGGCGTCGCCGGGTCCGCCGAAGATCAGCGAGAGCTGGGCGTCGGGCACCTGGTTGGGCGAGGTCCCCCGGATCTGACGGACACCTTCGATGTTGTTGCCGGCACCGTGGAGGAAGCCGTCGGCGAGATCGCCACCGGCGGTGTTGATCGGCAACCGGCCCGACGGCGCGATGAGGTTCTCGAACGTGAGCTGCTCGTTGACGTTTTCCCAGGTGACCAGGCCGTGATCGATCATCCCGACGAGCCCGAAGATGCTCGTGTTCGAGTACACCTGGGTGACGTCGACATCGGCGGGCTGGTAGCCCGATTGCTCCCACATCCGCTTGGCCACGGCGCGATACCCCGAGGTGCGGCGACCGTCGGGCGACTCGGAGAAGCTGTGGTCGCGGTCGCCGTACCGACCGTGCATCGACGACAGGATGTAGGCCGGCGGCTGGCGGAGGTCCTTGGCCCGCTCTGCCGAGGTGATGATCAGCGCGATCGCCTTGTCGTTCTCACGCGAGTTGTCGAACAGCTTCAGCGGCTCGACCGGCATCCGGGCGTTGTCATAGTCCTCGCGGTCCAGCCGCATCTCGCGCCCGTAGGCGTTGGGGTTGCGGTTGGCGTGATGGTACGAGGCCTCGACAAAGGCCCACAGGGCGTCGCGCGACAGCCCGTCGTGAAACGAGCGCTCGGCCTCGATGGCGATGAGCTGGGCCGGCGACACCATCCCGTTGGCCCGTGCCATCGCCGGTGGCCCACCCTGGTTGACGGCAACGTTGAGCCGGGAGTTGGAGTCGGTCTCGGCCATCGAGCGGATCACCACGCAGTAGTCGGTCTGGCCGGTGGCGACCCCGGTGGCGGCGAGACCGATCGAACCGGCGCTCCCACCGCCGTGGGTCCACACCAACGAGCCGAACCGGAGTTCCTTGGTGCCGAGCGAGCCCATCATGTAGGTGCCGGAGTTGCGCTCCGAGCCCCAGGAGACGAACCCGTCGATGTCCGCGGGGTCGATCCCAGCGTCGTCGGAGGCGGCCACGATCGCTCGGATGGCGTTCGAGAACTCCGAGTGAGGCGAGGTTCCCCGCTTGTACCACGGGGTCTCCCCGATGCCGACGATGGCCGCTTGGCCTCTCATGTTCAACACGACGGTGTTCCTCTCGTTGTCGACGACGCGCTCATCGGGTGATGGTCCAGCGCAGG
>JBKEAH010000131.1:0-14794 GCA_047972065.1 Desertimonas sp.
GGGCCGGGGTCGTGCTCGCCAAAGCCCTCGTCGACGACCACCCCGACACCGCCGAGCGCCGGTGCGATCAGCTCGGCGGTCTCGATCGCTCGCGGGTAGTGGCTGGCGTACAGATGGGCACCGGCGAGGTCGGGGGTCTCGACCAGACGGTCGCGCAGGCGTTCGCACTGCCGACGGCCCAGCTCGGACAGGCCCGTACAGGTGCGCGGTCCGCCGACGACCCGCTCGACGGTGGCGTTCGACTCGCCGTGACGTACCACCAGCAGTCGGGTCGTCGGTTCCGTGGGGTCCTCGGCCATCGGCCCAGTTGAGCAGACGGCACCGACCGAACTAACAAATCGTTCAAAGTCGTGTCGGCCCCAGGGGCCGCGCCTAGCGTCGCAGCGGTGACGTCCGGGCACCGTCTGACCCTGCGGTCCGTGGCCCAGGACCCACGCGCCGGGGCGATCGAGACGAGCGCCGCCGCCCTCGGCGTCAAGCTGCCCGGACCGGTCGGCATCGCCGACATCGTCTTCGTTGACGGCGACCTCGACGACCACGCGCGCGACCGGTTGGCACGCTTTCTGGTCGATCCGCTGCTGCAGACCGGATCGTGGGCGCCACCCGCCGCGGGACCGGGTCCCCACGTCGAGGTCGTGTTGCACCCGGGGGTCACCGACGCCGATGCCGACGCCGTGGTGCACGTCGGGCGCCAACTCGGCGCCGACGTGCGCGCCGCCGCCACCGGTCGGCGTATCGAGTTCCCCGCCGGCACGACCGCCGAGACCGCCGACATCCTGCTGCGACGGGTCATCGCCAACCCGATCATCGAACGGTGGTCGTCGGGTACCGCGCAGCCGAGCCTGCACCCCGGTGGCGACGAACGCCCCCCGGCCGAGACCGTCGCGCTGCGCGACCTCGACGGCGCGGGACTCGACTCGCTGGGAAGCGGGCGGTCGCTGGCGCTCGACCACGAAGAGCTGGTCGTCATCCGCGACCACTTCCGCGAGGTGGGCCGCGACCCGACCGATGTCGAGTTGGAGATGCTCGCCCAGACTTGGAGCGAGCACTGCGCCCACAAGACCTTCCGTGCCGCGATCACCCTCGACGGCGAACCGCATCCGCCGCTGTTGCGAGCGCTGCGCGACACGACCGACACGCTCGATCGGGCCTTCGTGCGGTCATCGTTCGTCGGCAACGCCGGGATCGTGTCGTTCAGCGCCGGCACGACGCTGGCGGTCAAGGCCGAGACCCACAACCACCCCTCGGCGGTCGAGCCCTTCGGCGGGGCCAACACGGGCGTCGGCGGGGTGATCCGCGACATCATGGGCGCCGCCCACCGGCCGTTGGCGTGCACCGACGTCGTCTGCTTCGGGCCACCGGACCTGCCCGTCGACGAGCTGCCCGACGGCGCGCTCCACCCGCGCCGGATCCGCGACGGCGTCGTCGACGGGATCGCCGACTACGGCAACAAGATCGGTCTTCCGACCGTCGCCGGCGGTGTGCTCTACGACGCTGCCTACACCACCAACCCGCTCGTGTTCTGTGGCTGCGTCGGGATCGCCGAGGACCGTGCGGCGCCGACCGGGCCGCACCCGGGCGACCGCGTGGTCGTGCTCGGCGGCCGCACCGGCCGCGACGGCATTCGGGGCGCCACCTTCTCCAGCCTGACGATGGATGCCACGACCGGTGAGGTCGCCGGCGCCAGCGTCCAGATCGGTGACCCGATCACCGAGAAGCTGGTCATCGACCTGTTGGACGACGCCATCGGCCTGTGGTCGGCGATCACCGACTGCGGCGCCGGTGGCCTCAGCTCGGCGGTCGGCGAGATGGCCGAAGGCGTCGGGGCCGACGTCGATCTCGATCTCGTGCCGCTCAAGTATCCGGGCCTGGCCCCGTGGGAGGTGTGGCTGTCGGAGGCGCAAGAGCGCATGGTCCTCGCCGTCCCCGCCGACGCCATCGGCGAGCTCGGTGCGCGCTGCGTGACCCACGGTGTCGCGATGGCCGACATCGGCCACTTCACCGGCGACGGCCGGCTGGTCGTGCGATCCGCCGGCGAGACCGTCGCCGAGCTCGACGTCGAGTTCCTCCACGACGGGCGCCCGCAACGTCAGATGACGGCCACCGCGCCGACGCCGGACCGATCCCCCGGCACGCGAACCGTCCTCGACGTGCCCGGCACGCTGCTGGCGCTGCTGGCGCACCGCAACATCGCCAGCAAGTCCGACGTGATCCACCGCTACGACCACGAGATCGGTGGCGGCACGGTCGTCCGGCCGCTCATCGGGCGCGGGCTCGACGCCCCCGGCGACGGCGTGGTGCTGGCCGGTCCCGACGATGGCGACGGGTTCGCCATCGGGCTCGGGGTCAACCCGTGGTACGGGTTGCACGATCCCGAGGCGATGGCCCACGCGGTGGTCGATGAGGCGATCCGCAACGTCGTCGCCGTGGGGGCCGATCCCGAACAGGTGGCGCTGTTGGACAACTTCTCCTGGGGCGACCCCCGCCGGGCCAGCACGCTGGGTGATCTCGTCGCCGCCGTCGACGGGTGCTGTCACGCCGCCCTCGCCCACCGCGCCCCGTTCGTGTCGGGCAAGGACAGCCTCAACAACGAGTACACCGGTGCCGACGGCCACCGGCATGCGGTGCCACCCACGCTGGTCATCACGGCCGTCGCTGCGGTGCCCGATGTCGACATCACCATCACCGCCGAGCCGACCACGCCCGGGAACCTGGTGGTGCTGGTTGGCGAGACCCGGGCGGAGTTCGCCGGCAGCCATCTCGACCAGGTCCTCGCGCCACCCGAGCGGTTGGGCGCCGTTCCACAGCCCGACCCCGGCTCTCCCGCCCGCTACCGGGCCGTCCACGCCGCGATCCGGGCCGGGCTCGTGCGGTCCGCCCACGACCTCAGCGAGGGGGGGCTGGCCGTCGCCCTCGCCGAGATGGTCATCGCCGGCCGGCTGGGCATCACGGTCGAGTCGCTGCCCCACCCCGACCCGGCCGTCGCCCTGTTCGCCGAGTCGACCGGCCGGCTGATCCTCGAGGTCGCCCCCGCCGACCTGCCCGAGCTGGCCCGGGTCGTCGGTCCGCTCCACGTGCTCGGCACGCTGGTCGCCGAGCCGCGCCTGTCGCTTCCGGGCATCGAGGCGCTCGGGCTCGACGAGTTGAGCGACGCCTTCCACCGTCGGGGGGACCGATGAGTCCCCCGACGGCGCTGGTGGTGACGGGACCGGGCACCAACCGCGACGGCGATGCCGCCTTCGCCTTCGACCGCGCCGGCGCCAACCCGGTGATCGTGGCGATCCACGAGCTGGCGGCACGCCCCGAACGGCTCGATGACGCCGGCATCGTGGCGCTCGCCGGGGGGTTCAGCTACGGGGACTCGCTCGGCGCCGGACGGTTGCTCGCACTCGACCTGACGGCGGCCGACGGGGGCCGTCTCGGTGACGCGCTGCGGCGCTTCGTCGACCGCGGCCGCCCGATGATCGGGATCTGCAACGGCTTCCAGGTGCTCACCCGCGCCGGTCTGCTGCCCGGTGCGCTCGGTCACAACGACCAGGGACGTTTCGACTGCCGGTGGGTGAGTCTCGCCCCCGAGGCGGGCACCCGGTCGATCTGGATCGGCGAGGGCGACGAGGTCATCGACTGTCCGATCGCCCACGGCGAGGGCCGCTACGTCCACCCCGACCCCGATGATCTCGCCGCCCGTGGTCAGGTGGTGCTGCGCTATCGGGGAGGCAACCCGAACGGTTCGGTCGCCGACATCGCCGCGGTCTGCGACGAGACCGGCCTCGTGCTCGGTCTGATGCCACACCCCGAGAATCACGTCGTCACCCGACAGCACCCGCATCATCGCCGTGACCCCTCGACCGACCGACGACTCGGTCTCCGGCTCTTTGCGGCGGCGGTCGACCATGTCCGCTGATGACGGCGCCGCCGCGGCGCCGGTGACGCCGTGTCTCGACGTGTCGCTCGACCTGCCCGACCGACGCGAGGGAAAGGTGCGGGTCTCCTACGCCCTCGGTGCGCACCGGCGTCTGTTCGTCACGACCGATCGTCTTTCGGCGTTCGACCGGATCGTCGCCGGGGTGCCCTACAAGGGGCAGGTCCTCAACCAGCTCGCGGCCTGGTGGTTCGACCGCACCGCGGATGTGATCGCCAACCACGCCATCGCCGTGCCCGACCCCAACGCCCTGGTCGCCACGGCGACGACACCGCTACCGGTCGAGGTGATCGTGCGGGGCTACATCACCGGCGTCACGGCGACGTCGCTGTGGCGGCCGTACTCGCAGGGCGCCCGCCGGCTCTATGGCTACGAGCTGCCCGATGGACTGTCCAAGAACGAGCGGCTCGCCCGCCCGCTGATCACCCCGACCACCAAGCCGACGGCCGACTCCGGGCTCCACGACGAGCCGTTGTCGATGTCCGAGGTCGTCGAACGGGGACTCGTCGAGGCCGCCGTGTGGGAACAGGTCGTCGCCGCCGCCCACGAGCTGTTCGCCCGCGGCCAGGCGGTCGCCGAGGAGGCGGGCACCATCCTGGTCGACACCAAGTACGAGTTCGGGACGACCGCCGATGGCGAGGTGCTGTTGATCGACGAGATGCACACGCCGGACTCGTCGCGCTACTGGCTGGTCGACACCTACGGGGCCCGGCTCCGTGCCGGTGACGAACCCGAGAGCCTCGACAAGGAGGTCGTGCGGCGGGCTCTCGCTGCGGCCGGCTTCACCGGCGAGGGACCGGTACCGGATCTTGACCCGTCCGTGTGGAGCGAGACCACGGCGCGCTACCTGGATGCGTTCCAGCGCCTGACCGGGCGGACCTTCGTACCCGGCGAGTACCCGGTCGAGCGCCGTCTGGCCGCCCGACTCGACCAGATCATGGAGGAGTGGTCATGAGGAAGCTCAGCCTCTCGGAAGCGCCGCGCGACGAGTGCGGTGTGCTCGGGATCTCGACGCCACATGGAGACGGGGTGGCCCAGCTCGCGTTCTTCGGACTGTTCGCGCTCCAGCACCGCGGGCAGGAGGCGGCCGGTCTCGCGGTCAGCGACGGTCATCGTGCCCGCGTCCACAAACAGGCCGGTCTGGTGTCCAGCGTGTTCACCAACGAGACCCTGGCGCCGCTGACCGGCTATCACGCCATCGGCCACACCCGGTATTCGACCACCGGGTCCAGCAACGAGCGCAACATCCAACCGTTCGTCATCGAGACGATGCACGGGCCGCTCGCGCTCGCTCACAACGGCAACCTCGTCAACACCCCGGCCCTGCGCGAGGAGCTGTTGGGCCGGGGCTTCGGGCTGACCGCCACCAGCGACTCCGAGGTGATGACCCTGATGCTGGCCGCCGCCGGTGGGCGCAGCTGGGAGGAGCGTGTCGAGCGCACCCTGCCGGCGTGGAAGGGCGCGTTCTCGCTGGTGCTGCTGGCGTCGGACCGGGTGGTCGCGGTGCGTGACCCGTGGGGGTTCCGTCCGCTGTCGGTCGGTCGTCTGCCCCACGGTGGGCACGCCGTGGCCAGCGAGACCTGTGCGCTGGCGACGCTCGGCTGTGTCGAGGTCAGCGAGGTCGAGCCCGGCGAGATCGTCACGTTGCAGGGGGCGGAGATCCACCGTCGCCAGGCCCTGGCGCCGGCGGCCCGGCAGGCCCGTTGTACCTTCGAGTTCGTCTACTTCTCCCGCCCCGACTCGGAGTGGGCCGGGCAGGGGATGCACCACACCCGCGAACGGTTGGGCGCCGAGCTGGCCGCCGAGTCGGCGGTCGATGCCGACGTGGTGATCCCGGTGCCCGACAGCTCGATCCCCGCCGCGATCGGCTACAGCCGCGCCAGCGGTGTGCCCTTCAACGACGGGCTGATCAAGAACCGCTACATCGGGCGCACCTTCATCGAGCCGACCCAGGAGATCCGCGAGCGTGGCGTCGCCCTGAAGTACAACGCGCTGACCGAGAACCTGACGGGCAAGCGCGTCGTCGTCATCGATGACTCGTTGGTGCGGGGCACGACCGCCGGGCCGCTGGTCAAGCTGATCCGCGACGCCGGGGCGACCGAGGTGCACGTGCGGATCACCTGTCCCCCGATCGAGCATCCGTGCCATTTCGGGGTCGACATGGGTCACGACGGGGATCTGATGGCGGCGCGTCTGAGCATCGAGGAGATCGGCGCCCACATCGGCGCCGACAGCCTGGCCTTCCTGTCGCTCGAGGGGATGATGCGTGCCGTGGGCAACCCCGATGGCCGGGAGGAGGGCTTCTGCAACGCCTGCTTCACCGGCCGCTACCCCCTGGAGGTCGGCGAGGCCCAGGCCAAGCTGAGCTTCGAAGGCGTGCTGGCATGAGGTTCGTGGCGCTTGTGTCGTGTGAGCGGACACAATCGGGCCCGCTGACGCGACACAGGCGATCGGGGATGCCGTGAAGGTCGTCGTCATCGGGACCGGGGGGCGTGAACAGGCGATCGCCTGGGCCTGTCGTCGCCACCGTCACCAGGTGCAGCTGGTGCGCGCCGTGACCGACATCGGCGACGACCGGCCCGACCTGGTGATCCCCGGCCCGGACGCCGCGCTCGCCGAGGGCGCCGCCGACTGGTGCGCCGAACGGGACCTTCCCTGCTTCGGTCCGACCGCCGAGCTGGCACGCCTGGAGTCCTCGAAGTCCTACGCCCGGCAGGTCGCCGACGAGCTCGGGATCCCCGGCCCGCGCCACGCCGCCTTCGCCGCCGGCGACCACGAGGCCGCGCTGGCATGGTGGCGTGCGCTCGAGCGGCCCATCGTGGTCAAGCTCGACGGCCTCGCGCTGGGCAAGGGCGTCACCGTCCCCGACGACGACGCGGCGACCGAGGCCGCGATCCGCGCCACCGACGGACCGTTCGTGCTCGAGGACCGGATGAGCGGGCCCGAGTGCACGTTGCTGGCCCTCTGCGACGGCGCGACGGCGGTCGCCCTCCCGCTGGCGCAGGACCACAAGCGCATCGGCCAGGGCGACGTCGGTCCGAACACGGGCGGAATGGGGGCCTACGCCCCGGCGCCGGTGCCATACGAACCCGCCGAGCTCCTGGCCACGTTCGTCCAGCCGGTGCTCGACCACTTCGCCGCGGCCGACACCCCCTACGTCGGGGTGCTGTACGTCGGGCTGATGCTCACCGCCGATGGCCCCCGGCTCGTCGAGTACAACGCTCGCTTCGGGGACCCGGAGGCCCAGTGCGTCCTCCCGCTGCTCGACGGCGATCTGGCCGCCATCGCGCTGGCGTGCACGCAAGGTCGACTGGCCGACACGCCGATCGCGATTCACGACGGCGCCGCCTGCACCGTCGTCGCCGCCGCACCCGGCTACCCCGGAGCACCCGTCACCGGCCTCCCCGTGGATGGCGTCGAGTCCTTCAACCACCGCGACGCGCTGCTGTTCCCGGCCGGCCTGGCCGACGGGCGAACGGCGGGGGGCCGTGTCCTCGCCGTGACGGGACTCGGGCCGGATCTCTTCGACGCCCGGCAGGCCGCCTATGCCGCGCTGGCCGGTATCGCGTTCGAGGGCATGCAGGTGCGTCACGACATCGGTTGGCGCGCACCCGGCGCCACGCTCACCTCCTATGCCGCCGCCGGCGTCGACATCGCCGAAGGTTCCCGGGCGGTCGAATCGATGCGCGCGGCCGTCGAGCGCACCCACGGGTCAGAGGTCGTGCGCGGCGTCGGGAGCTTCGGTGGGTCGTTCTCGGCGAAGATGCTGGCGACGATGGACGAGCCCGTGTTGGTGGCATCGACCGACGGGGTGGGCACCAAGGTCGAGCTGGCGGCCCGGTTGGGAATGGTGCGCGGCGTCGGAGCCGACATCGTCAACCACTGCATCAACGACGTGCTCGTGCAGTCGGCCCGCCCCTTGTTCTTCCTCGACTACATCGCCGCCAGCCGGCTTGACGCCGACCTCGTCGCCGAGGTCGTCGGCGGTATGGCCGAGGCCTGCGAGGCATCCCGATGCTCGCTGCTGGGCGGCGAGACCGCCGAGATGCCCGGCGTCTACCAACCCGGCGCCTTCGACATCGCCGGAACCCTGGTGGGGGTGGCCGAGCGGGCTGCGCTGCTCCCACGCCCCGACATCGCCGTCGGTGACGTCCTGATCGGGATCGCCTCGAACGGCCCCCACACCAACGGCTACTCGATGCTGCGACGCGTGTTCGAGTGGGCGGCGATGGATGCCACCCCGCCCGGGTTCGACCGACCGCTGGGCGAGACACTGCTGGTGCCCCACCGCAGCTACCTCGACGTCCTGCGACCGGCGCTCGAGGGCGGCGCCGTGAAGGCACTGGCCCACATCACCGGCGGCGGACTGGTCGAGAACGTGCCGCGCGTCCTGCCCCCAGGGGTCGACGCCGACATCACGCTGGGCTCGTGGCCGATCCCGCCGCTGTTCGCCCTGGTCCGCGAGTTGACACCGCGTCTCGACGACGTCGAGCTGCACCGCACCCTCAACATGGGGATCGGGATGGTCGTCGTGTGCGCCCCCGACGATGTCGAGCGGCTCCAGGACGCGATCGACGAACCGACCTGGGTGATCGGCAGGCTCGTCGCCGGCGACGGCGAGCCGACGGTTCGGCTCGCCGCGACCGCCACGTCGTGACGACGCCCCGAGCGGGGCGCCGACGCTCAGGGCAGATTCGCCTCGATGGCCTCGACGATTTCGGGCGCCAGCGGTTCGGTCATCGGGCCGAAGCGGGCGACGACCTCCCCGCCGGCGAGGAGGAACTTCTCGAAGTTCCATTGGATGTCGCCGTCACGACCTTCGGCGTCGGCCGAGCGGGTCAACTCGGCGTACAGCGGGTGGCGACCGTCACCGTTGACGTCGATCTTCTCGGTCATCGGGAACGTGACGCCGTAGGTGGTCGAGCAGAACGTCTCGATCTCCTCCGGTGAGCCCGGCTCCTGGGCCCCAAACTGATTGCTCGGCACGCCGAGCACCGTGAAGCCGCGCGCCCCGTAGGCCTGCTGCAACTCCTCCAGCCCTGTGTACTGCGGCGTCAGCCCGCACTTCGACGCGACGTTGACGACGAGCGTCGTCTTGTCGGCGAACTGGGCCAGGTCGAGCGGCTGTCCGTCGAGCGCGTTGATCGGGTGGTCGGTGATCGCCATGACCCGACACTACGGGGTGGGCCCGTCGGCCGCCGGGGTGGCCGGCCACGGCTACATTGCGCGGGAGAGCGAAGATGACTGCGTACCCCGACACGCCGCGCGACCACATCGCCACGTCCTATCGGGCGCTGCGGCTGGCGATCGTCGTGCTGGTCGCCACGCTCGCCATCTCGATCGTCATCGAGCGGTCGCGCGCGACATGCCTCGAAGGGTCGATCAGCGCCTACTACTACACGCCGGCCCACTCGGTGCTGGTCGGCTCGCTGATCGCCCTTGGGGTGATCATGATCGCGCTCAAGGGCCGCGACGCCATCGAGGACATGCTCTTCAACGTCGCCGGAGTCCTCGCCTTCGTCGTCGGGCTCGTCCCGACCTCGCGACCGACGATGCTGTGCACCCCCACCGGCGACGCACTGGATGTGCCCGCCCGGGCGATGGTCGTCAACAACATCCCCGCGCTGGTCATCGGCGCCGGGCTGGCGCTCGGGTTGGCGTACCTGGCCGCGCTCCGGCAGCGCAAGATCGACCGCCTGCGACTCCCCCGGGCAACCGCCACCGGGCTGGGGGTCAGCCTGGTGCTCCTGGCGGGTGGGACCGCGTGGTACTTCGCGTGGAACCAGCAGTTCGCGCGGTGGGCGCACGGCGGTGCGGCCGCCATGATGTTCGTGTTCATCTGGCTAGCCGTGCTCGTCAACGTCGGCTGGCCCGCCCCGCTGTGGCGTCGTGTCTACCGGCTCCTCGCCACGCCCGCGCCGACGGCGTTGACGGCACCGACGCCGCGTCACCGCCGTGCCGTTCGTTGGTACCGGGCGATCGCGATCGCCATGCCCGTCGGCGCGCTGGTGGTGAAGGTGCTGGTTGACCGACGCGTCGAGGTGTTCTGGATCGAGGTCGCCGAGATCGTGCCCTTCACCGTGTTCTGGCTGGTCCAGACCTTCGAGGCGTGGGAGACCGGGATGACCGCCACCGCACCCGCCGACTAGCGGGCCCGCCGATGTCGAACCCGGCGCCCGGCGACGACAAGGTCCGGCTGCTCACGGCACCGGAAGACGGCCACCGGCCCGACGCCAACGACCCATGGTCCGTAGGGTCGGGCCGATGCAGGTGACACGCATCTACACCGGTGATGACGGCCGGTCGCACTTCGAGCAGCTCGATGTCGAGCTGCACGACCTCGGCGCCCGGGGCAGGATCTCCGACACCTGGCTGGCCACCGGCGTCGAATTCCGCACGGTCGACGGCGACTAC
This sequence comes from Desertimonas sp., assembly GCA_047972065.1. Classification (GTDB taxonomy): domain Bacteria; phylum Actinomycetota; class Acidimicrobiia; order Acidimicrobiales; family Ilumatobacteraceae; genus JALZMG01. The sequence continues at coordinate 10,337 of JBKEAH010000131.1, forward strand.
TCGCTCGACCTGCACACCGCGCCCCGCCGCCAGTTGGTGGTGAACCTCAGCGGCGCCGTCGAGCTCGAGGTCGGGTCGGGGGAACGTCGGATCTGCGGACCGGGCACGATCGTCATGGCCGAGGACACCACCGGCGAGGGCCACCGGAGCCGCAACGTCGGCGGCGAACCCCGGCGCTGCCTGTTCATCCATCTCGCCGACGAGGTGTGACTTTTCGTCAAGTACCGGCGGCGTGGCGCACGACGCGCCTAGCGTCGAACCATGGTGGAGCAACGGAGCCGCCGATGATCCCCCGCCTGGTCGTGCTGGCGTCGGGTAGCGGCTCCAACCTGCAAGCCATCCTCGACGCCACCCGGGCCGGGACCGTCGAGGCCGCCGTCGTCGCCGTGATCTCGGACCGAGCCGACGCGTACGCCCTGACCAGGGCATCGGCCGCCGGCATCCCAACGGTGCATCTCCCCCGTCGGCCCGACGAGGAACGAAAGGCCTACGACCATCGGCTCGCCGAGACCGTCGCCCGTTTCGACCCCGACCTCGTCGTGCTGGCCGGCTGGATGCGCCTGCTCACGATGGCCTTTCTCGGTGACCACCCACAGCGCGTGATCAACCTGCACCCGGCCCTGCCCGGCGAGTTCCCCGGCGTACGGGCGATCGAGCGGGCGTGGGAGGAACATCAGACCGCCGGGCGCACCGAGACCGGCGTGATGGTGCATCTGGTACCCGACGAGGGTGTCGACGACGGACCGGTCCTGGCCACCGCCCGGGTGCCGATCTATCCCGACGACACCCTGGCGGCGCTGACCGAACGGGTGCACGAGGCCGAACACCGGCTCCTCGTCGCCACCGTCGCCGATCGCTGCGCGCAGATCTCCCGCCGCGCCACACTCGTACCCACATCGCCGAACGGCCAAGGAGGCTGACCCACCCGTGAACGACGAGCTGTTCGATCGCTTCGAGGCCCTCACCTTCGACGACGTGGTCGTCGTCCCGGGCTACTCCGAGACGCTGCCGGACGCGGTCGACACGACCGCCACCTTCGCCGCCGACATCGTGCTCGCCGTGCCGCTGGTGTCGGCCGCGATGGACAAGGTGACCGAGGCGTCGATGGCCATCGCGATGGCCCGTCAGGGCGGCATCGGCGTCATCCATCGCAACCTCACCATCGCCGACCAGGCCGCCGAGGTGCAGAAGGTCAAGCGCAGCCAGAGCGGCATGATCACCGATCCCGTCACCCTCGGGCCCGACGCCGCGCTCCACGAGGCCGAGGCGTTGATGCAGCGGTTCCGGTTCTCCGGCGTGCCGATCAGCGACCCGTCGGGCCGGCTCGTCGGGATCCTCACCAACCGCGACATCCGGTTCTGCGAGGGCGCCGACTTCGACCGCCCGATCCGCGAGTTCATGACCAGCGACCGGCTGGTCACCGCCGAGGTCGGCACCACCCTCGACGAGGCCAAGGCCATCCTCCAGCAATACCGCATCGAGAAGCTGCCGCTGGTCGACGAGGAGGGCCGACTGGCCGGCCTGATCACGGTGAAGGACATCCAGAAGCGCCAGAAGTACCCCAACGCCTCGCGCGACCAACACGGTCGACTGCGGTGCGCGGCAGCGGTCGGCGTCGGTGACGACGTCGAGGCACGCGTCGAGGCACTGGTCGCCCGTGGCGTCGACGCCGTCGCCATCGACACCGCCCACGGACACTCCGCCGGGGTCATCAAGACGATCGAGCGGATCAAGGGCGGATGGCCCGACCTTCCGGTGACCGCCGGCAACGTGGTGACCGAGGCCGGCGTCGACGCGCTCGCCCAGGCCGGCGCCGACGCCGTCAAGGTCGGCGTCGGCGCCGGCTCGATCTGCACCACCCGGGTGATCTCCGGTGCCGGGATGCCCCAGCTTTCGGCGATCTACCACACCGCCCGCCACGCCCGGCGGCGCGGCATCCCGGTGATCGCCGACGGCGGCATCACCTACTCCGGTGACATCGTCAAGGCGATCGCCGCCGGCGCCGAGACGGTGATGCTCGGTTCGCTGTTGGCGGGCACCGAGGAAAGCCCCGGAGAGCTGGAGCTGTTCGAGGGACGGCGTTACAAGAGCTACCGCGGGATGGGCTCGATGGGTGCCATGCAGGGGCTCGGTGCCGACCGCTACGCCAGCGAGCAGGGCACCGTGGGCACCACCGTCGGCGCGGCGACCCGCAAGCTGGTCCCCGAGGGCATCGAGGGTCGCGTCCCCTACGCCGGGCCGCTCGGCGAGGTCGTCTACCAGCTGGTCGGCGGTCTTCGCAGCGGTATGGGCTACGCCGGTGCGGCAACGCTGGACTCGCTGCGCAGCGGCGCCCGGATGATGCGCGTGACCACCGCCGGGCGTGCCGAGTCGCATCCCCACGACGTTCAGATCACCAACGAGGCACCGAACTACCAGCGAGGGTCCTGACCGGGGACCACGATTCGCTCACGGCGAGTCCCACGGGGGAAGCTCCTCCCATGAGCCCCTCGTTCTCACGACGTCAGCACCTCCAACATCTCCTCGGCGTCGGCGGCCTCGTCCTCGTGCGCCCCTTCCCCCGCTCGGGGGACACAGAACCGGACGACACCGCCGTCGACACCACGGCGTCGGAGGGGACCTCGTCGGGGACCACCACCGAGGGCACCGCGACCGGCGGCACGGCCACCGAGGGCACGGCGACGAGTGGCGCCCTGCCGACCATCACCCCGATCGATGGGCCGCTGTCGAGCATCAACGGCGACTTCGACCCTGCGGGGCACATCCGCTTCGGCTACACGATCGGCCCGTCGCAGGGGCTCGACCCACACCGCACCTCGCTCGCCCAGGACACCGTCTGGTTCGCCCCGATCTACGACCCGTTGATCATCGAACTGCCCAACGGCACGCTGGTCGGCGGTCTGGCCGAGGACTGGGCGTTCAACGACGACGGCACCGTGCTGACCCTTCACCTGCGTGAGGGGGTCATCTGCCACGACGGTGAGCAGGTGACCGCCGAACTCGTCAAGCAGAACATCGAGCGGGCCCAGACCATCGAGGGCTCGGCGGTCGCCCCCTTGCTCGCCGTCATCACGAGCGCCGACGTCGTCGATGACCTGACCGTCGAGCTCCAACTGAGCGGCCAGGCCGCCACCTTGCCGCGCATCCTCGCCGACCGTCCCGGGATGATCATCTCGCCGACCGGCATCGCCGATGACGACCTGGCGAACAACCCGTCGGGCACCGGCATGTACCGCGTCACCGAGTGGCGGCCGGGCGACCGGGCGGTGATGGCGCGTCACGAGGACTACTGGAATCCGGAGTGGCCGGCGCTCGCCGGGCTCGAGATCGTGCTGATGGCCGACTCGGCCACCCGGCTCAACGCCCTGCAGTCCGGTCAGCTCGACCTGGTGCTGCTCGAGCCGACCCAGTTCGACACGATCGTCGGCGACGACGGCTACTCCAGCCAGGCGTTCAACACGGTGTCGGTCACCTACCTCCAGCCCAACCGCACCCGTTCACACCTCGACGACGTGCGGGTCCGGCAGGCGGTGATGTACGGCGTCGACCGGCAGGCGATCGTCGACGCCGTCGTCCTCGGCTACGGCAACGCGTCGCCGCAGTGGTACGACCCCGGCTTCGAAGACGGCTACGTCGCCGAGCTCGACGACATGTACCCCTACGATCCGGAGAAGGCCCGCTCGCTCATCGAGGAGGCCGGCCTGACCGGCGAGGTGTCGATCGAGTTCCTCGTTCCCAACCTTCCCAGCAACCAGGCGATCGCCCAGATCGCTCAGGCCCAGCTGGCCGAGGCCGGGATCACGGTCACCTTCCGCGACGTCGATGCGTCGGCGACGGCGGCGACGTTCTACAACGACAAGCTCGGCGACGTCGTCGTGGGGACCACGCCAGGGCGCACCGACCCGGCGATGTTGGCCCAGCTGTTCGTCACCGAGACCGCCAACTCGAACCCCGGCGGACACACCGTGCCCGAGGTGACCGCGGCCTATGAGGCGGCGTTGCAGCCACTGCCGGTGGAGGAGCGCCGCCCGCTCCTCCACGAGCTGATGACCGTGATGGTCGAAGAAGCCATGGTGATGAACCTGTTCCACCCCCAGGCACTGCTCAGCGGCTCCAACATCGGCGGGTTCCACTGGTCCTTCCGCGGCCAGCCCGACTTCCGCGGTGCCGGCGTCTATGCCTGACATCGGCGTCGCCTGAGACGCGGGCGCAGGTGGATCCACCTGCGCCCGCGCGCCGACGCCGACGGCCTCGATCGTTCACCAGCCGGCGGGAACCGACCGGCCCGGCGCATCGTCGGATGTCCATGCACCGTCGATTCATCCCCCTCCTGCTCGCCGCCGGCGTGCTCGGCATCTCCGCCTGCGCCTCCGGCGAGACCTCTCGGCCGAGCGTCACCGACCCGCCGGCCCCGACCAGCACCACGAGCCCCGACCGCGACGATCCCATCGCCAACCC
>JBKEAH010000010.1:0-11617 GCA_047972065.1 Desertimonas sp.
CCGCCGCCCCGAACGCCGCCCGGTCGCGGTTGCGCGGGTAGGAGTGACCGACGGTGCGGAACGTGGCGCGGGCCAGCGGCACCCCACCGTCGAGGCGGTCGGTCAGGCGCTGCAACAGCACACCGGTCGTCGCCAACCCGTCGTGAACCTCCCAGAACGAGGGCGGACCACCGCGGATCACGCGTTCATCGTCGTGGTGGAAGGACCAGACCCCGTAGCGGGGCACATCGAGCACCTCACCGCGCAGGATGCCGAACCCGAACCGGAGCATCACATCGAGGTCCAGCGTGGCGAGCACGGCGAGGGCATCGGCGGGAACGCGCTGCGACCAACGGTCGGTGATGATCGGCTCGACGTCGATCACGGGAACCCCCGCCAGCAACCGATCGGCATCGACGCGCCGGATCGACCGGGCCCGGCGGGCGACCCAGCGGTTGTTGTACAACCGCCATCCGAACCGCCGACCACGCGGTGGGGACGGGCGCCGACCACGATCGGCGACGACTGCCACCACCTCGGCGTCGCCACCCTCGGCCAGCGCCTCGAGGACGTCGGCCTGCCACCGGGTGAGCGTCAGCCGGCCGTCGCGCGACGACCCGACCAGCGCCGCGACACGCAGCCGAGCCGGTTCACCCATCCACGGCCGTCACCAGGTCGAGCCGCCCGGGGCGAGCGGCGACACCGGTCAGATCAGGTGGCGCCGACGCCGCGACGCACCGGCCACGAGGATCCCCCCGACCAGCACTGCCCCGGCACCGACCCGAACCCACGCCTCGGTGCCATCGGCACCGGTGATCGGCAGCGCCCGGGTGTCGCCGTCGGCCGAGATCCCGGCCGTCGCCCCGAACGAGACGCCGGCGACGGCGGGGACGACGGGCGGATACGCCTCGGCCGCCACGGTGCCGACACCGGCGAACAGCGCGACCGCCGCGGTTGCGACGGCCGCACCCCAACGCCCCATTCTGCTCACTGCGGTCGACATCCGTCCGTGCCCCTCTCGGTCGAGTTCAGCGGTCGACGTGTACGGCGACGCGCATACCATCCTACTCGCCGCAAGTTCAACCGGCGACCGGTCGACGGCGCCGGTCGCGCTCAATCGCTCCCGACCACGTCGCCACCGATCACGTCGGTCCCGAGCCGGGGGCCATGCGAGCGCACCAGGGCCCCCTCCGCGCCGTCGATCGTCACCCGGACGACATCGGGCAGCACCATCGGCTGCGAGCGCAGCCACAACGAGTACGGCTGGTCCGGATCGAGCGCCCCGCGCAACTCGACGGTGACCACCACCTCGCCACCGGGCGGGATGTCGACGACGGTCGAGTGCACCTGCCAGCCGGCTTCGAGGTCGACGTCGAGGCGTCGTGGCCGTCCGTCGACGGTCGCCGCCGTGGCACCGAGGGGCGAGTAGATCGACAGATAGGACCGGTTGGTGCCGACCGGCAGCCCGAACGGGTTCCCACCGACGTCGTCGGGCAGCCCGGCGGGCGCGCCGTTGGTCAGCCGGACCGTGGCCGTGGTGCGCAGCTGACCCTCGACGACCACCCCCTCGTAGGTGATGCTGCGACGCAGGTAGGTGTCGAGCTTGTTCGCCGATGCGTTGTTGGTGACGACCAACAACCCATCGGCCACGGGCGGTTCGAGGGCCCCGCCGATGCCGAGGTCGACCAGGCCGCGCTGGTCGGTCTCGTGGCGCGACCACAGCAGCAACCGTCCCTCATCGATCGCCGGGCCGAGCGTCGACGCCAGCACGGCGGGAGCAGGCAGGTCACCGCCGAACACGCGGGCGAGCAGCGTCTCGGTCAGCTCGGCCAGCACCGCGTCGCGGGCGTCGTCGGCGGCGATGTCGGCGTACTGCCCACGCAACAGGTAGTCGGTGGCGTTGTGCTCGTCGAGGCGCAGCGGGCCATCGGGGCCGTCGACGGTCACCGGACCGGTCAGCACCAGGAACCGCGCCACGGTGACGGCGTCGACCACGATGACCCCATCGATGTCGTCGCCGCCGACGGCGGGGTAGAGCTGGGCGATCACCTCGGTCACCGCCGCCAGGTCGGGTGACATCGTGATGTTCGACCAGTAGTCGACGCTGACGGACCCGTCGCCCTCGCCGGCCCCGAAGGGCCCGTAGCGGGACCGGTACGGGTCGAGACCGTCGAGCACCGGCCGGGTACCCGCCCAGCCGCCGTTCAGCTCGCTGGTCGTGCCGGTGCGCACCACGGTGAGCCGGCCGTCGTCGGCGAGCAGCTCGGCGTAGGTGCCCATGAATCCGCCGAGGCCGCGCGCTTCGGCCGGTGTGGTGAACGCCACGAAGTACCGGCGCGGCCCGTCGGCGCCGAGCAGGTCGGGTGCCAGGCGCGCCGCGCCGGCCGCCCGGCGGGCGGTCTGGGACATCGACGCCACCTCGTCGTAGAGCTGCCCGAGACGCGAGCCCAACGGCCCGATCAGCCAGGGCGTGCGGGCTTCACCCAACTCGCCGACGGCACTCGTCAACGCCGCCGCCGTCTCCTCGAGCGGCCCGCCGAGCACCTCGATGGCGTCGAGGTCGATCACGCCCTGGACCATCCGCAGCGACTCCAGGTTGACCTGCTCGACCGACCCGGCGGCCGATCGCGCCAGCTCGAGACCGGCATCGGTCACGCCTTGCACCGCCCTGACGTGCTGACCGAGCAGCGGGACGCCGCGGGCGATCGACAGCCACGGCCCACCGATGACGGTGTCGGCATCGGCGATCCGATCGCCGGCCTCGGCAAAGGCGTCGGCGGCCCCCGACACGTCCCCGTCGCGCAACGCCGCCACGCCGGCGCGCAACGCCCGCTCGCCCTCGCGCAGCCGGCCCTGCCCGATCAGCAGCGCGAGGAGTGCCACAACGCACACCGCGCCCGTCACCGCCGCCGCGACGAGCGCGAGACGACGCACCCGGGCCCGCACGTAGCGCCCCCGACGCGCCATCCCGGTGGCGAACACGGCGACCATCACCACCCCCGTCACCAGCGCCGAGAACCCGTGGAACAGGTCGACGTCCCAACGCAGCAGCACGTTGAACGACAACCCGACCGACAACGTCCGCGCCCACGGCACGCTCCAGGCGCGGCTCCCGGTGACCGCGGCGAGCAGGAACCCGACGGCGCCGAGAACACCGAGCAGCAGCGACGTGGCGCTGACGGTGGCGATCGCCGCGGCGACGGCGAGCACCCACCAGGGGGCCGACGCCCCCGCCCACGACACCAGCGCGACGACACCGGCGGTGAGCACCACATCGCCGAGACGCCCCCCGCTCGGCGCGGCACCCGACCACATCGCCACGACACCCGACGCCCCGGCCAGCACCCCGACCACGACGGCGTCGGAGCTGGTGATCCGGTTACGACGAACGCGTCGGCGGGCGCTCGTCGTGGCGGACATCGACCGACATCATGGTTGCCGCGCCGGGTTCGCCCGGCGCCAGGCCGACCCCGCAGGCCAGCTCGAGGGTGGCCACCGACAGCGACAGCCGCCCCTCCACCGAGCAGGCGTCGCGCAACGTCTCGTAGGACAGCGGGGGCACGTCGACATGGCTGATCAGCGAATGGTGTGGTCGGGTGCCCACCTCGCCGGCCCCGACGAGCACCTCATGGAGCTTCTCGCCGGGCCGCAGCCCGGTGTAGACGACCTCGATGCCATCGCCGGCCTGGTGGATCAGCCGTCGGGCGATGTCGTCGATGCGCACCGGCTCACCCATGTCGAGCACCAATGCCTCGCCGCCCTCCCCGATCGCCGCGGCCTGGATCGTCAGCGCGACGGCTTCCTCGGTCGTCATGAAGTACCGGGTGACGTCGGGGTGGGTGACGGTGACGGGACCACCGTTGGCGATCTGGCGTTCGAAGGTCCCGAGCATCGATCCCTTCGAACCGAGCACGTTGCCGAACCGGACCGAGACGTAGCGATTTCCCGACTCCACGGCCACGGCGGCGGTCATCCGTTCGGAGAGTCGCTTGGTGAAGCCCAACACGCTGGTCGGATCGGCAGCCTTGTCGGTGCTGATGTTGACGAGCTGGTCGACGCCGTTGGCGACGGCGGCGTCGAGCACGTTGGCCGTCCCTACGACGTTGGTCTTCCATCCCTCGAGCGGGTTGAGCTCGAGCAGCGGCAGGTGCTTGAGCGCGGCGGCGTGGAAGACCACCTCGGGACGATGCTGATGGAACACCTCGAACATGCGATCGCGATCACGGATGTCGGCGAGCACCAGCGCCGGCGAGTCGAGCAGTGCCCGGCCTTCGATCGACAGCTGTGTGCCGTGGAGGCCCGACTCGTCGCGATCGAGCATCACCAGGCTGGCCGGCGAGTATCGCCCGAGCTGGCGGCACAGTTCGGACCCGATCGACCCGCCGGCACCGGTGACCAGCACCCGACGGCCGGTGACGAAGCCGGCGATGGCGGCGACGTCGACCTCGGCTTCACGACGACCGAGCAGGTCGGCGATCGTCAGCGGTCGAATGTCGGCGGCGTGCAACTCGCCGACCACGGTGGCCAGCGGCGGGACCACGAGCACCCGCATTCCGGCTTCCATCCAGGCCGAGGCGGCGACGGTCAACGCCTCGCCGGCGAGGTCGGGGGCGGCCACCAGCACCGACGTCGCGCCGTAGCGACGGGCGACGGCGACGACATCGGCCCCCCGGCCCTCGACGCGCAGCCCGGCGACCTGGGTGCGGGCGCGTGCCGGATCGTCATCGAGCAACGCCACCGGCCGATATGGGCTGTCGGGCGTCGTCAGCAACGTGCGCACCAGCTGGCGTGTCGGGCGGCCGGCGCCGACGATCACGATCGGTTGACTGCCATCGACCGGGGGACGCAGGTGCTGGTCCTCGATGAGCCGGGCGGCGAAGCGGGCGACCGCCATGATCACCAGGGCGACGAAGCCGCTCAAGACCGGTACCGACATCGGCACCACGCGCCCGCCGCCCATCAACCACACCGCTGCCGACAGCGCCATGGCGACCACCGCGACGCTGGTCGCGACGACCCGTACCTCTTCGAGGCTGCCGTAGTGGTAGCGCCGTCGATACAGCCCGAGCCCGAGCCCGACGACGGCCTGCAGGACGGCGGCGACGGCCGCCGTGCGGATGACCCCGAACTCGTTCACCGGTCCGACCCGCAGGTCGTAGCGCAAGACCGCGGTCAGCGCGATCGCCGGCGCCCAGGCCAGCGCATCGACGCCGAATTGCAGCAGCGGAAACGCCCGCTTCAAGCGACCGGTTGCACGCGCCCGTCGTTCGATGTCGGTGATGGATTCGTGATGACGCACTGTCCCTCGCGATGTCCGCCATGGTGCGCATCCGAAGGTCCCCTCAGACCGGCCACCTGCGGTCTGACCTCGAATGTTTGATTGCGATGGTTGAGCGTAGAGGCTCGACGCCCGCGACCAAACTTTAGGCCGGACATCGGCCGGTACGGTGACGCCCGCATGGTCAACGAGGCACCGTGGTTGGACCGACCGGTCGTGGTGATGGGTGCCGGTGGCCACGCGCTCGTCGTCACCGAGACCCTCCGCGCCGCCGGGCGACGGGTGATCGGGTGGGTGAGCGACGACGACCACCCCGACGCTCTGGTGGAGCGGATCGCGTTGACGCGCGCCGGTACGGTCGCCGATCTCGACCGGATGATCGCCGCCGGTACCCACGACGTGTTCGTGGCGATCGGCGACAACCGCCGGCGCGCCGAGATCACCGAGCGGCTGCGCGCCGCCGGCGCCGTGCTCGCCACCGCCGTCAGTCCGGCGGCGGTCGTGTCCCCGTCGGCGCGTCTCGGCACCGGGGTCTTGATCATGCCCGGGGCGGTGGTCAACGCGCTCACCGAGATCGGCGACGGCGTCATCGTCAACACGGCCGCCAGCGTCGATCACGAGTGCGTGGTCGGCGAGTTCGCCCATCTCGCCCCGCACGGCGCGCTGGCCGGGAACGTGCGGGTCGGGCCGGGGGCGTTCATCGGCATCGGTGCCGCCGTGATCCCCGGCCGCACGCTCGGCGCGTGGTGCGTCGTCGGGGCCGGCGCCGCCGTGGTCGACGACGTCGCCGAGGCGGCGACCGTCGGCGGGGTGCCCGCCCGCCCGCTGGGCACGAACGTCACCCCCGCCGCCACCACGACCACCACCACCAGCACCGACCGCCGAGGCCCGGCCGGGAACCGGCCACCACCGGCAGCGCTCGCGCCGCCGGGGCCCGAGATCCTCGTCGTGTGCACCGGCAACCTGTGCCGGTCGCCGCTGGTCGCCGGCCTGCTCGCCGACCAGCTCGAACGCGCCGGGGTGCCGGCGGTGGTCCGCTCGGCGGGCACCTTCGCCCCCCGCGAGGCGACCCCCGATCGGCGGATGCGGCGCGCCGCCCACGAGGTCGGGATCGATCTCGACCGGCACCGCAGCACTCCGCTCGACGCCGCGATGGCCGAACGGGCCGACCTGATCATCACGATGACCGCCGAACACGACGCCCAGGTGGCGGCGCTGGCCCCGAGCGTCAGCGGACGAATCGTCCGCCTGCGGCGCGCCGCGTGGCGCTCGCAGGTGGTGCGCGAGCCGGAACTCGGGTTCGAGGAATGGGTCAAGCGTCTGAGCCACTCCGGGCCGACCGCCGAGCAGCCGCGCACCGACCGCGGCGACGACATCGCCGACCCGGTCGGCGGACCGATGCGCGCCTACCGGGCGATGGCGGAGGAGGTGACCGATCTGGTCGCCGTGCTGGTTCAGCGCTGGCGCGGGCGATGACCGGCGCACTCCCACCGCCGTTGCGGCGGCCGCTGACGCGTCCGTGGCCGGCGACGCCACGCACGATCGGCGGCGCTGCCCTCGGCTGGTCGGTCGAGCGGATCGTCGACGCTCCGGGCCCGTCGTGGCGTCCGATCCTGGCCACCGCCGTCGTCGCGTTGGTCGCCGCCGCGGCGCCCTCGACGGCCCGGCTGACCGCGTTGGGCGGTCCGCCGGCGATGGCGCTCGCCACGACCGTCGGGCTCTATGTCGGCGTCCCCGAGACCGACCGGGTCGTCGGTCTCGGCGCCGGCCTGGCCGTCCTCACGGTCGCCGAGCTGCTGGGCGCCTCGCACACCACACCGGCGGTCGTCGTCGCGCTCGGCGCCGCGCTGGTGTGGGCCGACCTCGGTGGTGCCGGCACCCACGCCACGGCAGTGGTGGCGGGCATCGGCGCGCTCGGCATGTTCGTGACGGCCCCGCTGGTGACCTGGATGCCCGGCCCTACCCGAGCGCTGGTGCCCCGACCGCTGCGCGGCGTGGTGGTGATCGCACTCCACGGGGCGATCGTGATCGCGATCGGCCGTCGCGGGGCATGGGGGGGCTCGCTGGCGGCGGTGACGGCGGCGAGCGTCATCGGGCTGGTGGCGCTCACGGTGGCGGTCCGTCTGGTCCTCGGCAAGCTGGGCCCTCGAGCGACATGAAGCGACCGCTCGACCTGCTCATCGGTGCTGCCATGCTGGTCGTCGCCGCCCCGCTGATCGCCGCCGTCGCCGTCGCCATCCGGGCGACCGACGGGGCACCGGTGCTGTTCCGCCAGCGTCGCAGCGGGCGCGGCGGCGCCCCGTTCGAGCTCGTCAAGTTCCGCACGATGCGCCCGGCGACCGGCGACGGTTGGGAGCCCGAACGCGACGGCGAGCGTCTGACCCGGCTCGGTCGCTGGCTCCGGGCCACCAGCCTCGACGAGCTCCCGACGCTCGTCCATGTCGTGCGGGGTGAGATGAGCCTCGTCGGGCCGCGCCCGCTCCCGGTGAGCTACCTCGCCCGCTACAGCGACCAGCAGGCCCGACGGCTCGAGGTGCGCCCCGGCATCACCGGTTGGGCCCAGATCCATGGCCGCAACGCCACCACCTGGGACGAGCGCCTGGCCCACGACGTCTGGTACGTCGATCATCGCAGCCTGCGTGTCGATCTGCGGATCCTCGGGCGCACCGTCGGCCGGGTGATCGGGCGCCACGGCATCGACCACGAGCCGGGGGTCACGATGCACGAGTTCGGGGGTCCCGACTCGTGAGCGATCTGCGGCCGTGCCGGGTCGCCCACCTGACGACGGTCGACATGAGCCTCGAGTTGCTGCTCGGGCCGCAGCTCGAGGCCGTCGTGGCCAGCGGTGGTGAGGCGATCGGCATCAGCGCGCCCGGCCGGTTCGTCGCCGCCGTCGAGGCCCGCGGGGTCCGCCACGTGGCGCTCCCCGGCTCGACGCGCGGCTGGTCGCTCCGTGACGATCTGCGGGCCGCGTGGTCGCTGTGGCGGATCCTGCGCCGTGAGCGCCCCACCGTGTTGCACACCCACAACCCCAAGCCCGGTCTGTACGGACGCGTCGTGGGACGTCTGGCCGGTGTCCCGGTGGTGGTGAACACCGTGCACGGGCTCTACGCCACCGAGACCGACCCGTGGCCTCGCCGTGCGGTGGTGTACCTGCTGGAGGCGTTCGCCGCCCGCTGGTCCGATGTCGAGCTCATCCAGAACACCGAGGATCTCGACACGATCCGACGGCTGCGGCTGGTGCCGCGAGATCGGGCCCGGCATCTCGGCAACGGGGTCGACCTGACCCGCTTCCGGCCGGACCGCCTCACCATGGCGCGCCGCCGCGCCCGGCGGGCCGACTGGGGTGCCGACGACGGCACGATCGTGGTGGGAACCGTCGGTCGGCTGGTCGCCGAGAAGGGGTTCCCCGAACTGTTCGCCGCCGGCGAGGCGCTGGGACCCGCCGTGCGCCTGGTCGTCGTTGGGGGCGACGACGGCGACAAGGCCGACGCCCTCGACCGGGACCTCATCGAACGGGCCCGGCAACACGGCGTCGTGTTCCTCGGCCACCGCGACGACGTCGACGACCTGCTCGGCGCCTTCGATCTGTTCGTGCTGGCGTCGCATCGCGAGGGACAGCCGCGCGCCGCGATGGAAGCCGCCGCCAGCGGCCTGCCGATCGTCGCCACCGACATCCGTGGGTGCCGGCAGGTGGTGGACGATGGCGTCACCGGTTCGCTGGTGCCGGTGCGGGACCCGGCGGCGCTGGCCGTCGCCATCGCCGCGCTGGGCGACGACCCGCTGCGGAGAACCACCTTCGGTGCCGCCGCGCTGGCCAAGGCCCGGCGCCAGTTCGACGAGCGCGACGTCGTCGCCCGGGTCATCGATGCCTACCGGATCGCCGCCGCCCGTCGGGGGCTACGTCTGGGCTGCTGACACCGGCCGGCACACCACGGCCGGCACCGACGACGGCCGGCTCAACCGCTCAGGCGGCGGCGAAGGCGCCGCCGGCGGTGCGGGTGTTGTCGCCGCAGGACGCGACGGTGGGAGTCGTCGAGACGCAGCCGCCGTCGTTGGGACCGCACGTGTTCGACGAGGGGTAGGTGCAAGACTTGCCGAACCCGGCGATCGAGCGCACGCAGCCCGACCGGCTGAGCCGGAGGAAGTAGGTGCAGGTCGTCCAGACCCGGTCGCCGTCGCGGTCGAGGCAGTACATGCGCGCCGTGATCGGCTGGTTGGCGATGACCACGGTGTTGTCGGCCAACCCGGTGATCGTGAAGCCCCCGGCGGCGGTGACCGTGACCGTGTAGGTCGTGCCGCCACCGGTGAAGGTCATCGTCGACGGCCAGGTCAGACAGCCGGCGATCGTCGAGCCACCGCACGGACACGACTGTGGGAGCAGGTTCATCGAGTTCATCGTCCACGTGTCGCAACCGATGCTCGAGGAGCGGAGATAGTTGAAGCACGACACCGGGGTCCCGGCACACTTCGCCGTGCACACCGACCCACTCCCGGCCGCCGCCGGCGACGAGGTCACCAACGGCGCCGTCCAGGCGAGCGCACCGGCCGCCGCAGCACGCTTGAGCACACCGCGCCGATCGACCCCACCAACCGATGATCCGTCCCCACCCACGTGGCACCTTCCGCTCGTCACCGCGTCACCGTCGACGCGTCCCGCAACGTCGGGCAGGCTAGACCACTAGCGTCGAACGGGTGCCACGAAGGCCCGACGGCGACGACCGCCCGCTGGTGACGCGCCATCCGGCCAGCGTGTGGCGGGCGGCGCCGGGCTTTCTCGTCCTCGCCCGGCCGGGATGTCCACCGATCACGGTGACGGGGCCGGGGGCCGAGATCTGGCTGCTCGCCGCGGCGCTCGATCGGCGGTCGATCATCGACGTGCTCGCCGCCCGCTACGGCACACCACGCGACGTCGTGCGCACCGATGTCGAGGCGCTGATCGACCGGCTGGTGGCCGACGGGTTCCTCATCGACGCCACCGCGACGAGGGCGGATGGTTGAGCACCCGGCGCTGGTGGCCGCCGCCCGACACGGGCTGGGCGAGCCGAGCGGTCCACCGGTCGTCGTCACCGCCGCCGAGATCGACGACGTCCTGGGCGTCGCCCGGATGGACCGGCTGGGCGGGTTCCTCGCCGCCGCCGTCGACCACGGCGTCGTCGTGGTCGACGAGGCGGGCGCCGGGCGGGTCACCGAGCTGTGGCACGACCAGCTGGTGACCGTGGTCGCCGCCGAGTCGTTGGTGGTACGCGTCGCCGCGCTGTTCGACGACGGTGGGGTGCGCTGGCGGCTGACCAAGGGCAGCGCGGTGGCCCATCTCGACTACCGCGACCCGAACCTGCGGCTGTTCGGTGACGTCGACGTGGTCGTCCACCCGATGTCGTGGGAGGCGGCGCTGCGGGTGCTGGCCGGCGCCGGCTGGGCCCGGGCGGTACCCGAGCTGGGCGGTCGCTTCGACCAGTCGTTCGGGAAGGGGGCCACCATCACCGCCCCCGACGGCGAAGAGCTCGACCTGCACCGACGGCTGGCGATCGGCCGGTTCGGGGTCCGGCTGCCGACCGAGGCGTTGTTCACCGACGTCGACGTGATCACCATCGGTGGTCGCACGGTCCCGACGCTCGACGGTCCCGGTCGGCTGCTCCATGCCTGCTATCACGCCGCGCTCGGAGGCTTCCGGCACCTCCGGGCACATCGCGACATCGCCCAGCTGCTGCTCGTGTCACGGGTCGATTGGGCCGCCACGGTGCGGACGGCAACCGACCATCGCGTGCGGGCGGTGGTGGCGCGGGCGGTCATCGACGCCTGGTCGGCGCTCGGGCTGAGCGCCGACCATCCGGCGCTGTGCTGGGCCCACACCGCGCCCATCGGACGGATCGATGCCCACACGCTGCGGGTGTTCGGCGAGGAGCGGGCGTTCAGCCAGCAGGCGCTGACGGCGTTGCCGGACCTGGTGGGTCGTGGCGGGCTCCGCTACCTGTGGGCGCTGTCGACCCACCCCGGACGGGCACCGGCGACGCCACGTTCGGTGATCACCCGGGCGCGTCGCGCCGTCACCGGGTGGCGGCATTGAGCGCGTCGGCGGCGAGGCAGGCGACGCGCGGGCGCGACGCCGCCCGCGACGCCGACCGACCGCGCCGGTGGACGTCGGTGAGGAGCGGCCGCTCAGCCCAGGGTGCGCATCCAGGCGACGGTGGCGGCCAGACCCGTCACCAGCGGCGTCGGCTCGATGTCGGGGAACGCGGAGAGCAGGCGGGCGCCGTCGGCCTGTGAATGCGGCACGTCACCGACGCGGTTGTCGACGTGTCGGCGTTCGATGGGGCGGCCGAGCTCGGCCTCGAGGAGATCAAGCACGGTGAGCAGATC
>JBKEAH010000186.1:0-5471 GCA_047972065.1 Desertimonas sp.
ATCCCGACATGGAGCGGGTCAACCCCAACGGCGGTGCCATCGCGCTCGGGCACCCGCTGGGCTGTTCGGGCGCTCGGTTGATGACGACGCTGCTCAACGAGCTCGAGCGCACCGGTGGGCGGTACGGCATGCAGACGATGTGCGAGGGCGGCGGGATGGCCAATGCCACGCTCATCGAGCGGCTGGGCTGAACGGACCGGGCCCGCCGGGCAGGTTTCCCACCTGTTGTCCACAGACCGGTGACGGTGACCACGCCGATGTGATTACACCGATGGGATTTGTCCCCGATTTGTCCACAGGCCTGGGGACAAGCCGGCCGTCGCGCCGTCACTCCATGACGGGAGCGACCAGCACCATCTCCTCGAGACAGTGCGTGGGGGCCGGCGGATCCTCGTCGGGTGCCATCATCACGCGGAGCTCCACACCGCAGACATCGCAGCGATACCGCATGTTCACCCGCCGCATCTCGCCGGCCGGGGGTGGCGGCGGCAGGGGTGTGGACAACGACCGCAGGAGGGCGATGCCGGTTTTCCACACGACGAAGGCGACCAACAGCCCCGACAGGGCCCAGATCACGGAGCCGAGCGTCATCTCGACCCGATGCTACCGATCGATACCCACAGGCACGTCGGCGGCGCTCACCGCCATTTGGTGGCGGTGACCAGCCCGCCGAGCAGGCACACCAACCCCACCAGCATCGGCACGTTCGAGTCCGAGAAGATCAGATAGCGGCTCATGATCGCGAGCCCGCCGACGACGAACAACGCCACCATCAGCCAGGGCACCCAGGCCGGGCTCTCCAACGCGTGGGCGTCGGTCTTGGGGGTGTAGCGGCGAGATGCCACCACCCCGGCCTTGCCCCGATCCTCCTCGGCGATCGCTTCGCCCGACTTGGCGTGACCACCGGCCACGCGACCGGTGCGCTGGTCGACCCGGCTGCCCTTGGGCGTCACCCGGCTGGATGGGGTGACGCGGCCACCGGTCTTTCGCTTCGGGGGTGCCACGGCCCGGCAGTGTACGGGCACGAACCGATCGGCCGGGCACGGCGCCCGCTGCGTAGCCTCATCGGGATGGCTCCGCGGGTACTGGTGATCGACAGCTACGACAGCTTCGTGTTCAACCTCGTGCAGTACCTCGGCGAGCTCGGCGCCGAGCCGGTGGTGCACCGCAACGATGCGCTCACCGTCGACGAGGCGGTCGCGCTGGCGCCCGACGCCGTGTTGCTGTCGCCCGGCCCCGGTCGTCCCGAGGATGCCGGGATCCTCTGCGAGGCCATCCCGGTGTTCGCCGATCGGGGTGTCCCGATCCTGGGCGTCTGTCTGGGGCACCAGGCGATCGGGCAGGTGTACGGCGCCCGTGTGGTCAACGCGCCCGAGCTGATGCACGGCAAGACATCACCGATCGACCATGACGAGCGCGGCGTCTTCGCCGGGCTGGCCTCCCCGCTCACCGCCACCCGCTATCACTCGCTGACGCTCGCCCCGGAATCGATCCCCGACGAACTGGTGGTCACCGCCCGCAGCGGCGATGGCACGGTGATGGGCATCCGGCATCGCCGACTGGCCGTCGAGGGGGTGCAGTTCCACCCCGAGAGCGTGCTGACCGCTTCCGGCCACGATCTGCTCCGCAACCTGCTCGATCGGCTGCCGATCCACACCTGAGGACCAACGGCGGCGGCACCGGCATCGACGGTGCACCCCGCTGGAGTCCCGCGCCGATCGGCGCGCGCTCAGGGCCCGTCGGTCGTCACGGTCGTCGTGGTGGCCGCGATGGTGGTCGTCGCCCTCGGCGCCGTGGTGGTCGGGCGCGGCGCCGCGGTCGTCGGCGCCGTGTTGGCGGCATCGCCGACCTCGATGGTGATGTTCGTCCCCGGTTCGACCATCGCTCCCGGCGACAGGCTCTGACTCAACACGATGCCGTCGTTGTCGTCGCCGAAGGGCAGGCGTCGGGTGGCCACGCTGACGTTGAACGCCGAACCGAGAACGTCGCGGGCGGCGGCCTCGGTCATCCAGCGCACGTCGGGGACCTGGACCGAGCCTGCTTCGGACACCAGCAATGTCACCCTGTCGCCGACGGCGACGAGTTGGCCAACGGCCGGATCGACATCGGCCACCTGGCCGGCCGGGTACGCGCTGGTGCTGACGTAGCGCACGGTGACGTCGAAGCCGTACGGCTCGCCCTCCAGCAGCGACCGGGCGGCGGCCTCGGTCATCCCGATGACCTGGCTCGGAATGGCGTTGCGTTCCGGGCCGGTCGACACCGTCAGGTTGACGGTCGTGCCCTGTCGTTGCTGGGTGCCGTGGGCGGGGTCGGTGCGGATGACCTCACCCTCGTCGAACTGGTCGGAGGCCTCCGCCGTCTCGGTGCCGACCGTGAAGCCGGCCGCGGCGAGGTTGCCACGCGCGGTCTCGACCTGCTGGCCGCGGACATCGGGCAGCTCGCGCAGCGCCGGTTCGGGTCGATAGAAGAGCGTGATGACCTGGCCCTCGACGACCACGGTGCCGGCGACGGGATCAGTTCGATGCACCGCCCCCTGGGGGACGGTGCTGACCTCCTCGTCGATGGTCTGGATCGGAAGATCGATCGCTCGCAGCGCGGCGACCGCCTCGTCGAGCGGCATGCCGACGTAGTCATCGAGGGTTCTGGCGCCGGTCTCGTCATCGCCGCTCAGCGCGTTGAACAACAACAGTGCGCCGACACCGAGGGCGACGAGCGCGAAGAAGGCGGCCAACGCGTACCAGCCGGTGCGCGACGGCTTGGGCTCGTAGTAGTTGGCGTCGGCCGATGAGCCGGTGGGCGACCCGTCGCGCGCCGGGGGCCGATCGGTGGGGCCCATCACCTGGGTGGCGCCGGTGTCGGCACGACCCGTCGCCGCCATCGGGATGGTCGCCGCCGACGTCGGGTTGATCACGGCGGTCGCCCCCGTCGGGGGACGGTTGCTCATCGCCGCCGCCAGCGCCAGCACCGGTTCGCCGTTGCGGAAGCGGCGCAGGTCGTCGCGCAACGCGCCGGCGTTGGGATAGCGGACCTTGGGGTCCTTGGTCAGCAGCTTGGCGACGATCGCCTCGAACGGACGGGGGACGTCGGCGACCAGCTTGTTGAGCGGTTGGGGACGATCGTGGACCTGCTTGTAGGCGATCGCCACCGGGTTCTCGCCGGTGAAGGGCGGCCGGCCGGCGATCATCTCGTACATGACGATGCCCAGCGAGTAGAGGTCGCTGCGCGGATCGGGCTGGGCCCCCTGGGCCTGCTCGGGGGAGAAGTACGTGGCCGTACCCATCACTGCACCGGCCTGGGTGAGGTTGGACTCGGTCGGTGCGTTCATCGCCCGGGCGATGCCGAAGTCGGCCACCTTCACCTGGCCGTTCGAGCCGATCAGGATGTTGGCCGGCTTGATGTCGCGATGGACGAGACCGGCCTCGTGGGCGAAGCCGAGCGCGGCGGCCACCTCGCTGGCGATCTCGGCCGCCTGCTTCGAGGTGACGTGACCGTTGGAGCGCAGGATGTCGGCCAGCGTGCGACCCTCGACGTACTCCATGGCGATGAAGTAGGTCGTGGAGTGCTTCCCCCAGTCGTAGACGTTGACGATGTTGGGATGGCTGAGGTTGGCGGCGGCCTGCGCCTCGCGGCGGAAGCGCTCGACGAAGTTGGGATCGACGGCGAACTCGGGGAACAGCACCTTGACCGCGACCTGACGGTCGAGCATGCGGTCACGACCGAGGAACACGTCGGCCATGCCGCCGCGTCCGATGCGGCGATAGATCTCGTAGCGATCGTTGATGATCGCGGTGCGGTCGTTGGTGGTCACGTTGGCCTACTCGTCCACCCCGTCGGCGGAACGTCCGCCAAACCTACAAACGTCACGACCCCACCCCTCCGCGGGGGTCCACACCCGGTCACCCCAACCCCAGAGCAGCGTCGAGCATCGTTTTGGCGATCGGACCGGCGAGCCGGCCGCCGGTGCTCGCGGAGATGTCGGCGTTGGTGCCCTTGAGCATCACCGCGACGGCCACCTGGGGGTCGTTGGCCGGGGCGTAGGCCATGATCCAGGCGTGCGAGCGCTCGGGTTCGCCCGGGCCGTTGAGCTGGGCGGTGCCGGTCTTGGCCGCCACCGGCACCCCACCGTTGAGCGCGATGCAGCAGCGGGCGGTCCCGTTGACGGCGACGTTGACCATCATGTGCCCGATCGTCCCGGCGATGTCGGCCGACACCGGGGTCTTCCACACCGTCGGGGCGGTCGTGTCGAGCACCGCTCCGTCGTGGCTGAGTGTCGAGTCGACCACGTAGGGGGTCATCATCTGCCCGCCGTTGGCGATCGTCGACGCGACCATCGCCATGTGGACCGGCACCATCTGATCCTCGTTCTGCCCGAACCCGCGGATCGCCAGCAGCGGGAGGGCCTGGTCGAGATCGGTGGTGTCGCCGAACGTGCTCGCCGCCGCCCGCGGCAGATCGATCGGCAGGGGTTCGCCAAAGCCCCACTCGGCGACCCCGGCGCTCATCCGGTCGACGCCCAGCTCAAGCGACATCTGGGCGAAGGGGATGTTGCAGCTACGGGTGAACACCTCGAGGAGATCACCACCGCAGGTCGTGCCCTCGTAGTTCTCGATCGGGTCGTTGGTCTGCGGCGGGGTCCACTCGCTGAGATCCTCGTAGACCGTCGTCGGGGAGGTCACGCCGTTCTCCAGGGCGATCGCCGTCGTGATCACCTTGAAAGTCGACCCGGGCATGTAGCGCTGTTGATAGGCGTTGGCGAGCAGCGGGTCACGGGGGTCGTTCTGGGCGAAGGTCAGCACGTTCTGGGCGTCGTCGAAGTTGGGGGTGACGATCAGGTTGGGGTCGTAGCTGGGGTAGCTCCACATCGCCAGGATCGCCCCGGTCCGCGGGTTCATCACGACGATCGACCCCTCGCGTTCGCCGAGTGCGGTGCGTGCGGTCTGCTGGAGATCGGCCCGCAGCGTCAGCCGGACGGTGCCGCTGTCATCGGCACCCGTGATCAGGTTGGGGAGGTTGCGCAGCTGTTGCTCGCCGGTCTCGCCGGTGAGCACGTCGTTGCGGGTGCGTTCGAGCTGGGTCGCCCCGAAGGAGAACGTGAAGTACCCGGTCACGTCGGCGAACAGCTCGCCGGTCGGATAGCGACGCTGGTAGCTGAACTGGCTGCCGGGTGCGGTGGGGACCGACTCGGCGATCACCACCCCGTCGGCGGTGATGATCT
Source organism: Desertimonas sp. (assembly GCA_047972065.1). Lineage (GTDB taxonomy): Bacteria > Actinomycetota > Acidimicrobiia > Acidimicrobiales > Ilumatobacteraceae > JALZMG01. Next base: position 5,216 of record JBKEAH010000186.1, read on the forward strand.
GACCCCGCGGCTGATCGAACTCTCGTCGGATCGCCCGGGTGTTGTCGACCCGCGAGTTGAGCTCCTCCTGCCGGCCGACCTGCCAGTAGTTGAGGTTGACGAACAGCAGCACGTAGCAGGCCATGAGACCGGCGGCGAGCTGTCGGATCCTGCGGTTCATCGCGTTCCCCGGCCCCGCAGACGCGACGTCGGCGTTCCCCGGCCACGCAGGCCAGGATGCCGGGCTCCTGCGCCGGCGCCGCATCGCCCTGCGTCG
>JBKEAH010000205.1:0-11083 GCA_047972065.1 Desertimonas sp.
CACCGGCCATCGCCCGCAGCTCCTCGGGCGTGCGCGGCCCGTCCAGCGGTGGCGGGTCCATCCGCACCCGATCGATCGCGTATCGCACGATCGCCTGGGTCAGCACCTCGGTCGACGTGTCGTGCTGGTGCATCACGACGAACCTAGAGCACGCCGTCACACCGGTGGTTCTGTGGTGGCATCGTTGCGCCTCGCGCAACGTGCCCTACGAAAAACCTCGGCGGGGCCGGGGTCAGTCGTCGAGGTCGAGGAGCTCGCTGCCCTCGAAGCGCTCGTCGGCGTTGCGACCGAGGGCGAAGCCGAGGATCGCCGACGCCACGCCGCCGCTCATCAGCACCATCACCGGGATGAGCAGGAGCACGAGCACGATCAGCACGACACCGGCCATAGACCGGCGACTGTACCGCGCTAGCGCAGCGCGGCGGCCATGCCACGCTCGACGGCCTCGATCAGCTCGGGGCGCAGACGTTCGACGCTGATGATTCGATCGACCGAACCCACCTCGCGGGCCCGTTCGATCGAATGCACACCGTCGAACTCGGCGGCGACCGCGCCGAGGACCTCCGAGCGGACCCGGTCGCGCACCTCGTCGTAGTCGGCCTGGAGGGCGCCACGCTCGGGGCCACTGGCGGCGTCGAGGCGTCCTCTCGCCTCGGCCACGGCGGGATGGGCCGCGGTGCGGCGATTGACCTCACCGGCGAAGACCACCGCCGCGGCGGGCGCGCCCCCGATCACCGACGCATAGCTGCCCTCCAACGCCAGTACCTGCATGTTGTCGTTGAGGGTCCCGGAGAACACCACGAACGCCCCGCCGTGGTAGCGCGAGACCAGGCAGAACACGATCGGGCCGTCGAAGTTGACCATCGCCCGTCCGATCTCGGCGCCGTACTCCAGCTGCACCCGTCGCAGCGATTCGGGTGAGCCGTCGAAGCCAGACAGGTTGGCGATGATCACGACGGGCCGGTTGCCGCTCGCCGCGTTGATGCCCCGGGCGACCTTCTTCGATGACAGCGGGAACAGTGTGCCCGCCGACCAGGTGTCGGGGCCATCGGCGTTGAGCAGACCGAAGCGGGGCAGCGGCTTGGACTCGATGCCGATCATCGTGACCGGCTGACCGCCGAGGTGAGCATCGACCACCACGGCGGTGTCGGCGTCGCGCATGTCGGCCCACCGTTCGAGCAGCTCGTGATCCTGGTCGGTGATCGCCCGCATCACGGCGCGGATGTCGAAGGGCTTCTTGCGTCCCGGGTTCCCCGTCTCGCTGAACACCTCACCGATGGTGGCGAGACCGAGATCGTCGGGGTGGGGGGCGGGGCGCACATCGCGATCGTCGGGGTCGGTCGTCGCCGCGGCCCGCGGGAACCGCTCACCGGGCACGACGTAGGTGTAGTCGTAGTGGCGGAACAGCACGTCGACGGCGCCGGCAAGATCCGGCGCCCAGTACTGGGCTTGGCCGTTCGGACCCATGATCCGGTCGTAGCCACCGATGCCAAAGTTGTCCTCGGCCGACACGCCGCCGGAATAGTCGAGCGCCTGCTTGCCGGTCAGCACCATCGCCCCATCGGGGGTCATCACCAGGATGCCCTTGGTGTGCATGAGCATCGTCGCCTCGGCGTTCCAATACGGCTGCGCACCGACGTTGATGCCGGCGACGATGACGTTGATCTCGCCGCCGTCCTGGGTGAACTCGACGATCGAGCGCAACGCCCGGGCGATCCAGTCCATGTTCTCGACACCGCTGTCCATCGAGATCTTGGCCCCGGCCGACAACGCGAACCACTCGAGGGGGATCCGACGTTGGCGGGCGAGTTCGAGCGCGCCGATGATCCGCCGGCACTCGGGCTCGGCCAGCGAGCCCAACGCCTTGAGCGGGTCGCCGAAGAGCGCCACCCGCTCGATGCCCTCGGGATGTTTGCTGGTCGGCGTGCGCACCAGACCGACCACGATCGCCGCCTGGTTGGCCCCCGGCTCTCGCTCGACCGGTGCCAGCGCGAACCCGTCCGGCTCGACGAGATCGAGCTCGGTGAAGGTGCCCAAGCGGCCGTCGGGCCGTCGGGTGACCATCGGTACGATCTCGAAGGGATAGACGGCACCGCGCTGGCGAGCGCGGACCACGTTGCGGGCGTAGTCGTCGCGGGCGCGCATCGGCGCCGTGGGCGGTGCGGTGACGTTGAGGGTGACACCGGTGCCGGGCTGGTCGGCGATGCGAACCACCACATCGTGACGGCCGGCGTCGTCGACCAGCCGGGCGTGCACCATCACCTGCTCGAGGCCGACCCCGAGGGTGATCGGCGCCAAGCGGCGGGCAACGGCGGCGAGGTCGAGGACGGGCACGTCGATGTCGGGCCACAGATACAGCACGACCCGGTTCCAGTCCGGCGCGGCCGAGCTCTCGGCGGCCTGGGCGTCACGCAACTCGGCGACGGCTACCGACAGCACGTGCTCGACCTCGGGGAGCGCGACCACCTCACCGCCGGGGTCGCGCACGGCGGTGAAGTCACGCACCTCGGCGAGCACCACGAGACGCTGGTCGGTCGGGTTTTCCTTGGCGGTGCAGCGCAGCAGCACGACCTCGGGGGCGGACGCGAGCCGCTGCAGGTCGAACTCGGCGAGCCGCCACAGCTGCAGCCGCTCGGCGATCATCGGGTGCATCCCACGGACCGGGGCGACCTCGCGCCACCCGTCGGCGGCGTTGGCGTCGGCGACATACCACAACGTGGTCCACGAGCCGCCGGTGTGGTCGATGAAGGTGGCGGCCACCCGGCGTACGTCGCGCCGCGCCGGGCCGCGCAGCGCACCGCGCACTCGCGCGTCGAGCACATCGAGCTCGTCGACGGCCTCGGCACCGGCCAGGATCACCTCGACGTCGGTTTCGGAGATCGCCACGTTGTCGAACGCCACCTGCACGGCGCGATCGAGGGTGCCGTCGGCGGCGGCGACGGCGACGACCGCGGCACCACCGTCGTCACCGCAATCACCGTCGCCGTCGCCGTCGACCGGGCTCTGACGGGCGGTGACGATCTCGATGCCCTCCACCAGACGGGCGGCGACATCGGACAGACCGTGGTTGGTGTAGTAGCGGCGCACGACCGCCTCGAGCAGCGGTTCGGGGCGATCCTCGGAGACCTCGAGACGGGCGGGCATCACCGCCATCAACGGATAGGGACAGGTGACGAGCTCGGCCATCGCGGCCTCGCGGTCGAGGCCCCCGCCACTGGTGTCGAGCTCGGCGAGCAGGTCGAGCACCCGCTCGTAGGCGGCGTCCTGACGGCGGGCCAGCACCGGCTCGTCGAACAGCGCGAAGCGGGCGGTGCGAACCCGCTCGCCGAGGGCAGGAAACCGCAGTTGGGTCGCCACGGTCAGCCGGTCGAACGCGCTACGCAACCGGTCGCTCCGTTCAGCGCCGGCGAGGCGTCCGAGCACGGCGTCGATCACCGGCACGTGGGTGCCGGCTCGCTCGAGGGCCAGGTAGAGACGATGGAGCGACGACATCAGCTCGGGGCGCCGTTCGAGCGAGTCGACGCCGTAGTGCGCCAACGCCCGGCGTAGCTTGGGCTCGAACGACGCTGGGACCTGCTGGCGAGCCATGTCGAGCGAGCCGAGATAGCTCAGCAGGTGCTCGCGCTCGTTGTGTTCGGCGGCCTCTTGCTGGCCGGCCCGGCGGTTGCGCGACAGCGCGCAGAGGTCGGCGAACACCTCGAGCAGCGCGATCTCGTCGGCGGCGTCGCCCACCGGTCGGTCCTCGCTCTCGGCCCGATACCGGTCGAGCAGGACGCGCATCAGCGCCGGGTCGAAGTCGTAGCCGAGGAGTACCGAGCGCAACGCTTCGACCGCTGGCGGGCGGGGGGCGGCGAGGCTGGCGGCGACGATCGGGGCGAGATCGACCGCCTCCTCGGCGCCGTCGGCTTCGGCGGCGTCGCCCTCGTCGACGCGCACCAGCGGCGCTCCGGCCGGCACTTGGACGTTGGCCGCCACGAGCACCTCGCGGACACGACCCCCGACGGGGGTGGTCACCGCGGTCTCCATCTTCATGGCCTCGACCACGGCCACGGTCTGGCCGGCGGCGACGGTGTCACCGGCGGCGACGGGCACGGCGACGACGAGCCCCGGCGCCGGGGAGCGCACCAGCCCGCCTTCGTCGCGCGAGAGACGATGGGCGGCACCGTCGACCTCGACGATGGTGTCGGCCCCGCTGGTGGTGGTGACGACCCGGTGGTATCGCCCGCCGACGCTGATCCGGCTGGTGTAGGGCCCGACCCGCTCCTCGTGGGCGAGCACACCGGCACCGTCGATCGTCACCACGAACCGGTGCTTGCCGATGTGCTGCACCTCGGCCCGGTAGGCGGTCCCGCCGAGGCGGAACTCGACCTGATGGCCGATCGACTCGTCGGCCTGTGGGCGGCCGCGGGCCGCCGTGGCGAAGAAGGTCGCCTCGTCCTCGGCCTCTTGTTGACGGGCCACACCGATGGCCGCGGTGATGACGGCAACGTAGCCGAAGGGACGCGCCGGTGGGGGCTCGGCGGTGAGTCGATCCAGCAAGTCGGTGGTGACCTCGCCGGTTCGCACCTCGGAGGAGTTCAGCAGTGAGAGCAGGAACGCCTGGTTGGTCGATCCCCCGTCGACGACCACGATCGTCTCGGAGAGCGCTCGTCCGAGGCGGGCAAGCGCCTCGGCGCGGTCGCTCCCGGTGGCGATGATCTTGGCGATCATCGAGTCGTATTCGGGCGGGATGGTGTCGCCGGCAGCGACGCCGCTGTCGACACGGATGCCGGGCCCGCTGGGGAACACGAGGTAGTCGATGCGGCCGGGCGCCGGGGCGAAGCCACGATCGGGGTCCTCGGCGTTGAGCCGGGCCTCGATGGCGTGCCCCGCCGCCGAGGGCGACGGGCCGTCGAGGGTCCCGCCGCTGGCGACATGCAGCTGGAGCTTGACGATGTCGAGACCGGTGGTCTGCTCGGTGACCGGGTGCTCGACCTGCAGCCGGGTGTTGACCTCCAGGAACGCCGCCTGCTTGGTGGCGGGTTGATAGAGGAACTCGACGGTTCCGGCATTCTCGTACCCGGCGAGCTGGGCCAGGCGGATCGCCGACTCACGCAGCGTCCGTTCGGTATCGGCGTCGAGCGCGACCGAGCTGGACTCCTCCAGCACCTTCTGCCGGCGACGCTGAACCGAGCAGTCACGAACGCCGAGCGCCCACACGTTGCCGGCACCGTCGGCGACGATTTGCACCTCGACGTGGCGGGCGTCGTCGACGAGCCCTTCCATGAAGACGGTGCCGTCGCCAAAGGAGCGCAGCGCCTCGCCGCGGGCCGACTCGATCGCCGCCGGCAGGTCCGCCTCGCACTCGACGAAGCGGATGCCACGTCCGCCACCGCCGGCGGTCGCCTTGACGACCAGCGGGTAGCCGATCCGACGGCCGTGGTCGATCGCCTCGTCGATGGTCTCGACCGGACCTCCACTCCACGGGGCAACCGGGACACCAGCCTCCTCGGCGAGCAGCTTGGAGCCGATCTTGTCGCCCAGCTTGCGCATCACCGCGGCCGACGGGCCGACGAAGGTGATGCCCAACTGATCGCACAGCTCGGCAAACTCGGGCCGCTCGGCGACGAACCCCCAACCGACCCACACGGCGTCGGCGCGGGCTTCGACCAACGCGTCACCGAGCACGTCGAGGTCGAGGTAGGGGTTGGCCGCGCCGCCGGGGCGTGGCGCGATGAGCACCGTCTCGTCGGCCTGGCGGGCAAAGGTCGCCCGGCGCTCCGCCGATGTCGCCAGGGCGATCACGCGCACATTGGTGCCGCGCTCGCGATTCCACTCGCGAACGGCGCGAACGAGCCGGACGGCCGGCTCCCCCCGATTGACGATGACGAGACGTTCGATCACGAAACCTCCTGTGGCCCCCACGGTGCGAGCGTACGCAACGGCTTCGATCGGCCTGCGAGGGAGCGGACACCGGCCCGACTCCGACGAGGCGGCCGCCCGACGCGAGCGCGGTCGAACGCTCCTTTTCAGGCGCCTCGCAGCCCCAGCGCCGACGTCCAGATCCGGTGGATCACATCCTGCATGCGTTCATGGCCTTGGCCCTCGGCGTCGACCAGCCCTTCCTCCTGCCACCCCTTGATCGCCTGGGGGGTCCGAGCGATGTACTGGCGTCTGGTGTGACGCCGAAGATCAGCGGTGGCCGGGTCCCGCGAGGCAAGCTCCTCGAACGAGGAGAACAGACGAGTGTGGCTCGCGTAGTACTCGAAGAACTGCTGGTTGCCGTGGCGGATCCGCTCCTCGATCGTGCCCGGAGTCGGCTGGTCGCCGGGCCGGAGCGGGCCGCGTTGTTGGAGCTGCGCGACCGCCTCGCGCAGCACCGCCTCCTTCGAGTCGAAGTAGGTGTAGAACGAGCCGTGCGCGACCGAGGCCTCGTTGGCGATCGAGGTGATCGTGGCATCGGCGAAGGGAACCCGGTCGAAGACCCTGATGGCCGCGGCGATGAGCGCATCACGCGTCCGGTTGAGGCCCCTGGTGACCGGAGTGGGTGTGTCGTGCGCTTCGGGTTCCATGGTCGAGCAGAGAGCGGCCCCACGCCCAGCCGGCGCGGGAAGGGCGCAGGCTACGCGCGTTCGCCCGGCTTGCACGCCAACGACCGGTGGATGATCCCGTCGTCGGCGGGGGCGGACGGGTCGGCCGTCGAAGCAGTCACCCATGTCGGCGCCGGCGCAGAAGCCGCGGCCGTTGCCGGTGATGACGAGAGCCCGGCACCCCGGGTCGGTGTTCACCGATTCGAGGGCATCGATCAGCCGCTTGCCCACCCCAGCGTCTCTCTCCGTGAGTGCCGTTGATGTTGACGTCAGTGTGAACTCGGAGCGGGGAGCTTCGTGTTGTCCCACGACACGACGCGCACCGGCTCCACGACCACCCACCGAGACGACGCCCCGGTGGCGCGTGCCGCCATCGGCTGCCCCGAGCTCAACGCTCCGTCGCCGTGACCACCGGCGTACTTGACACCATAGAGACGCCGGACCTCCGCCAACGCCGGCTCGGCGTCTTCGGCCTCGTGGGTCTCGAGCACCCGCGCCCGGCCCTGGATCATCACCCCTTGCAGCTCGGGGAAGCGCTCGGCGCGGTCGACGAGCACGGTGCAGCGAGGCTCGACGCGCAGGTTCTCGACCTTGCGGCCGCGGCAAAACGTCCAGACCCGTTCGTCGTGCCAGACGAACCACAGCGGGGTCGCATTGATCCAACCGGACGGCGACGCCGTCGCGATGCGCATGTTCCACTCGGTGCCCAGCAGGTCGGCGAGCTCGGCGGGGCTCAACGCCAGCTTGCGCGAGATCCTCTTGGTCATCGGTCGCCCTCCAGAGGGGGTAGCAGGTTTGTGCAGGTGGTCATGCGCCCAATCCGATGGCCTCGGCGGCCAGGGCCCGGGCGGCGGCGTGATCGGCCGTGCCGTTCGGCGCCCGCGGCACGGTCTCGACGAAGGCGATGGCTCTGGGCGCCAAGTTGTAGCCGGCCAGCTCGGCTTTGACCGAGGCGATGATGTCGCGCTCGGTCACCGCGCCCGACCGCGACACGACCACCGTCACCGTCTGCCCGAACCGCTCGTCGTCGATCCCGACGACGCGGCAGTCGAGCACGCCGTCAACCGGCTTGACGGCCTCTTCGACCTCCTCGGGGAAACGCCTGAGATCCCCGGGCGTGGTCGTGGTACTCGACATCCAGCGCCGGGCCCGTCGCCCACCCGCGTCGTGTGCGCCCGCCGTCGGGCGCGCTCACCGGCGGCTCACCCCGGCCGGTAGGCCCAGGCTTCGACCTCGACGTCCATCCCACCGGGGAGCCCAGAGACCTCGACGGTCGAACGAGCCGGGCGGTGATCGCCAAGGGCTTCGGCGTACGCCGCGTTGAACTCGGCGAAGGTGCCCATGTCGGTGAGGAAGCACATCGTCTTGACGACATCGAGCAAGGTCAGCCCGGCGGCTTCCAGCTGCCCGGCGAGGTTGGCCATCGTCTGGCGGGTCTGGGCGGCGACCCCGCCTTCGACGATGGCGCCGTCCTTGATGCCGCCCTGCCCCGACACGATCACGAAGTCCCCGGCGCGCACAAACGGTGAGTACGGACCCAGCGGCTTGTTCATGGCCGGAACCTACCGCGACATCGGAAGGTCGGGATCAGCAGCCCACTCGCTGAGCGAGTTGTCGTAGACGGCGACATCGCCGTGACCGAGAAGGTGCAGCACGAACGCGTCGCTGGATGCGGCGATGCCGCCACCGCAGTAGGTGATCACCCGTTCGGCGTCGCCCGTGGCGGCGTCGAACGCGGCACGCAGCTCATCGAGGGGCCGGTACCGATGGGTCGCCTCGTCGACCAGTTCCCAGGCCGGCACGTTGCTCGAGCCGGTGATGTGCCCGGCGCGGGCGTAGGGCTGCGTCTCGCCGCGATGTTGCGCTCGGTCGAGTGCGTTGACGAGACAGGTCTGGCCATCGTCGACCGCCGCCTGCACGTCGTCTTTGCCGACGAACAGTCCCGAGCGGGGCCGGGCGGTGAACGTCGTCGGCGGCCAGTCGGGTGCCGCCGTCGAGGTCGGGTGACCGCCGTCGGTCCAGGCGCGCCAGCCGCCATCGAGCACCGCGGCGGTGTCAAAGCCGAACGCCCGCAGCATCCACCACATCCGCGCCGCCCACATGTTGAGCCGTGAATCGTAGAGCACCACCCGATGCCCGTCACCCACGCCCAGCGTCTCCATCGCCGCGGCGAACCGCTCGACGCTCGGCAGCGTGAAGCGCAGCGACGAGTCCGGGTCGGCGAGATCGTCGCTCAGATCGGCGAAGGCGCTCCCCGGTATGTGGGCATCGGTCCACGCGGCGCGGCCGGACTCCATCACGAACCCGCCCGACGGCTGCGGCGTCAGCACGACCGAGCAGTCGAGGATACGCAGATCGGGCTCGCCGAGCTCGGCGGCCAGCCAGTCGGTCGATACGAGTGGTTCCATGACGTGGAGCCTCTCACGCTCATCGGATCTCGATGCCGTCCGCGACCCTGATGCGTGCCCGGCCGGGTTCACAGCAGGTCGTTGGGGGTCTCGACCCGGTTGCGGCGACCGAGGTAGCCGTGCCACAAGATGCGCGCCGCCGACGAGCGATGGGGACGCCACCGCTCCCCGATCCCTTCCAGCTCGTCGGGTGCCGGCACGCCGGCCAGCCCCAGCGCTTCGGCCGTCGCGACCTGCAATGCCCGGTCACCGACGGGCCACAGGTCGGGGCGGCCCAAACAGGCGAGGAGGTAGACATCAGCGGTCCACCGTCCGATGCCGGGCAGTGCCATCAGCCGGCGTCGCGCCTCGTCATCGTCGAGGTCGGCCAGTTCGTCGAGGTCGATCGAGCCGGTGTACACGGCTTCGGCCAGCACCCGCAGATAGCGGTCCTTCTGTCGCGAGACACCGTCGGCGCGCAGCTCTTCCGACGTCGTCGACAGCAACGGGGCGGCCGCCATCGTGCCGATCCGCTCGCGCACGCGCCGGTAGGCGGCGGCCGCCGAGGCCAACGACACCTGTTGTTCGAGGATGAACAGCACCAGGCTGGGGAAGCCGGCGGGCCGCTGCCAGAACGTGGGCGGCCCGTGGTCGGCGACGACGACGGCGAGGGCAGGGTCGGCATCGACCAGCTCACCGACGACCAGCGCGAACCTCGCCGCATCATCGATCGCCTCGTCCATCGCGGGCCGCCGACGTCAACGACCGAGTTGGTCGGCCACGACCTCGTCGGCCGGGGGCGGACCCGGCGGTGTGCCATCGCCAAACGGCCGGCCCCCCAGCACCGCTCGCCCGTGCCCGCTCACCCAACCCGTCAGCTCCGGCCCCACCGGCACGATGCCCGACGGGTTGAGGCTGCGATGCACCTCGTAGTAATGCGACTTGATCTGGCGGAAGTCGACGGTGTCACCGAACCCGGGTGTCTGGAACAGATCGCGGGTGTAGCCCCACAGGGCCGGCATCTCGGTGAGCTTGTTCCGGTTGCACTTGAAGTGCCCGTGGTACACCGCGTCAAAGCGCACGAGGGTCGGGAAGAGCCGCACATCGGCCTCCGTGATCGTGTCACCGACCAGAAACCGGCGGCGTGTGAGCCGCTCCTCCAACCAGTCCAGCGCGTCCCACAGCCGCGTGTACGCCGCCTCGTAGGACCGCTGGTCACCGGCGAACCCACAGCGGTAGACACCGTTGTTGACGTCGGCGAAGACCCGCTCGTTGACCGTGTCGATCTCGTCACGGCGGTCGGCGGGATACAGATCCGGCGCCCCGGGGCGACGGAACGCCCCCCACTCGCTCGACAGGTCGAGCGTGATCTGGGCGAAGTCGTTGGTGACAACCTGACCGGTGGGGACGTCGACGATCGACGGCACGGTGATGCCCCGTGCATACTGCGGATCGCGGGCCAAGAACGCGTCCTTCAGACGCGGAATGCCCAGCACCGGATCGACGCCGCCGGGGTCGAGGTCGAAGGTCCACGAGTCGGCATCGTGGGTGGGGCCCGGAAATCCGGCCGACAACACCCCTTCCAGCCCGAGCAACCGGCGCACGATCAGCGTGCGGTTGGCCCATGGACAGGCGCGGGCGGCGACCAAGCGGTAGCGGCCGGCGACCACCGGGTACCCGTCGCGGCCATCGGCGGTGATCCGCGTCGTCAGGTAGCGCATGTCGCGCTCGAACGCCTTGCGCTCCTCCCGATCGGACCCGGGGGTTTCGGACGGCTGCGTCAGGAGAAGCTCTGCCCGCAACCACAGGTGCGGGTGGCATTCGGGTTCGTGATCGCGAACCCGGACTGATCGAGCCCGTCCTTGTAGTCGAGCGTCGCCCCGACCAGGAGCTGCGACGACTGAGCATCGACGACGACCTTGACGGTGCCATCGTCGCCAAAGGTGGCCTGCTCGTCATCGGCGGTGACGTCGGGCTCGAAGAACATCTCGTAGGAGTAGCCGCTGCACCCACCGGGCCGCACCGCGACGCGCAGGGCGAGATCCTCGGCGTCTTCGGACTTGAGCAGTTCCTTCACCTTGGCGGCGGCGGAATCGGTGAGCGTGATCACGGGAACCTCCTGAGCAC
>JBKEAH010000212.1:0-23379 GCA_047972065.1 Desertimonas sp.
TACGTGGTGGGCCAGGACAGCGCGAAGAAGATCCTGTCGGTCGCCGTCTACAACCACTACAAGCGCATCCAATACCAGCAGAACGCCACCGTCGGTCGCCGCGACGAGGTCGAGCTGGCCAAGTCGAACATCCTGCTGCTGGGGCCCACCGGATGCGGCAAGACGCACCTGGCCCAGACGCTGGCCCGGATGCTCAACGTGCCCTTCGCGGTGGCCGACGCCACCGCGCTCACCGAGGCCGGCTACGTCGGCGAGGACGTCGAGAACATCCTGCTCAAGCTGTTCCAGGCCGCCGACTTCGCCGTGAAGCGGGCGGAGTCGGGGATCATCTACATCGACGAGATCGACAAGATCGCCCGCAAGAGCGAGAACCCCTCGATCACCCGCGACGTGTCGGGCGAGGGGGTCCAGCAAGCGCTGCTCAAGATCCTCGAAGGCACCCAGGCGTCGGTGCCGCCCCAGGGCGGGCGCAAGCACCCGCATCAGGAGTTCATCCAGATCGACACGACCAACGTGTTGTTCATCCTCGGTGGGGCGTTCGCCGGTCTCGAGCAGGTGATCGAGAACCGCATCGGCCACAAGGGTGTCGGGTTCCACGGGACCGTCCGCTCCAAGGCGGAGCGTGATCCGGGCGAGCTGTTCGCGCAGGTGTTGCCGGAGGACCTGGTGAAGTTCGGGATGATCCCCGAGTTCATCGGTCGGCTGCCGATGATGGGCGCGGTTCGCTCGCTCGATCGGGACGCCCTGGTGACGATCCTGACCGAGCCGAAGAACGCACTGGTCCGTCAGTATCAGAAGGTGTTCGACTTCGAGGACGTCGAGCTCGAGTTCACCGCCGACGGCCTGGAGTCGATCGCCGATCAAGCGTTGCTGCGGGGCACCGGGGCTCGCGGGTTGCGGGCGATCCTCGAAGAGGTGCTGTTGAACACGATGTACGACCTGCCCGGTCGGACCGACATCGGCAAGGTCGTCATCGACGGCGACACGGTGCGCGAGAAGGTCAATCCGACCCTCATCCCGCGCGAGACCGGCCGGGCCACCCGCCAGCGCCGCGCCGCCAGCTGACCCGTCGGGCGCCGGGCCCCGGTCGCGCACGACTCGCCCGGGCTGACCCGAGTGCGCCGGGTCCGAGTGCGCCGGGTCCCTGTTTGGGGCGCCGCGCACTCGGTTCGCCGGCGGGTTGACGTGGTGCGAGTGCGTTGCGTCTTGGTGCGGGGCGCCGCGCACTCGGTTCGTGCCGCCGACCGACGACGGGCGTCGTGCACTCGGCGGCGTTGGGGCGGCCGAGGTGACACCCAACTCGTAGCGTCCAGATGACCGACATCCCCCGGATCCAACTGGACCGCAGGGACTGCCATGACCACCTTTCTTTCGCCCGCCGCCGCGGCGTGGCTTCGGGACCATCACGGTGTGGCCACCGCCGCCGAGCTGCGATCGCTGGCGTTGGCGCGCAAGGCTGTCGAGCGGCTGTGTCGACTCGGTGTCCTCCGATCGAGTCCCGTCTCGTGGTGTAGGTGACTACGTGCGTTCCCGGCAGCTGTTGGTCAGGTGCGGGGTGCTGCGGGCAACGCTAGCTCGGTGGTGCTGTCGGTGAGCTCGGCGACGGAGGCGGCGGCGATGTAGCGGCGTTCGGCGGCGATCATCTCGTCATTGATCTCGACGAGGAGGGCGCCGACGAGGCGGATCACACTGGCTCGGTCGGGGAAGATGCCGACGACGTCGGTGCGTCGCTTCAGTTCCCGGTTCAAGCGTTCGATCGGGTTGTTCGACCAGATCTTCGACCAGTGCCCGGCGGGGAAGCCGGTGTAGGCGAGGACGTCGGTCTCCATGGCTTCGAGCCGCTCGGCGACGGCTGGGGCGTAGGGCTGGAGTTGGTCGACGACGGCGCGGAGCTGGGTGCGGGCAGCTTCGGCGTCGGGCTGGGCGAACACGGTGCGCACGAGGGCGGCGATCATCGCTCGCTGCCGGTGAGGGGCTGCTGACAGCAGGTTGCGCATCGCATGGACTCGACATCTCTGCCAGGCGGCACCCTGCAGGCAGCGCCGGATCGCCTTGACCAGTCCGGCGTGGGCGTCGGAGATCACCAGCTTCACCCCACCCAGGCCGCGGTCGGTCAGGTCAGTGAGGAACTCGCGCCAGAACGTCTCGTTCTCCGAGTCGCCGACATCGAGGCCGAGGACCTCACGGTGCCCGTCAGCACGCAGGCCGGTGGCGATCACGACCGCCTTCGAGGTGACGTGGCGATGCTCGCGGACGTGGACGTAGGTGGCATCGAGCCAGACATAGACGAAGGCCTGATGATCAAGCCGGCGGGTGCGCAGCACGTTCACGTCGGCATCGATCCCGGCACAGATGCGTGACACCGTCGACTTCGACACCCCTGAGTCGCACCCGAGTGCCTTGACGAGGTCGTCGACCTTCCTCGTGGAAGTGCCGGTGATGTAGGCGGTCATGATCACCGCCCACAGGGCCCGGTCGACCCGGCGACGCGGCTCCAACAGCTCTGGGAAGAAGGAACCCTGACGCAACTTCGGGATGCCGACTTCGACATCGCCGGCCGGGGTGGACAGCAGCTTCGGGCGATGCCCGTTGCGCTGCGCCACCCGCTCCGGTGTGCGCTCGCCGGGTGCGGCGCCGATCGTGGCGGTGAGCTCGGCCTCGATCAGCTCCTGCAGCGCCACAGTGAGGATGTCGCGTAGCGACGTCGACAGCGACGGGTCGGCGCCGGCAAGCCGCGCGGCAAGGTCGGACAGGGCAGACTCATGAGTGGTCATCGTGCGCTTTCTCGGTGGGTTAGCGCTTCCGAGAATCGCACGATGACCACCCTCACCCCGAGGACCGGTGCCGCCTCCTACACCACGTGATGGGACTCACTCTGTCCTTCCTCCGCCGAGTCGAGCGCGGCGTCTACGCGTTGACGACCGCGCACTCGACGCTCGAGCACCGCTGTCGCCGGCTGTGCGCGCTGCATCCTGGTGGCTTCGTCACGGGGCCGACGGCCGCCATGCTCGGGGGACTCCGTCGCCAGCCGTTTGCCTCGTTGCTGCACTTCTCGATCCGTCACGGCGTGCACCATCACTGGGTCGGTGGTGTTCGCTTCCGGCAGACGACCCAGCTTTGCCCGCTCGACCGGCGGGTTCGGCCTGACGGCATCGTCGTCGCCTCGTGGCCACGTCTCGCATTCGACCTGGCGGCGGACCTCGCTCCGCTGGACCACCGATCGGTACTTCATCAGCTTCGCGAGCGTGGACTGGTGACGGTGCCACAACTCGTCGAGATCGGTGATCGGCTGGTGCACCCGGCGCGCCGAGGCAGCAAGGTCTACGAACTGAGCCTGATGGAGCTTGGCGAGCGCACGCACGACTCGCACCCGGAGCTGCTGCTCGCCGACGCACTGCTGCGCCGGGGCGTGCCCGTCGAGCCGCAACTCGAGGTGGCGGTCGATGGCGGCGTCGTGGTCCATCTCGACCTCGGCGTCCGGGTCGCGCGGTGGGGGATCGAGGCCGATGTCCATCCCGAACACCGATCGGTCGAGGGGCATGGACGCGACGCCGGACGATACCGCTGGCTCCACGGCCAGGAGTGGCAGATCGAGCCGGTCGCCGAGCGCGACCTGGCCAACGTCGAGCAGCTCGCCGACGAGTTGGCCGTGCTCTATCGGCGTCGAGCCGCCAACGTCCGAGTGCCGTCGGGCCCGCATGGGTACGTGCGGCACTCGGTCGGGGCGGCGGGGGAGCGTCGATGGGGTCCGTAGCCTCCTCGGCGTGGACTTCGCTGCCGCGCTGGCGTATCTGAACGAGCACACGGGCTACGAGATGACCGGACGTCTGGAATCGCCCTCGCTGGAGCGCATCGAGCGGCTGGTGGCGGCGATGGGTGACCCCCAGCAGGCCTGTCCGGCGATCCACGTGACGGGTACCAACGGCAAGGGCTCGACCGCGCAGATGATCACCCGCCTCCTGATGGCGCAGGGTCTCCAGGTCGGGACCTACACCAGCCCGCATCTCGAGCGGATCAACGAGCGCATCGCCCGCGACGCCGAGCCGATCAGCGACGAGGAGTTCGGCGAGCAGATCGCGGCCGTCGCCGACGTCGAAGCGCTGACCGGCGTGCGTCCGACCTATTTCGAGGCGTGCACGGCGGCGGCCTTCCGCTACTTCGCCGACAACGCCGTCGACGTCGCCGTGGTCGAGGTCGGGCTGCTGGGGGAGTGGGACGCCACCAACGTCGTCGATGCCCAGGTCGCGGTCATCACCAACATCGGGATGGATCACAACGACCTCGCCGGGCCGACGCTGGCCGATGTCGCCCGGGAGAAGTCGGGGATCATCAAACCCGACGCGGCGGCGGTGATCGGCGAGACCGATCCGATGTTGATCGACGTGCTGTCGACCCCCCCGGCCGCGACCCGGCTCTTGCGGGGTGTCGACTTCGAGACGGCCGGCAACCAGCTCGCGGTCGGTGGCCGACTCGTCGACATTCGCACCCCGACGACCATCTATCCGTCGGTCTACGTGCCCGTGCACGGCGCTCACCAGGGCGACAACGCCTCGCTGGCGCTGACCGCCGTCGAGGCGTTCTTCGCCGCTCCGTTGGCCCCCGATATGGTCGAGGAGGGCTTTGCAACGGTGCAGCTGGCGGGTCGATTCGAGACGCTCGGCTATCAGCCGCTGGTGATCGTCGATGGCGCCCACAACCCCGCCGGTGCCGACACCTGTGCCGGCGTGTTCTTCGACGACTTCCGACCCGAGGGACGTCGCATTCTGGTCGTCGGCACGCTGCGTGAGCCGACGGCGATGTTGGAGGCCCTGCGCGCCGACGAGTTCGATGTCGTCGTCGCCTGTACCGCACCGTCGCCGCGGGGTGTCCCCGTCGAGCAGGTGGCGGCGGCTGCCCGGGACCTCGGCTGCGACGAGGTGCTGGCGGCCGACACCGTGGAGGCGGCGTGCGTGTTGGCGATGGACCACGTCGATGGCGACGATGCCGTGTTGGCCACCGGGTCGCTCTACGTCGCCGGTGCGGCCCGCCCGGTCCTGCAGCGTCTGCTGCCCTGACACGGGCGCCTGACGCGCCCACACCCCGTAGGTTGTGGGTGACATCTGTCCCTTGACATGAGTTAGTTCAGATTGTAAACATACAAATCTGATGGCCGCTCCCGAAGACGCCCGCCGGGCCAACCGGACCCTGCTGCTCGCCGCGCTGCGGCGCGAGGGCGCCGCCTCGCGCGCCGAGCTGTCGAAGCGCTGCGGGCTGACCCGGGCCACGGTCTCGGCGGTCGTGCGCGAGCTGCTCGACGACGAACTGGTCGTCGAGCTCGGTCGCGGGCCGAGCGGTGGGGTCGGCAAGCCGGGCACCCTGCTGGGTGCCGCGCCCGACGGACGTCACGTGATCTGTCTCGATCTCTCCGAGCACGACCGGTTCGTCGGGGCACTCGTCAACCTCGACGGCGACATCCTGGTACGACGGGCGTGCTGGCGCGACGACAAGACGGGGCGCGACGCGGTGGCGCTGGCGTGCGGCCTGGCCACCGATCTGGCTTCCGAGGCCCGTCGGCCGATCCTCGGTGTCGGCGTCGCGTCGCCGGGGATCGTCGACGGCGATGGTGTCGTCGTGTTGGCCGCCCACCTCGGCTGGGACCATCTCGCGTTGGGCGCCGAGCTGGCCGAGCACCTCCGTCTCCCCGTCGCGGTGGTCAACGACGCCGACGCGTCGGCTCTCGCCGAGCTCAGCTTTGGCGACGGCGCCGTCACCGATCTCGTGTGTGTCCGCGTCGACCAGGGCGTCGGTGCCGGGCTGGTCCTCGATGGCCGCTTGCATCGCGGGAGCCGCCACGCCAGCGGCGAGGTCGGCCACGTCATCGTCGACCCCGACGGCGACCGGTGCGCGTGCGGCAAGCGGGGCTGTCTGGAGACCGAGGTGTCGGCCCCGCTGCTGCGCCAGCGGTTAGGCGCCGCCATCGACCAGGCGCACACCGACGCCGTGCTGGCCAACGCCGGCCACCATCTCGGCATCGTGCTCGCCACCGTGCTCGGGGCCCTCGATATCGCCGAGGTGGTGATGTCGGGGACCGAGGTGGTGATCACACCGACGTTCCGAGCGGCGCTCACCGACACGATCGCTCACCGCACGACCCGCAACGTCGCCGAGCGACTCGTCGTGCGCGCCGGATCGTTCGGTGCCGACGACGCCTTGATCGGCGCCGCCGCCCGCGTCCTCGACACCCAGCTGGGTGTGGCCTGACCGGTGGGCCGGCCCCACCGCACCCCAACCCCCCAACCACGAACACGTCAGAACACGAGGGAGATCACCAGGACATGATTCGGAACAGACCGTTGGCGCTCGCCGCCAGCGTGACGCTGCTCGCAACCGGACTCGGCGCGGCCGCCGCCCAGGCCGCCCCCCGGGGTGCCGACGGTGAGACGTTGCGCCTCTGGCTCAACGGCACCGACACCCCCGATGAGATGGTCGATGACGCCATCGCCCAGTTCCACGAGTTCCACCCCGACGTCGAGGTGGTGCTCGAACGTCAGCAGTGGACCGGACTCGTCGAGAAGCTGACGACGTCGTTGTCGAGTAGCGATGCCCCCGACATCGTCGAGCTGGGCAACACCCAGGCCCAGACCTTCGAGGCCGCCGGTGCGGTCGTCGATCTGACCGACCGCGCCGACGAGCTCGGCGGCGGCGACTTCCTCCAGAGCCTGCTCGAGGCCGGCACCTATGACGGCTCCCTGTACGCCGTGCCCTACTACGCCGGTGCCCGGGTGGTGGTGTACCGCAAGGACCTCTTCGAGGCGTCGGGCATCGAGATCCCGACCACGCTCGACGAGTTCCTCGCCGCCGGGGTCAAGCTTCAGGACGACAACGCCGACGTCGACAACTTCTCGGGGATCTATCTGCCCGGCAAGAACTGGTATGCCGTGCTCCCGTTCATCTGGGATCAAGGCGGTGACATCGCGATCGAGCAGGACGGCGAATGGGTCGGCCAGCTCGCCTCGCCCGAGTCGATCTCCGGGCTCGAGTACTTCAAGCAGGTCTTCGACGAGGCCAACGCGGCCCCGGCCGACGGTGACGACGCCAACGACTACCTCGCCTTCTGCGCGGGGGAGGTCGGGATGATGCCGGCACCGGGTTGGAAGCCCGGTCAGATCACCAACGAAGCCGACGGTTGTCCCGAGATGGAGGACGACATCGGAGTCTTCGCACTCCCCGGATCCGAGGCCGGGACCACCGCCCCGGTGTTCCTCGGGGGTTCGCTCCTGGCGATCCCGACCAACAGCGAACACCAGGATCTCGCCGTCGAACTGCTGGCGATCCTGACCTCGTCGCGCTACCAGCGCCAGTTCGCCGAGGCCGGCGTCATCCCGGCCCGTCGCTCCGAGCTCGACCACGTCGAGGGCAGCGAGGCGGCGGTCGCCCAGGCGACCGCCGCGGCCAACAGCAGATTCGTGCCGACCAGCGAGAACTGGGCCGGTGTCGAGGCGGCGAACATCCTGCCCGACATGCTGGTCGCGATCGCTCAGGGGAGCGACATTGCCGAGGCGGCGGCGCAAGCCGATGCCGCCCTCGAGTCTCAGCTGAACGGCTGAGCCGGTGACGACGTCATCGAGCCCGACCCCGGCCCCGTGTGTCACCGCCCGGACACCGGGGGTGGGGGCGGCGTGGCATGGTGACGACGTGACCGTGGCGTCCGGGGCTTCGGCGGCTGAGGGAACGCCGGAGCCCCGTGCGCGTGAGCGCCGGCGTCGTCGCGCGACGACGCCGGCGCTGCCCTATCTGCTGCTGGCCCCGGCCGTCATCGCGCTGGTGGCGATGCTCGGCTATCCGCTGGTCCGCCTGGCCATCATGTCGGTGCAGGACTACGAGCTTCCCCAGGTCTTCGGCCGGCCGGCGGCCTGGGTGGGGCTGGAGAACTACCGGCAGCTGCTCGGCGAGTCGTACTTCTGGACCGTTCTGTGGCGAACGATCGTCTTCTGTGCGATCAACGTCGCCTTGACCATGGGGCTCGGGGTGTTGGTGGCGCTGCTGCTCGATGCCCTCGGCGCGGCCATGCGGCTGGCCGTGTCGGTGTCGCTGATCATCGCCTGGGCGATGCCGGCCCTGACCGCGACCGTGGTGTGGCAGTGGCTCTTCGACACCGAGTACGGCCTGTTCAACTGGATCTTCGACCGTCAGGGGCAGAGCTGGTTGGCCGAGCCGCTCACGTTCTTCATGGTCGCCACCATCATCGTCGTGTGGATGGGTGTGCCGTTCGTGGCATTCACCGTCTACGCCGGGCTGACCCAGATTCCCCACGAGCTCACCGAGGCGGCGATGCTCGACGGTGCCGGCTTCGGCGACCGGTTTCGCTACGTCACGCTGCCGGCGATCAAGCCGATCCTGCTGATCCTCGTGTCGCTCTCGGTGCTGTGGGACCTTCGGGTGTTCACCCAGATCTACGTGCTGCAACGCGCTGGTGGTGTCACCCGGGACACCAACCTGCTGGGCGTCTACGCCTATCGCATCTCGATCGGTGAGAACAGTTACGACGTCGGCGCGGCGGTCGCCGTCGTGATGGTGCTGATCACGATCGCATTGACGGTGCCATACCTGCGGTCGATGGCCCGTCAGGAGGAGCTGTGAAGGTCGTTCCCCGTCGTGTGGTGCTCAACGCGGTTGGCATCTTCGTGGCCGGTGTCGCCTTGTTCCCCGTCTACTGGATGGTGCTGACCTCGTTCCGGCGGGTCGACGACGTCCGATCCTCGACCCCGTCGTTCGTCCCGGTCCGGCTGACGTTGGACAACTACCGCCGGGTGATCGAGCGTGACCACTTCTGGACGGCGATGCGCAACAGCGCGATGGTCACCGCGATCGTCGTGGTGCTGGCGATGGCGGTCGCGTTCCTGGCCGCCATCGCACTGGCCCGGTTCCGCTTCCGCGGGCGACGCTCGTTCCTGGTCGCTGTCATCCTGATCCAGATGGTCCCCGCCGAGGCCCTGATCATCTCGCTGTTCCAGGTGCTCGACGCTCGCCACCTGACCAACCACATCCTCGGCCTGGCGCTGACCTATCTCGTCTTCGTGCTCCCCTTTACGATCTGGACGCTGCGTGGCTTCGTCCACGGCGTTCCCGTCGAGCTGGAAGAAGCCGCCCGAGTCGACGGGGCGTCGCGGGTCGGGGCCTTCTGCCGGGTCACGCTGCCGCTGGTCGCTCCCGGACTGGTGGCGACGGGGATCTTCGCCTTCATCCAGTCCTGGAACGAGTTCATCTTCGCCCTGGTGATCATGAACAAGCCCGAACATCAGACGATGCCCGTCTGGCTCCAGGCCTTCAACGAGGGCGCCCGGGGGACGGACTGGGGTGGGGTGATGGCCGGTTCGACGCTGATGGCGATCCCCGTGATCATCTTCTTCCTGCTCGTGCAACACCGGGTCACATCCGGCTTGACCGCCGGCGCGGTGAAGGGGTAGGCGATGAAGGTGTCCTCGGCGCTGGCGGTCGGTCTCGACATCGGAGGTTCCACGACACGAGCCGTCGCCTACGCTCCCGACGGGGCGGCGGTCGCCGCGGCCAGCGACCCGACGCCGCGCGGGGTCGCAGCCGTCGCCGACCTCGCCGCCGCGCTCGTCGCTCATCTCGTCGGGCACACCCCGCCGACGCTGGTCGCGCTCGGGGTGCCCGGCGCGGTCGACCATCTCGCCGGCACCGTGGCCGGGGCGCTCAACCTGGGGATCGCCGCCCGGCAGCCGATCGCCGCGCTGGTGGCGGCACGGGTCGGGGCGCCGGTGCACGTCGAAAACGACGTCAACGCCGCTGCCCTGGGCGCCTATGCGGCGCTCGGGCTCGGCCCCGCGTCGTCGCTCGTCTACCTCAACGTCGGTACCGGCCTGGCCGCCGGCGCCGTGTTCGACGGGCAACTGTGGCGCGGCGCCCGCGGCATCGCCGGTGAGATCGGGCATGTGCCGCGCGACCCGGCCGGCCCGGTCTGCGCGTGCGGGCAGCGGGGTTGTGCCGAGACGCTGGGTTCGGGTCGAGCGCTCGGCGTCGGTGCCGACGAGGCCGCGATCGCGCGCACCGCGGCGTGGGGGCTCCAACTGGTCGCCTTGACGTGGGACCCCGAGGTGCTGGTCCTCGGGGGTGGGATGACCCGGCGCGCCGGCTTCATCGGGGCCGTCCATCGGGCGGTGCGCGACGGCGCGTCGACATCCCCGTTGCTGGCCGCGACGAGCATCGAGGACCGGCTCCGGCCGGTGCCCGACGATGTGGGCGTCGGGAGCTTGGGCGCGCTGATCGCGGCCGGGTGGAGGAGGCCAGGGTGAACCCGAGTACTCGGTGTGTCGTGCACGGTGGCAGCGTCGTGACCCCGGCGGCGACCCTGACCGACGGGTTCGTCGCCGTCGACGACGGGTTGATCGCAATGGTCGGCCGCGGTGCGCCTTCGGAGCGGTGGGGGGTGGTGATCGACGCCGAGGACGGATGGATCGTGCCGGGGTTCATCGACCTTCAGGTCAATGGCGGTGAGGGCATCGATCTGACCACCGAGCCCGAACGCGCCGTCGAGCTGGGTCGGTCGCTCGTCGCCCAGGGCGTCACCGCGTACCTCCCGACGATGATCACCGCGCCGGCAGCACGGCGAGCCGCCGCGATGGCCGCCGCCGGCCGGTGGCGTGAGGAGATCGACGTCGACGCTCCCGGTGCGATGCCGCTGGGCTGGCACTTCGAGGGCCCGCTGATCTCGGCGCGTCGGCGCGGTGCGCACCCGGTCGCCCACGTCGTCGATGACGCCGCCGGGGTGGCCGACGAGGGCTGGTCGCCCGAGCGTGGCGTCGTCATGGTGACGCTCGCCCCCGAGGTCGCCGGTGCCGACGTGCTGAGCCGTGAGCTGGTCGGCCGGGGGGTCGTCGTGGCGCTGGGCCACACCGATGCCGACGCCGTGACCGTGGCCGGGGCGGTCGCCGATGGGGCGACGGTCGTGACGCACCTGTTCAACGCCATGCGTCCCTTCGGTCACCGCGACCCGGGCCCGATCGGCGTCGCCTTGGGTGGTGACGTGTTGACGGCCGGGCTGATCGTCGATGGTGTGCACCTCGACCCGCTGGCCGTGCGTCTGGCCTGGCGGGCGCTGGGGCCGGCACGGAGCGTGCTGGTCACCGATGCGGTGGCGGCCCGAGGCGGCCCCGACGCCCGCCTGGGGTCGACGCGCCTGGTCGATGACGGCGGATCGGTGCGGACCCCAGACGGGGTGTTGGCGGGGAGCGTGCTCACCCTCGACGCGGCCCTTCGCCGTCTGATCGACACGACCGGCGCCGAGGTCCCCGACGCGGTGGCCACCGTCACCGCGACACCGGCGCGGCTGCTCGGCCTCACCGGGCGCGCCGCGCTCCGAGCGGGGGCACGGGGCGATGTGACCGTGCTCGATCGACAGCTGCGGGTGCGGACGGTGGTGATCGGCGGCACGGTCGCCTGGATGCGGCCGGGGACCTGATGGAGGTCGTCATCGTTCCCGGTCCCGGTGACGCCGCCGATGTCGTCGCCGGCGTCGTGGTCGCCGCCCTCGATCGGCCCCATCCGGTCATCGGGCTGGCTACCGGGTCGTCGCCGCTGCGCACCTACCGCCGGCTGATCGACGCCCACCGGGCCGGTCGGGTCAGCTTCGCCCAGGCCCACGCGGTCCTGCTCGACGAGTACGTCGGGCTGGCGCCCGAGCACGCCCAGAGCTACCGCTCGTTCATCCGAGCCAATCTCACCGACCACGTCGATCTGCCGTCGGGGCGCCTGCACGGACCCGACGTGTGGCGGTCAGACCTGTCCTCGACCGGTTCCGACTACGAGGCGCTGCTGGCCTGGCTCGGCGGCGTCGACGTGCAGCTCCTCGGGATCGGTCGCGACGGCCACATCGGGTTCAACGAGCCGGGCTCGGCGCTGGGTTCACGGACCCGCTTGAAGACCCTCACCGCGGCCACCCGGGCCGACAACGCCCGCTTTTTCGACGACCCCGACGAGGTGCCCCGGCACGTGATCACCCAGGGCCTGGCGACGATCGGCGATGCCCGCCACCTCGTGCTGGTGGCCGCCGGTGCGGCCAAAGCCACCCCGATCGCGGCGGCGGTCGAGGGTCCGCTGACGGCGTCGTGTCCGGCGTCGGTGCTGCAACTCCACCCGCATGTGACGGTCGTCGTCGACGAGTCCGCCGCCGCCGGCCTCGCTCACGCCGACTACTACCGTGAGGCCTACGCCGGCAAGCCGGTGTGGCAGGGGCTGTGAACGGGGCGGTGTGATGAGCGGCTCGCTCCCCGTGGTCGCGTCCGCCGCGGCGTCATGCCGTCTGGAGAGCTGGTACGACCCGCACCGGTCGTCCAACGGCGTGTTCCGGATTCGGTTGGTCAACACCGGGCCGCTCCCGGTCGCCGTCGGTGCCATCGGGTTCCAGACGGTCGTGGCGCTCACGTCGTCGGGTCTCGAGGGCGTCGTTCTGACCCGGCTGTCGGGCCACCATCTGGTCGGCCTGGCGAGGCCGGTGGTGATCGAGTCGGGCACCGTGCTCGAGCTCGGGGAGTTCGGGTGCGGGCATCGCCCGGGTCACGCCAACGACGGTCCGACCGGCGCGTTCCTTGTCGAAGCGTCCGGTGCGGTGGTGGCGGTGCGCACCGCCACCACCGGACGCTTCGTGGTGGCCGGTGTCGAACGGATCGTCGAACCACCGCTACGGCTGGCCCTCGCGGCCGAGGAGGGAGCGCGTTGGCGCGAGACGTGGAGCCGGGCGGTGGCATGTGAACGTCGGCTGCTCCGGCGTCCCGGGGCGCTGGTCGACGACGGCACGGGCGATCGTGTCGTGCGGATCGCCCGGGAGCGGACGCCGATCGCCCCGGAGGGTGTCGAGGTGGACGGCGACCGTGCGGAGGTGACGATCTCGATCGCCGATCCGCCGGCGCTGCTGAGGGGCGCCTTCGGTCTGGCCCGCCTGGTGCATCGCGGTGAGTGGCCGATCGGCCGCGCCCGCTGGACGCCACGCTGGGGATGGCGGGGGCTGTCGGTCGATTTGGCGCGCCAGTTCCTTCCGAGCAGCGACGTGCTCGATCTCCTGGACACCGCGGCGTGGCTCGGTCTCAACCGGCTGCACCTCCATCTCACCGACGATGAGGCGTGGCGGCTACCGGTGCCCGACTACCCGACGCTGGCCGCGAGCGGCGCGACCCGTGGTTGGGGGTGGCCGATCCCGCCCTTGTTGGGTTCGGGCCCGGCGCCGTACGGGCGCGCCTACCGGAGTGACGAGCTGGCGGCGTGGGTGGCCCGCGGTGCCGAGCTCGGGGTGGTGGTCGTTCCCGAAGTCGATCTACCCGGGCACTGCTTCGCCGCCCGCCGCAGCGTGGCGGCGCTGGTCGCCGACGGCGATGTGACCACGGCACCAAGCGTGCAGCACTTCGAAGCCAACGTGTTGGACCCCGGGTTGACGGCCACCTGGCGCTTCCTGGAAGCGGTGTTCGGGGCGCTCGCCGACTGCTTCCCCGGACCGTGGGTGCATCTCGGCGGCGACGAGGTGGCGAACGGTGCGCTGCGGGGGTCGCCCGCCGCCGCCGACTGGGCCCGTCGGCGCGGGATCGAGCCGCCCGATGTCGCCACGGTGTTGATGGCCGAGATCATCGGCCTGGCCGCCCGCACCACCGGGCGTCGTATCGGGGTGTGGGAGGAGGCGGCCCTGTCGGGTGCGCTGACACCCGGGACGGGCTATGCGCTGGCGTGGTCGTCGTCGGCGAGCGCGGCCCGCTTGGCCGCGATGGGCCACGACGTGGTCGCCGCCCCTGCCGACGCGGTGTACCTCGACATGGCGTGGTCGGCGGATTGGTGGTCGCCCGGTGCGAGCTGGTCCGGTGTCGTCGGCACCGATGCGATCACGCGGTGGGACCCGGCGGCCGGCTGGCCGGCGGAGGGCCCCGGTCGGCTGCTCGGGGTGCAAGCGGCGTTGTGGTCCGAGCACGTCGTCGACCGCCCGACGCTCGATCGGATGCTCGATCGGCGTCTGGAGGCGGTCGCCGCGGCCGGCTGGCATTACGAGCGAACGCGCTGAGCGCCCAGGGCGACGGTGTGACCGACGGCGTCGGCGAGGCGATCCCGGAGCGGGTCAGTAGCGTCGGGCGCCATGTCCGATCGCACCCTGGTCCTGCTCAAGCCCGACGCCGTCGAACGGGGCCTGGTGGGCGCCGTCCTCGCCCGCTTCGAGGCCAAGGGCCTGTCGATCGTCGCGATGGAGCTGCGCACGCTCGACCCTGAGACGTTGGCCCGCCACTACGAGGAACATGTCGGCAAGGGCTTCTACGACGAGCTGGTCGCCTTCATGAGCCGGGGTCCGGTCGTCTCGTTGGTGCTTGAGGGCCCGGAGAACACCTGGGAGGTCGTGCGTGCGATGATGGGGGCGACCAACCCCCGGACGGCAGCTCCGGGGACCATCCGGGGCGATCTCGGGATCCTGTTCACCGAGAACCTCGTCCACGGCAGCGATTCGGCCGAGAGCGCGGCCCGCGAGAGCGCCATTTTCTTCCCGAATCTGTAATATTTCACGATCCCCGAGCACCCGTGAGGGAGCGCCGCATGGCCCGCAACAACCCGCTCAGCCTCGGTCGTGATCTGGCGATCGACCTGGGTACGGCCAACACCCTCATCTACGTGCGAGGTCAGGGCATCGTTCTCGACGAGCCGTCGGTCGTCGCCATCAACATCAACGACGGCAAACCGGTGGCGGTGGGGCTCGAGGCGAAGCGGATGATGGGTCGCACCCCCAACCACATCCGCGCCATCCGGCCGCTGAAGGACGGCGTGATCGCCGACTTCGAGGTCTGCGAGAAGATGCTGCGCTACTTCATCCAGCGGGTTCACGCCTCGAAGTGGAACAAGCCCCGCATGGTCATCTGCGTGCCGTCGGGGATCACCGGTGTCGAACAGCGCGCCGTGCAGGACGCCGCCGAATACGCCGGCGCCCGCAAGCCCGTACACATCATCGAGGAGCCGATGGCGGCGGCGATCGGCGCCGATCTGCCCGTGCACGAGCCGAGCGGCAACATGGTGGTCGACATCGGTGGCGGCACCACCGAGGTGGCGGTCATCAGCCTGGGTGGCATCGTCACGGCCCAGTCGGTGAGGGTCGCCGGCGACGAGCTCGACGACGCCGTCCTGCAGTACGTGAAGAAGGAGTTCTCCCTCGCCATCGGGGACCGCACCGCCGAGGAGATCAAGATCCAGATGGGCTCGGCGTGGCCGATGGAAGAGGAGCTGACCGCCGACATCCGCGGCCGGGATCTGATCAGCGGGCTGCCGCGCACGATCCAGTTGACCTCCGAGCACGTGCGCGAGGCCCTCGCCGAGCCGGTGGCGGCGATCGTCGACGCCGTCAAGACGACGCTCGACAAGACCCCACCCGAGCTGGCCGCCGACATCATGGAAGACGGCATCACCATCACGGGCGGCGGTGCCCTGCTCGGTGGGCTGGACGAACGGCTGTCCCACGAGACGGGCATGCCGATCCGCGTCGCACCCGAACCGCTCTACAGCGTGGTCATCGGGTCCGGTCGTGCTCTCGAGAACATCGACGCGATGCGCGGTCTGATGTCCCTCGGGGGAGATGACTGACGCGCCCGTGACCGCCTGACCGATGGGGATCTACTCGCCGGGCCGCCGCCGGGCCATCGTCTTGCTGCTGCTGACGTCGGTCTTGCTGATCACGCTCGACCTGCGCGGCAACGAGGTGTTCGACGCCGCCCGCCGCGGGTTCGAGACCGTGTTGTCGCCCTTCGAGACGGCCGGCGAGGTGATCTCGCGTCCGATCCAGAACGCCTGGCACGGCATCACCGACTATGAGTCGATGGCCGAGGAGAACCGTCGCCTGGAGGACGAGGTCGACGCCATGATGGCCGACTACGTGGCGGCGCAGGCGGCGATCCTGGACAACCAACAGCTGCTCGCGCTGAACGATCTACCCACCCTGGCCGACTACGACCGGGTCTCGGCGCAGGTGGTCGGCGAGGGGCCGACCAATCTCGATCAGGTCATCGAGATCAACAAGGGCAGCAATGACGGCATCGAGGAAGGCATGGCGGTGCTCTCGCCGGCCGGCCTGGTGGGCAAGGTGACCCGAGCGCGACCGAACCGATCCGAGATCATGTTGATCTCCGACAGCCGCTACACCATCCACGTCAAGATCCTGGCGCCGACACCGATCACGACCACGACGACCACCACCACCACCGTGGCGACGACGACCACGGTGCCGACCGAGGGCGCCGCGCCGGGCGCCGCGCCGACCACCGCGGTGCCGACCACGGTGGCGGCCCCGGTCGAAGCCACCACCACGACGATCGACCACGACAACGTGCGCGAGACCGGGGGGCTGGTCGGCCAGGGTGACGGCGAGTTGCCGGTGGTCTTCTATCTCGACAACACGCCGGCGCTCGGCCAGTTCGAGGTGGGCGATCTGGTGTTCACCTCGGGCAGCGAGGACAGCCTGGCGCCGCCGAACATCCCGGTCGGACGGGTCGTCAACGTCATCGAGCGGACGGCCTCGGAGGGTCCGATCCTGCAGATCGAGCCGTACGCCGATCTCGACTCGCTCTACTTCGTGAGCGTCATGCTGTACGTGCCCGACATCGAAGCGACCAGCGACGAGGGATCCGGTGACTGATGCTCGCTTCGCTCGTGCAGGGGCCGCTGCTGCGGCTCGTCTCCGTCGGCCTGATCGTGCTCGGGCTGCAGATGTCGATGTTCACCGAGATGCGCCCGTTCGGCGTCGCCGTGCAGGTGGTGCTGGCCTTGGCGGCGGCGTGCGGTGCGGCGGCGGGATCGCCGGGTGGAGCGCTCGCCGGGTTCGTGCTGGGCATGATGTACGACCTCGGTGTCGGCACGCCGTTGGGCTCCTCGGCGATCTCGATGGGTGTGGGCGGCTTTGTCGCCGGCTACATCACCTTGATCACCGTCGAACGTCACTGGTGGCTGGCCGCCTTGTTCGCCGGACTCGGGGCCGCGGTGGGCGAGTTGCTCGTGCCGGTGGTGCGAGCGTTCATCGGCGAGCAGCGGGCCTTCACCCCGCGCCTGTTCACGATCATCCCGGTCGTCGCGGTGGCGGCGATGGTGCTGTCGCCGCTGCTGGTGCCGATCGGACGTTGGTGCATGCGGGTCAAGAGCCCCGATCTGCGCGCCTCGCTGGAGCATGTCGATGTCGCCGAGTAGCACGACATCGGGAGCGCCGATGACCGTCGTGATCCCCGCGGGGCGCGACCACGGGCAAGACTGGCGCCATGGCCACTGACCGTCGCGCCGCTCGTCTCGGGGTCCTGGCCCTGGTCGCGACGCTTCTGTTCTCCGCGCTCGGGGTGCGGTTGTGGTTCCTCCAGACCGTCGAGTCGGCCAGCCTTCAAGAGCAGGTCGACCGGACCCGTCAGGTCAGCGTGAAGATCCCCCCCGAGCGGGGCCGCATCTTCGATGTCACCGGCCGCATCCTCGCCGACAACCGGGGGGCGATGACCGCCAGCGTCGACTGGGCGGCGATCCGCCGGGACGCCGACCGCGCCACGATCTTCCAGCGGCTGTCGGGCTGGCTTGAGGTGCCGGTCGAGGAGATGGAGGCGCGCTACGACAGCGACCTCTACAGCCGCTACATCCCGTTGCCGTTGGCCGAGGACGTCCCCGAGGAGGTCGCCATCGCGCTGCGCGAGCGGATCGAGGACTTCCCGGGTCTCACCATCTCCACCACGTGGGAGCGGGTCTACCCGTACGCGCCGCTGGCCAGTCATGTGATCGGCTACATGGGTGCGATCACCAAGGAGACGCAGGAGTACTACTCGGAGCGAGGCTATGACACCTCCAACCGCGGTGAGCGCGTTGGCGCCAGCGGGTTGGAGGAGAGCTACGAGGCGCAGCTCCACGGCCAGTGGGGCGAGATCGTCTATGAGATCGACTCGGCCAACCGCATCGTGCGTACGGTCAGCTCGAAGCCACCGGTCAACGGTCAGGACCTCCAGATCAGCATGGATCTCAGCATCCAGTACTACGCTGAACGGCTGCTGATCACCCAGTTGCGCAACCGCCGCCTGGACTCGGCGGCCAACCCCGAGGTGACCTATCCGAACGGTCAGCGCGGTCCCCTCGATCGGAGCATGGCTGCGGGCACCCGGGTGCACTACCCGGCTCGTGCCGGCTCGATCGTCGCCATCGACCAGAACACCGGCGCCGTCCTGGCGATGGCCAGCTATCCCACCTACGACAACCGATGGTTCAACGCCGGGCTGAGCGAAGCCCGGTTCAACGAGCTCTTCCCGGCCGACATCAGGCCGGATGAGGCGCGGTTGATCAACCGGGCCATCCAGGGTCAGTACAACATGGGCTCGACCTTCAAGCTGTTCACCGCCTACGCCGCCCTGGCCATCGGCATCCTCGGACCGAGCGAGACCTACAACGACCAGGGCGAGTACCGGCTGCAGACGATCAACGAGGACCGCTGCGCCGAGGGTGTCCGCTGCGTGTTCCGCAACGCCATCTGCTCGTTCAACAATCGACCGTGCGTGTACGGCACCGTCGATGTCGAAGCCGCGCTGGCGGTGTCGTCGGACACGTTCTTCTACCGACTGGGCGAGATCTTCTACAACATCGACGGCACGCCCTTCCAGGACACCGTCCATCAACTCGGCCTCGACGAGGACCCTGGCATCGACCTCCCCAACGCCTTCGACGGCCGGCTGGCCACCAACGACCTCCAGGCCCGACTCGCCGACGCCGGGGTGCTTGGTGACAACGCCAGCCGCACCCTGCAACCGGGCGACCTGTTGCAGATGGCGATCGGCCAGGGCATCTCGGCGATCTCGCCGCTTCATCTCGCGGTGGGCTACGCGGCCGTCGCCAACGGTGGCACCGTCGTCACCCCCCACGTCGGGGCCAACCTGCTGGCGCCCGAGACGCCCGACGACCCGACGCGGCCGGGATACGCCGACCTCACGCAGGCGACCGTCGTCGAGACGGTAGCCCCCGTCGGGACCACGGCGCCGATGCCGGCAGGTACCCGCGATCCGATCGTCGCCGGGATGCGTCGCAACGTCACCGGTCCCGGGGCCAATGGACGGACCACGACCGCAGAGGAGCTGTTCGACGTCGGCTATCCGGCCGACGCGATCCCGGTCGGCGGCAAGACCGGCACCGCCCAGGGTGCGGACAGTCTTCCGTGGAACGACTCGTCGGTGTTCGCCGCCTTCAGCCTCGACCCCGACCCGGCCCGCCAGATCACCATCACCTCCTATCTCGAGAAGGCCGGGTATGGCTCGGTCGGCGCCGCCCCGGTCGTCAAGTGCATGTACCTCGCCTTCTCGGGGCTGATCCCGCTCGACGAGCCGCCGATCGCCGACCCGCTGGACCTCGATGACGACGTCGCCGCCCACGATCTGCCCGAGGTCGACGAGGCGTGCATGGCCCGAAGCGCGACGGCGAACTCCGCCCTCGACTGAGCCGTGGCGATCCCCGCGCTTCGACGCCGACCCGACTCGGGGCTCGGCAACATCCGCACCAGCCCGGCCGCACCCGGGCGCAACATCGACTGGACCCTGCTGATCGGGCAGGGGTTGCTGACGACCATCGGCTGCTTCGTCGTGTTCTCCGCCACCCACACCCGTGGTGACGACCCGTACCGGTTCGTCACCCGGCAGGTGATCTTCGCCATTGCCGCCGCCCTGGCGACGGTCGCGGTGATGCTGCTCGACTACCAATGGTTGCGAGACCGCGCCCGAGTGATCTATGCCGCGACGGTCGTGGCGTTGTTCGGCATCCTCGTGCTCGGCGTCGTCAGCGGCACGCGTCCACTGCTCGCCATCGAGATCGGGCCGATCCAGATCCAGCCGGCCGAGTTCGCCAAGTTCACCGTGCTGATCGGGCTGTGCGCATACCTCACCGACGACCGCAAGGCCGAGGGGGTCGACTACGCCCGCTTCCTCGGCAGCCTGATCATGGTCGGGCTGCCGGCGCTGCTGATCATCGCCCAGCCCGACCTGGGATCGGGCACGGTGCTGATCGCGATGGCGATGGGCGTGTTGCTCATTGCCGGCGCCAAGATCCGCTACATCCTGGCGATCAGCTTCCTGACGCTGATCACGATGGGCGCCGCGTTCATCGGGAACCTGGTCAACGACTACCAGCTCGAGCGGTTGCGGGTGTTCATCGACCCCAACAACCCGGACTTCTCCGACAACGTGTTCCAGGTGCGCAACGCGATCCGCGCCGTCGGCACGGGAGGCGTGTTCGGCAAGGGTTGGCTGCAGGGCCCGCTGACCAACTCCCGAGACATCCCGGTGGTGTGGGCCGACTTCCCCTTCGCCGCCGTGGGGGAGCAGTTCGGCCTGATCGGCGCGGCGACCCTGCTCGGCCTGTTCGCAGTCGTCCTGGTGCGCATCTGGCGGATCGCCCATCTCTCGCGGGACCTGTTCGGCACCTACGCCTGTGCCGGCGTCTTCACGATGCTGCTCTGGCAGGTCTTCCAGAACGTCGGGATGACGATCGGGATCATGCCGGTGACCGGTCTGCCGATGCCGTTCATCTCCTACGGTGGCTCCAGCCTGGTCGCGTACTCGTGCATGTTCGGCCTCGTCCAGAGTGTCCACATGCGCCGCATGCGCTGACCCGTCGGGTCGGTACGGTCGAGTCGGTGGAGCCGGTGCGGGTGGTGTCGATCGATGAGCGGCGGGCTCGGCTCGGGCGGCGACACGCCATCCGTCCAACCGGGCGGGTGGCGACCGTGGAGGATGCCGTGGCGGCGATGGGGTGCTTTCACGCCACCGAGTCCTCGACGATCTACCTCTCGGGTGTCGCCCGCGTCGACGGTCTCACCGTCGGCGATGTCGACCGGGCGCTCTACACCGAACGGACCTTGATCCGGCAGATGGCGATGCGCCGCACCCTGTTCGTGTTCCCACGCGACGCACTGGCCGCCGCGCTGGGCAGCGCGTCGGCGCGCGTCGCGGCCGAGCAGCGACGGACGTTGGTCCGTGACGTCGAGCAGAGCGGGCTCGTCGTCGACGGCGCCGGGTGGCTGGCCGCCGCCGAGCGAGCGGTGCTCGACGCGCTCGGCGATGGCCGGGCGGCGAGCACCACCGAGTTGCGCGCCGAGCTGACCGAGATCCAGGGAGACATGGAGCACGGCACCGGTCGTTCCTGGCACGGCCGCAGCTCGTTCGGGCCCCGGGTGCTCACCGCACTGTCGGCGGCCGGGTCGGTGGTACGTGGCCCGGTGGACGGCCACTGGCGGGCTGCTCGACCGCGGTGGGTGGTGCCTGGCACGTGGTTGGTCGAGACCCCGGTGCCGGCGTCGGAACGCGAGGGATACGCCCGCCTGGTCGACATCTGGCTACACACGTTTGGTCCGGGTACCGAGCATGACGTCGCCTGGTGGTTGGGATCGACGCTCGGCGCCGTTCGCACCGCCCTGGCCGACATCGGCGCCGTCGCCGTCCAACTCGATGGCGCGACGGGGTGGCTGGCTGCCGACGACGTCGAGCCGGTCGAGGCGCCCGAGCCGTGGGTGGCGCTGCTCCCGACCCTCGATCCGACCACGATGGGTTGGAAGACCCGTGATTGGTACCTCGGTGAGCACGGACCCGATCTGTTCGACCGCGCCGGCAACGGTGGGGCGACCGCATGGTGCGACGGCCGCATCGTCGGCGGCTGGTATCAGGACGAGGACGCGACCGTCGTTGTCGCCACCCTCGAGGACGTCGGCGCCGACGTCCGCGCCGCTCTCGATGCGGAGGCCGAACGGTTGACGACGTGGCTCGCCGGTGTCCGTGTCAACAGCATCTACGCGTCGCCGGTGAGCCGCCGGCTGGCCCAGCGCACCTGATCGATCGATGCGAGAAAGCGGCCCATCCCGCTCGGGCGAGCGGCGTCGGCGCGATCCCCCGGACGTGGGGACGGGCCCAGCTAGGCTGACCAGGTCATGACCGAACTCTGGGCGCGGATCGAACCGCTCCTGGGGCTGGTGCAGCGACCGGCTCGATACATCGGGTGCGAGGACGGCGCCGTCACCCCCCGCCACGGCGCGGGGAGCGAGCCGTGGCCGCTCGCACGCCCCGACACGTTCGAGATCGGCCTGCCCGACCAGGGGTTTCAGT
The DNA here is from genome assembly GCA_047972065.1 of Desertimonas sp. Classification (GTDB taxonomy): domain Bacteria; phylum Actinomycetota; class Acidimicrobiia; order Acidimicrobiales; family Ilumatobacteraceae; genus JALZMG01. The sequence goes on from JBKEAH010000212.1 coordinate 22,107, forward strand.
TCCTCGATGAGAACCTCAACGAGCTCGGCGACATCGTCGCCGAACATGCGGACGCGCCCTGGACAACACACGACGGGCAGCGCGACGAGGTGATGCCGCTGGACGACGACGTCCGCCTGGCCTCGCTCGGCGCCGCCCCCGTGCCCATCGCAACGGTGGGCACATGAGGAAGGAACATCATGGACGACACCGACGCCCCGACCGACGCCGCCGCTGCGGCGCCACGTCAGGACGAATCCGCCGCCGAGACGGATGGCGCTCAGACCACGGCGGCCGGGTCGTCGTCGGGCGAGGTCCAGCGTAAGCGCCGACGCGGATCGCGCGGCGGACAGCGGCGCAAGAAGGCACCAGGCAGCGGCGAAGCCGACGCCACGACCGGCGACGACGGCAACGGCGCCGCCGGCGACGACCGGCCCGATCTTCCCGAGCCGATGCGCGAGGGGCGAGCATCGCCCGAAGCAGCCGAACGGGCACTGGTGCGCAAGCCCCAGATCGGTGACACCCGTCCGGCCCCGGCGACCACCTCGGGGACCGACGCGGCCGCCGCCGCAGCGACAGCCAAGTCCGGCCGCGGTCGCCGCCGCGGCGACCGCAAGCCCGGCGCCAGCGGTGCCAAGGGCGGTGACGGCCAAGCCGAGGGTGCCAAGCGCAAGCGAGCCGCCCGGGGCGGCCGAAAGCGGGCGACGACGTCGGCCGAGGTGCTGCCCGAGGACCTGATCGAGCAGCGCCGCGGGCGTGAACGCAAGGGCCGCCCCGCCGGTCGCTACCTGATGTGCGTCCAGGTGCGCGAGAACATGGCCCAGGTCGCCGTGCTCGAAGGGCGCAACCTGATCGAGCACTACGTCTCGCGGCCGGCCGATGACATCAGTCAGATCCACGGGAACATCTACGTCGGGCGGGTCCAGAACGTCCTGCCGGGCATGGAGGCCGCCTTCGTCGATATCGCCACCCCGAAAAACGCCGTCCTCTACCGCGGCGACGTGCAGTACGACGCCGAAGACATCGAAGAGAAGGGCGACAAGGGCAACCCGCGGATCGAGGACATCCTGCGCGCCCGTCAGCTGATCGTCTGCCAGGTCACGAAGAACCCGATCGGCGCCAAGGGTGCCCGACTGACCCAGGAGGTCTCGCTGCCGGGTCGGTTCGTCGTGTTGATCCCCAACTCGAAGACCTACGGGATCTCCAAGCGGCTCCCCGACGACGTCCGCAAGCGGCTGCGCGGCATCCTCGACCGGGTCAAGCCGGCCGAGCACGGCCTGATCGTGCGGACCGC
>JBKEAH010000215.1:0-10473 GCA_047972065.1 Desertimonas sp.
CCTACGCCGGCGAGGGCCAGCACCAAGACGCCGGGGCCAAGATGATCCACGCCGCCCCCGAGACGACGTCGAAGATCGTGTCGAAGTCGATCTCCAAGGACGGTGGCATCACCACCTACCGCGGTCTGGTGCGTGTCGACGAGGGTGCCACCAACTGCAAGGCGCACGTACAGTGCGACGCCCTGATCCTCGACGAGACCTCGGAGAGTCGCACCCTGCCGTATATGGAGGTCGGTCAGCGTGACGCCCAGATCGGTCACGAGGCCACCGTGTCGAAGGTGGCCGACGAGCAGCTCTTCTACCTGATGAGCCGGGGCCTGTCGGAGGAGCAGGCGATGGGCATGGTGGTCAACGGCTTCATCGAGCCGATCACCCGGACCCTGCCGATGGAGTATGCGGTCGAGTGGAGCCGGCTGATCGAGCTTCAGATGGAGGGTTCGGTCGGCTGAGCCTCAGCCTTCGGTGACGAGTGCGACGATGTCGTCGCGGATCTGCTCGCTGAGCACGAACCCGTTCTCGCCGGTGGTCTCGACGGCGAGGTAGTACGCCCATCCCGCCTCGGGGTCGATGACGGCGGAGGCGCCGTAGGCGCCCGGGTCGTAGAGGATGCCGGTGGCCCGGTCGGTCCACCAGCCGTAGCCGTAGCCGACGCCGGGGATCGCCTCCAGCCCGAGCGGCGCCAGCCGGTCGGTGTACATCGTGGCCAGCGCCTCGGCCGACAGCACCTGGGTGTCGCCGCAGACGCCGCCGTCGAGCTGCATCTGAAGGAGCCGGCCGTAGTCGGCCACGGTGGTGTAGAGACCACCCTCCATGTTCGGGTTCGCCGTCGCCGGTAGCGACGCCGGGTCGCCGTCGAAGGCGGCCGGGTATTCGAACGTGGTGTTGAACACGGCGTAGTGGTTGTTGTAACCGAAGCCGGTGAGCCCGCACGGCTGGACGTAGATCTCCTCGATCAGCTCGCCCCATGACTTGCCCGACACCGCTTCGGCGACCGCTCCGGCCACCTGCCATTGGGCGCCGCCGTAGCGGTACTCGGTACCGGGAGCCACGATGTCGGCGTCGTCGTCGGCGGTCGTGAAGATGGCCTCGCCACACGCCTCGAGCTCTTCGGTCGGGATGAACTGGCACAGGTAGGGCGCGTACACCGGGTTGGGGTCGAGCCCGACCAGCCCGGAGGTGTTGCCGACGAGGTCGGCCACGCTGACCTCGGGGTTGCCGGCTCCCCAGGGCACGACGTCGGCGACCGGGGCGTCGAGGTCGACCAGACCCTGGTCGGCAAGGTGGAGCAGCACCCCGGCCGTGACCTGCTTGGAGGTCGACGCGACGAAAGAGACCCGGTCGGCGTCGAAGTCTCCCCAGTAGTCCTCGTGGACCACGCCGCCGTCACGGGTGACCACGATCAGCCCGGCGCCGTTCATGCCGTGCTCGTCGACGAAGGCCTGCACCTCGTCGTGCACCGCCGACCAGTTACGGCCCGACGCGCTCGCCGCCGAGTGCCATCCCGCCGTCGCGAGTGCGCAGGTGAGTCCGATCGCCATGCCAGTCCGCATCGTCCGTGTGTAGCAGTTGGGCGGACTCCTCATGCGGCGGCGATCTCGGTGCCGTCGGGACGGTGGGTGTGCCACACGCCGTGGGCATCACGCCAGATGCGATGCCCACGGGTCTTCCAGCGGTTGTGGTGCGAGCAGAGCCAGCCGGCGTTGGCGACGTCGGAGGGTCCGTGGTCGCGGACCCACTCGTCGAGGTGGTCGATCTGAGTTCGGCGGTGCCCGCAACCGGGCCACAGACATCGCCCGACCCGATCGAGGACCGATTGGATGAGCACGGCGTCGCGGGCGGCCGCGGTGAAGAAGCGTCGGGTGCGCCCGACGTCGACGACCCGGCCGTCGGTGCCGACGACGATGCGCCGGATGCGACCGATGAGGCTGGCGGCGAGTACGTCGGCGGGCTCGAGCTCGACGCCGTTGGTGGTGGTGCTCCAGCGGCGCGACGGGTCGATGCCGGCCCAGTTCGGCCGCCGATCTTCGACCACCGATCGCACCTGCTCTTCGTACATCTCCTGGGTGATGACGATGTTGACGATCGGGCTGGGGTCGGCGGACGCCGGGTTGGCGGACGCGGCGCGGCGGAAGATGGCGATCAGGGCGTCGGCGCGGCGCTGGGCTTCGGTGCGTTCGAGGAGGCCGGGATCGGCGTCGTCGCCGTACCGGGCGACGAGCTCGGACCACTCGGTGTCGAACTCGGCTTGGGTGAAGCGGTCGAGGATCTCGCGGATCTCACTGGCGTGGGCGGCGCCGAACCCGGCGACGAGGTAGGTGGACTCGCCGACGGTGGTGACGTCGGCACGGCGGCCGGTGTGGGCGCTGTCGGCGTCGGTGTGGGCGCCGTCGGCGTCGGCGAGGCGCTCCCACTGCCGGGTCCGGGCGGTGAACGAGTCGTAGGGCTCGCGCTCGGCGACGACGACGAACGCCTCGATCACCTCGTCGAGTTGGTCGCGCACCCGGCCGTTGGCGTGAAGCCGGCCGAGCTCGTCGGCCTGGTCGATGCCAAGCGTGCCGGTGGCGAGGTGCTCCCACACGATCGGTTGGGCGGCGCACAGCGACGCGAGCCGGGTGAGCAGCGTGGCGTGGTGGCGCTTGCCGCCGATGGTGGCCGCCGCCCAGGTGCGAGCGGAGACGTGACCGTCGTCGCGGTAGGTGTCGCGCCGGTCCGCTTCGGCGACGACGGCGGCCTGCACCGCCCGCAAGGTCCGGGCCAGACGCTCGGTCTCGGCCAACAACTCGGTGAGCGCGCGCCCGTCACGCTGGTCGAGGTCGTCGAGCAACCCCATCAGCGAATCGGCGAGCCGGCTCTCCATGCCGACGACCCTGACAAGGGGGTGTCATGCTCAGAACTCCCAGCCGATTCCCCGTCTCCGGACGGTGGGGGCCGGGTCATCGAGTGCTGGGATCGGGCGGTCCGGCGAGGCCGAGGAAAACGATGATGGAGCGACCGAGCCGGAGGGTGTCTTCGTCGCTGAGGCGGCCGATGTGTTCGCCGAGCTTGGCGCGGGGGACGGTGGTGAGCTTGTCGACCATCACGCGACTGACCTCACGTAGCTGGTTCTGTTCGTCCGGCGTGATCACGACCCGGAACAGTGGCGCGTCGGTGGGGTCGGTGGTCATGGCGCAGATCGTGATCGAGTCCGTGGCGTCGAAACGGTCATCCTGCACGATCACCACGGGGCGCGGCTTGCCCGCGTATCCGCTCCCGGCGGCGGCGGTCCAGATGTCGCCGCGTCTCACTCCTCGTCCAGGCTGATCGCATCGATGAACGCCTGGTCGTCGGTCGCGTGGTCGCTCGCGGCGACGGCGGCCGATTGGCGATGGGCCTGGTCGGCGAACTCGGGCGAACGAACGTCAGGTACCCAGATCTGGATCGGTCGCAGCCCTTGGGCGCGTAGACGGCGCCGGTGCTGGCGGACACGCTCGGCGACCGAGGCGGCTGTTCGACGGCGCGCCATCTGGGAAGGTTACATGTAACGTCCGCGTGCCGCAAAACGGGTCGGTGCGCACGAAGGCGAGGTCGTTGAAGTCGGAGTCCTTCGACGCGGTCACGTACCCGTTGGCCCGGGCGTGTTCCCAGGCGTCACGGTCCGATGTCGCGGCGAGCCCGACGGTGGTGACGTGGGCGCTGTCGGGCTACGGGGCGGTGACGAGGCCGGGTTCAGCCGCCAGCGAGCATCAACTCGACGTGGCACTGCGGGTGGCTGGCGTCCCAGCGGCTGAGGGCCAAGTTCGGGATCCAGAGGCCGGGCGCATCCCTGCGGTTCATTGCCGCCACGACGTCGACGTAGGGGTCCGCGCCATTGCCGAGCGGCGCATGCATCCGAACGGTGATGCCGCGCTTCATGTCGTGGACCGTCGCTCTCGGCCAAATCTGCCGGATCTCGGGGCCGACTAGTGCCGTGTCAGGCAACGTTTGCGCGATTGATGACTTCTCGTAGATCTCGGTTGTGGGCGTTGCGGTTGCGCCAGGCGATGTAGCGGTGGATCACCTGGGCCTGTTCGGCGTGGGTGGGGCGGTCGGTGCCGTCGAGGGCGAAGTAGCGCAGGGCGGTGAAAATGGGCCTCGATGCGGTTGAGCCCCGACCGACCACCCTGACAAGGGGGTGTCATGCCCAAGAACTGCCAGCTCAGCAACCAGATCAGCGGCGGACTTTGGTGACCGGATCGCGTGGACGTCAACGTCGCCGGCGATCGGGCACACCTGTTTCAGTCGTCAGTGGCCTTGCTCGCGGTTGATCGAGGCGACGTGACTTGTCGCCGCTCGTCGAGTAGCCGCTTCGTCCCACGTGACGTCGGTGCGGCCAGGACGGCAGACACGGTGTCGACGAGGTTGCTCACGAAGAGCCGATCATCGCGTCCCCCGTCCCCGGAGCGGGCCCGTCGTGCGAGGTCCGTCACGGTGAGCTGGTATGCGGTGAATCGTCGGTGTAGGCGTTTCACGTCGCTGCTCAAGAGCGGATCGAGCACCTGCTTCCAGCGGGCCATGCTGTCGTTGGGATCGACGAAGAGGTCGTACGGGAGTACCGTCCGTGGGCTGTTGAGAAGGTCTGAGAGGACCTGGAGGTACCCAGGTCCACCTTCCCCAGAGGTGAGCTTGGGGACCCACGGCTGCACAAGGGCGTTGGCGAGGCCCCAGAAGCCCGCGGTCGGCTCGGACTCGTAGACGTCAAGGATCGCGTGGCGGCGAGCGTCCACCTGAGGTTGGTGTTGGGCGATGAGGGCGCGGATCAGGCCTTCGCGATCACCAAAGTGGTACTGCGCAGCGCTCGAGTTCCGCATCCGCGCTCGCTCGTTGATGCGCCTCAAGCTCACGTTGTGGGTGCCCTCTTCTGCGAAGAGTTCAGCTGACGCGAGTAGGAGCCGCTCCCGGCCGTTCCTGGGTTCCTCCACGAGCTCTCCTGGTTCTTGCACGGCGATGCTACTCCGCGGGCGTAGTGGTCCTACGCGACGGGAACGGTGGCTTTCGGGGCGGTGGCTCATCGGCCACCGCCCCGTTGGAGCCTTGCCGACGGGCTGATCTGTGGCCTTCTCCTCGATCGGTGGGAGCCGCCGCAGAGGACGAGACACTCGCATCATGTTGCACCATCCGGTGTTCTAATCTATAATGCGTATGACTCATAGGTGGCGACGGTCACCGAGGCGATACTTCAGGGGGATCGATGAGTAGTGGACGTGGTCTTGACATCGGGACGGAGTTCACCGATTGGTCAGCGGTGCAGGCGCTCGCGGAGATCTACTCGGACGCGGTCGAGCTGGATCTTGAGCGGAACATCGCCGAACTCGCGACGTTCGGGTTCACCACGATCCGCGACGCGCTCCCTCCCGACCACATCGATCGGTTGATCCCGGCGATCGTCGACGCTGTCGAGGACTACACCGGGCGCGCGCCGAACCTCGAGACCGGCGAAGGGCACGCCGACATCAACCTCGCGCCCTTCCTGCTCTACCGGCATGAGGCCTTTTCGGAGGCACTGATGAACCGGCCCGTCCTGACGTTGATCCGGTATCTGCTCGGCCAGAGCTGCGTGCTGAGCAGCATGCACTCGCACTTCAAGGGGCCAGGCGAGAACCCGCTCCCGCTGCACGCCGACAACGGCAACGGCATCCCAGCCCCCTTCCCGGCGTGGTCATTGGTGGCCAACTGCAACTATGCGTTGACTGACTACACCCTCGAGGGCGGGGCTCTTGCGGTCGTGCCCGGGTCACATCTGCTCTGTCGGCAGCCGGTTGGTGATGAACGGAACCTGTCGGGCGACGTCAATCCCGGTGCGGTCGCCGTTGAGGTGCCGGCCGGGACTGCGGTCATCTGGCACGGCCATCTCTGGCACGGGTCGTACGCACGCCGACAACCAGGTGTGCGGATCAACCTGGCGATGTACTTCTGTCGTCAGTTCGTGACGCCCCAGGAGGACTACCGCTCAACGGTGCCAAATGAGCTCCTCGCTCGACATGGCGACGACTTCGCCACCCTGATGGGCCAGCACCTCTTTCAACCTTGGGGTGCTGAAGGACCCGATCGAGAAAAGCTCGCCCGTGGTCGGATCACAAGTTCGACCCAACACAACTAGCCGCGTGCGCCCGGGGTCAACCGGACAGGTGTCGGGTCGCCCTGGACGCGTGTCGACCTGTACTGCCGTTCAACTCACAAGGAGTCCTCAGAATGCACTTTCGACATAGGGTCGCGCTCACCTTCGGTGCGTTGGCCGTTGGCGTTGCCGCCGGATTCAGTGGCGGCGCGGCTGCCGATGTGCCACCGAGCCTGGCGGAGGCCGCGTCGCCGAACGCGGCCGGTGAGCCATCAGGTCAGCTTCGGTTTGGCTACTACATCCTGCCGACATCGTTCGACCCGCATCTGTCGACGAATCCGTACGACCAGATCGGTTTGGCCCTGACCTACGACCGGCTTGTCCATCTGACCCCGGATGGCGAAGCGGTCGCTGGGCTGGCCGAGCGGTGGGTGTTCTCGGAGGACGGCCTGACGCTCGATCTGACGATCCGCGACGGGGTTGAGTTCCACGACGGTGAGCAACTCACCCCTGAAGCCGTCGTCGCCAGCTTGGATCGGGCGAAGAACCTCGAAGGTTCGACGTCGGCCGGCAGCCTCGAGGCGGTGGAGGCGATCGATGTCGTCGACGGTGTTGTCCGGCTGAGCCTCTCGACGCCCGCAGCACAACTCCCGCTCGTCCTCGCCGAGCGCGCGGGGATGATCATCTCCCCGGCTGCACTCGAGGCTGATTTGGCAACGGAGCCGGTCGGGGCGGGTATGTACCGCCTCACCGATCTGCGCATTGGCGACGTCGCCACCTTCGAGGCGTTCGACGGATATTGGGATCCCGATGCGATCGGCGTCGAGAGCGTGGTCTACCGGCAGGTCACGGACGTGACAACGGCCCTGAACGCGGCCCGTGCCGGCGAGCTTGACATCGTCCCACTCGATGCCAACAGCGTGTCGCCGGCCGAGGACAGCGGGCTGACGATCGTCCGGGGGCCGACCGTGACGACCCAGACGATCCAGTTCAACCGGGCGGTTGCTCCGTTCGACGACGTGCGGGTCCGCCAGGCGGTCAATCACGCGATCGATCGTGACGCACTGGTTGAAGGGATCTTCCTCGGGTTCGCCCGGCCCGCCGGCCAACTGTTCTCGTCGAACTCGCCGGCGTTCGATGAGGCCACCGGTGCTGATCCGTACCCCTACGACCTTGAGCGCGCTCGCGAACTCCTGACCGAAGCCGGTTTCCCCGATGGGATGGACATGGAGTTGATCGCTTCGACAATTCCCGCTCATCAGCTGATGGCCACCGGAGTGCAGGCACAGCTGGGCAACGCTGGGATCGACGTAACGATCCGCACGCTTCCGCCTGAGCAGATCACGGAGGTGGCCTACGTGAACCAGGACCTACAGGCTCAGCTTGCCTTCGGAGGCTCGCTCGACCCAGTCATCGTGATGACGAACTACTTTGGGGTAGACAGCTTCTCGAACCCGGGGCGACACACGACCCCGGAGATGACCGAGGCCCTTGAAGCGGCCAACCTGCCGGGGGACGGCCGGAATGCGGCGCTGCAACACGCATCTGCGGTTGTCAGCGAGCAAGCGCTAACAGCGCCCCTCGTGTTCGCCGACGGGATCTTTGCCGCGGCGCCTGGCGTGGAGGGCTTCGTCCACTGGGTCAGCGCCCGGCCAGAGTTCCGCGGGGTGCACGCAGAGGAGGGCTAGCCAGACCTTCCGGCCCGTACGCCAGCGGACTGGGGCTCCTCTCCACGCTGACGGTTGCCGACCAGGTCAGCGACCGGGAGGAGCCCCGTCCCGATGGTGCTGGTACCGGCCCGATGGCCGGCGACCGGGTGGTCAGCAGTCTGGCCCGCAGCAGTCGGCGCGGTCGTCCCACGGAGCGATCTGCGGGAGGCGGCCCATGATCAGCTCGGTCGCCGAGGGGAACGAGGCCAGGCAACGCTCGTTGATCCTCCAGAACGACTGCGTCCCGGTCCGCTCGACGTGCACGAAGCACGTCTCGCCGAGGATCTGCAGGTGGTGCGACACGGTCGACTGGCCGACGTCCATCGCCTCGACCACCTCGCCCGTGGCCATCGGGCGGGCCTCGGTGGCCAGCACGTTGAGGATCAGGATCCTCGTCGGGTCGCCGAGCGCCTTGAACCACCCCGCCCACGTGGCAGCGTCCTCGCGAGCGACGGTCGGCGCCGGAGCGGTCGCAGACGATCTCCTCATCGATGATTGACGATAGTCGATGGAGTCGCTACGGTCGCCCCCGCCATCGACAACCGTCGATCATCTGGCTGCCGATCAAACCTGAAGGACGTCGTCATGCGCCTGCAACTCGCCCTCAACGTGGCCGACCTCGACGAGGCGGTCGAGTTCTACACGAAAATGTTCGGCGTCGGCCCGGCCAAGACCAAGCCGGGATACGCCAACTTCGCGATCGACCAGCCGCCGCTCAAGCTGGTGCTGTTCGAGGGTGCCGGTGAGGCCGGCACCATCAACCACCTCGGCGTCGAGACCGAGACGGCCGACGAGGTGATGGCCGCCGAGACGCGGCTGTCGGGCGTGGGGATCGAGACGACCGGTGTCGACGACACGGTGTGCTGCTATGCCGAGAAGACCGAGACCTGGGTCCACGGACCCGACGGCACGCGCTGGGAGTGGTACGTGAAGCACGGTGACACCGAGCAGTTGCAGAACGTGGTGATCGGCACTCGCTCCGGGACGGGCAGCGGCGGGTGTTGCGCCGGCTGACGCGGTGACCGACACCGGCACACTCCCGGTGTCGCTCGACCGACGGCTCGTCGCCGAAGCCCTCGGCACCGGCCTGCTGATCGTGGCCGTCATCGGCTCCGGGATCATGGCCAGCCGCCTCTCTCCCGACGACACCGGCCTCCAACTCCTCGAGAACGCCGCCGCCACCGCCGCCGCGCTCATCGGCCTCATTCTCGTGTTCGGCGCCGTGTCCGGCGCCCACTTCAACCCCGTCGTCACCCTCGTCGATCGGGCCAACGGCACCATCAGCGGGCGCGACACCGCCTGGTACATCACCGCCCAGATCCTCGGCGGCTGCGCCGGCGCGATCGTCGCCAACCTCATGTTCGACCTTCCCGCCGTGGAGTGGTCGACCACGACCAGGTCGTCGGGCGCTCTGTGGTTGTCGGAGGTGGTCGCCACCGTCGGGTTGCTGCTGATCATCCACGGTTGCGTCCGCAGCGGACGAGCCGACGTCGTCGCCTTCGCCGTCGGCCTGTGGATCGGCGGTGCCTACTGGTTCACCGCCTCCACCAGCTTCGCCAACCCGGCCGTCACCGTCGCCCGCACCCTGTCTGACACCTTCGCCGGCATCGAGCCCGCCTCGGCGCCCATGTTCATCGTCATGCAACTGATCGGCGCGGCCATCGCCTACGGCCTCATCCGCTACCTCTACCCGACGCCGGCACCGAGGCAACGTCGCTGAGCGGTCGCCGAACGCGCCAGCGTGGTTCGGCCCGGCACCCCGGACCGACGACCCGAACCGTCGCCACGTCTCCCACCGGGGTGGTGACCCGCACCGCGACGTGGCCCTTGTCGACGAGGTGCACGGTGTCGCCGGGGTCACCCTCGTGGAAGACGACCTCGCCGCGTCGGAAGCGGCGCCGCGCGGCGGTCACAGCGAGATCAGTGAGCGGACCGCGGTGTAGACGGCGACGGCCAGCAGCAGCCCGGCGAACCACCCCTGAAGGGTGCGGGGATCCCGACGGTCGGCCAGGCGGCTGCCGACCATGACGCCCGAGATGCTGGCGATGGCGAACGGGGCGATCACGTCCCACTCGACGCCTCCCTCGCTGAGTCGGGCCACCAGCGCGACCATCGAGTTGAGCACGATGACCAGCATCGACGTGCCGACGGCCTCGGTCATCGTGAACCCGAGGGCCAGCACCAGTGCGGGCACGATGACGAACCCACCGCCCACACCGAAGAACCCGGTCAGCATCCCGACGACGGTTCCGGTGGCCACCAGCCGAGCGATCAGCGCCGGAGCGCGCCGCTGGCTCGGGCTCGGGCTCGAGGGAGCGACCACGATCGGCTCGGCGAGCGGTGCGGCGACGTGCGGAGCGGTAGCGACCGCCGCCCCGACCGCCCGTGGTGCGATCGCCGCTCGGCGTGCCGAGCGGATCATCGCCACGGCGACGACGACCATCAGCCCGGCGAAGGCGAGCAGGAGCACGTGGGGATCGACGCGGTGGTTGAGGCGGGTGCCGACGACGGTTCCGGCGATGCCGGTGGCCGAGAACAGGATCCCCTTGTCGAAGCGCACCCGGCCGGCGCGGGCGTGGGGCACGATGCCGACCAGGGCGGTCAGGGTCACCAACACCAGCGACGTCGCGGTGGCCGCCTTGGGGTCCTGCCCGGCGACGTACACCAGCACCGGCACGGCGAGGATCGACC
>JBKEAH010000232.1:0-2350 GCA_047972065.1 Desertimonas sp.
GGCCGGTCCGTTGGCGGTCGGCGCCAGCTTCGACTGCACGGCGTCGCTGACCGACGTCGTACCGGGCTCGGTGCACGAGGACGTGGCGACGGTCAACGGCGTCGGGGCCGTCACCGGCAACGCGGTGGACGACGAGAACCCCTATCATGCGATCACCCCGGCGGTGAGCGTCGGTGACTTCGTGTGGCTCGACGACGATCACGACGGCGTCCAGGACGCCGGCGAGCCGGGGATCCCAGGTGTGACCTTGACGTTGACCGGACCCGGCGGCGAGCCGGTGACCGATGTCCACGGCAACGTGGTCGCACCGGCGGTGACCGACGGCAGCGGGTACTACGAGTTCATCGACCTCCCACCGTTGCCGCCCGGGGAGCACTACACCGTGACGGTGACGCCCCCGGCGGGCTACCTGCCGACGATCGAGGGCGGGACCCCCGGGGTCGGCGATGACTCCTCGACGGGATCGGCCACCTCGGTGGATCTCGTCGCCGACGGCGCTCGTGACGACACGTTGGACTTCGGGTTCTGGATCCCTGAGCCGGGCATCTCGATCCTCAAGGGCGATACCGATGGCAACACCGGTGACGACCCGGCCGACCCGGTGGTGCTGCCCGACGGGACGGCGTCGCTGACCTTCACGGTGGCCAACACCGGGTCCGAGGACCTCCTCGAGGTCTCCGTGGCCGACGTGACCACCGGCAGCGGCACGGTCGAGTCGTTGACCTGCACGTTCCCCGATGGCACGGCCGGCACGACGTGGGCCGGACCCTTCGTGGTCGGTGCCAGCTTCGACTGCACGGCGTCGTTGACCGGCGTGACGCCGGGCTCGACACACGAGGACGTGGCGACGGTGACCGGCGTCGGAGCGGTCACCGGCAACACGGTGACCGACGACAACCCCTACCACGCGACGAGCCCGGCGGGTGCCGTCGCCGGCGCCGTCGAGACCGCCGCCGGGTCGACCCGGCCGCTTCCCTCGACGGGGTCGTCGGTTGGTGACATCGTCGTGGTGGCCGCCGCGCTCGGCGCCGGGGGTGCGCTGCTGCTGTTGATGGCGCGCCGCCGCCGCACCATGGCCTGACCCGAGTCGTCGACGTGGGTGGGAGCCGATCCTGACCACGTCGACGGCGGGTCGACCGCCGAACCCCCGGCGGCGACCCGCCGATCGGGTCATCGCGTGGTCGCCGCGGCCGTACATTTCCGCATTCCGGCCGCGGTGACCGGCATCTGACACGATGAGCCCGTGGCTGGGCGCACACTGCTGCAACGTCGCGATGTGCCCGGTCTCGGGCTGGTCACGGCCGCGGTCGTGATCGCGTTCGTGCTGGGCGAGGTGGTCGACATCTCGCCGTTGGTCGGCGGGGTCGTGCTCGGGGTGGTAGTCGCCAACGTCGGGCTGATCGGCCCGTCACTGCAGCCGGGCGTCACCTTCGCGGCGAAACGGCTGCTGCGGCTCGGTGTGGTCGTCCTCGGTCTCCGCTTGTCGTTCGATCAGGTCCGCGAGTTGGGCCTCGGGGGAGCGCTGGCCGTGGTGGCGGTCGTCGCCGCCACCTTCGCTGGGGTACAGCTGCTGGCCCGCTGGTTGGGTGTCAGTCCGGGCCTCGGGTTGCTGGTCGCCACCGGCTACTCGATCTGCGGGGCGTCGGCGGTCGCCGCGATGGAACCGCTGGCCGATGCCGACGAGGAGGAGGTTGCCTACGCCATCGGCCTGGTGACCCTCTGCGGCAGCCTCTCGATCCTCGTCTTCCCCGTCGTCGGGCATCTGCTCGACCTCGGGGCGATCCGGTTCGGGACCTGGGCGGGCGCCGGGGTCCACGACGTCGGCCAGGTGACGGCGACCGCGTCCGCCTACGCCGAGCGCTCGCTGGCACCGGCGACGCTGGTCAAGCTGACCCGGGTGATCCTGCTGGCGCCGCTGGTCGCCGGGGTCGGCCTGTGGCGTCGGCGCCACGACGAGCCGATGGCGGATGGGCGCGGGCGCGCACCGATCGTGCCGCTCTTCGTGGTCGGGTTCCTGACCGCGATCGGGCTGCGGGCGACCGGGTGGCTCTCGGCGGATGCGCTGGCCCGGGCCAAGGACCTCGAGCAGGCGCTGCTCACGGCGGGCATGTTCGGGCTCGGCTGCGGTGTCGCCTTTGCCCGGCTCCGTCGCCTCGGCGGGCGGCCGCTGGTGCTCGGGTTGTCGTCGTGGGTGCTGGTCGCCGTCGCCGCGCTGGCTGCCGCCTGGGGCACGGGCGAGTAGCTCCACCGCTCGCGCACCCGGCGCGTATCGCCCATATCCGCGGGCCATGAAGAGGGCATCATGATGGGTCGCGTCGCCTACCGGCTCGGCTCCGCACGCCGTATCGTG
>JBKEAH010000239.1:0-5012 GCA_047972065.1 Desertimonas sp.
GCGGCGAACACGACAACGGGCTGGGCTCCATCAAGGGAACGATGCCGGCGCCGGCCGGCGACCTCGACACACCAGCCGAGCGCGCCGGTCTGCATGTGTTCCAGGTCTCGCCAGTCGCGGCCGCGCCACATGCTGTCACGCACGTAGGGCATCTGCCGCTCGACACGAGCCTTGTCCTTCGGCTTCGAGGCCCGGGCCGGGTCGATCAGGCAGCCGTAATGGGCGGCCATCTCCGCGTAGGCCCGGTTGAGCTTCGGGTCGTAGAGATCAGGCTTGATGACCCCGGTCTTCAAGTTGTCCGGCACGAGCCGCTCGGGGACCCCGCCAAAGAACTCGAACGCGGCGACATGGCACGCAACCCAGCTCCGCTGGTCCATCGACAACACCGGCCGAACGAACATGTGCCGGGAACACGCCAGCACCATCACGAACGCCCACACCCGCCGGGCCCGTTCCAGGATCGGGTCGAACCACGAGCCGAGGTAGCCGTAATCGATCTGGGCTTCGCTGCCCGCAGCGACCGGCGGCCGCCACACCGTCACCACGTCAGGGTTCGGGCGGTCACCGAACTCGAGGCGCACGTAGCGACGGAAACTTGAGATCCCCGCCGCCAGGCCGTGCTCGTCACGCAGCCGCTGATGGACCGTCGTCACCGTGTTCGTCGCCAGCATCGTCTCGATCCGGTCCCGGTGCGAGTTGATCTCCGGATACGTGAGGCTCCGGGCCTTGGCGTCGAGCAGCTCGGGGAACCAGCCCCGCACCAGCTCCACCCACTCCACCCGCGACAACGGCGGGCCACCAGGGACCAGACCCGCCGCCTCCGCCGGGGCCACGTACTTGCGGACCGTTCCCCGATCCACGCCCACGCTGGCAGCGACATCGGTCTTGGACCGACCCGCATGCCAATGCTGCAGAACTTCCACTACATCAATCACGTCGAACGTTCTCCTTGCCATCACACCTCGCTCCTCATGAAGCGAGGTGGCCTACTTGGACAAGGAACCGAGCTGGTGGACCACCCGCCGCTCACCATCGCCCTCAACGCGATGGATTACCTGAACGCCGGGCCGGTGGATTACCTGAACGCCACCCCCAACACGCGGTGGATTACTTGAACGCCGACACGCTGCAGCAGCGCTCCAGATCGCCGGCACAGAAGGGTTCGGCGCGGTGACGATGCGCCGCGTCGCCACACACCTCGATGTGACCGTGCGCGCGCTCTACCGATACGTGTCAGGACGCCAAGACCTCGTGGACCTCGCCACCGCCACCTTCCTCGCCCAGACACCGAGAAGTTCGTTCGACCCCGACCGATGGCAAGACAGCGTCCGGCGACACTGCGCCGACATCCGCCATCACTATCGAGCCCACCCACGGATACTGCTCGCCCCGCTCGAGGAACACCTGACCCCCAGCGGCATCGACGCCCAACGCATCGCTCTCGCCGAGGACCTACTGGAATTCCTCACCGGGATCGGCCTCACCCTCGCCGACGCCGTCGCAACCAGAAACCACATCCTGAATCACGTGTTCGCGTTCGTGCTCCTCGTCGATCACGCCACCGACCGACAACCCACCAATGCCCCACGAATGCGTCTCGAGGCGCCCGTACCCGAAGCGTGGCTCGACGCACACCCCGACACCAGTGCCCCGCTCAGCCGCGCAGCACTCGACCTCGAACCCCGATCCAGCGACGACATGTTCGACGACGCCATCACCGACATCATCGCAGCACTCACCGCCCGCCGTACCCGACCCAGCCGGTAACGCAACCGGGTTCTCGCCTGCGTCTCGGCCCTCCATCGACCCACGCAGACGGCACCGGAACGGTCGACGACCGGAGGCCCCGCCAGCGGGTCACGCCGTGGCGGAGCTGAGCCCGTGACGTAGGGCGTCGCGGGTGGACTGGGCCACGTGGCGTGCCGCGTCGGCGAAGTCGGCGGCACTGCTGGCGTAGAGGATCGCTCGCGACGAGCTGGCCAACAGGCCGGTGCCGTCGGCGGTTGTCCCGGCGCGCACGGAGGCGTCGATGTCGCCGCCCTGGAAGCCAACACCCGGCAGGAGGATCGGCAGGTTCCCGGCGATCGAGCGCACGCCGGCGAGCTGCTCGGGGTAGGTCGCGCCGACCACCAGACCGCACTCACCGAGCTCGGACCAGCGGGTGGTGACCATCTCGGCCACCCGTTCGTAGAGCGGTCGACCACCGACGTCGAGGTCTTGTAGCTCACCGGCGCCTGGATTGCTGGTACGGCACAACGCCAGCACGCCACCGTGTTCGAGGAACGGGGCCACGGCGTCGGTACCAAGGTACGGGTTGACCGTCACGGCGTCGGCGCCGTAGCGGTGGAACGCCTCACGGGCGTATTGCTCGGCCGTCGAGCCGATGTCGCCCCGCTTGGCGTCCAACACCACCACCACCTCGGGGTAGCGATCCCGGATGTAGGCGCAGATCGCCTCCAGCTGTGGTTCGGCGCGCTGGGCGGCGAAGTGGGCGATCTGTGGTTTGAAGGCGCAGACGAGGTCGGCGGTGGCATCGATGATCGCCGTGCAGAACCGCTCGATGCCGTCGGGTGCACCGTCGAGCGGTTCGGGCAGCTGGGCGGGTAGCGGGTCGAGGCCGATGCACAGTAGCGACCCCGACCGCTGCCACGAGCGGGCGAGGCGCTCGTGCCAGCCCGAGCTCACTCCTCGATCTCGATCGCCGCCGTCGGGCACAGATCGGCGGCTTCGCGCACCTTGTCGTGCAGTGCCGGCGGCGGCTCGTCCTGGAGCACGTACAGGTACCCGTCGCTGCGCACCTCGAACACCTCCGGGCACACCTGCATGCAGCCCCCGGTGGAGGCGCAGATGTCGTAGTCGACCTTCACCTTCATCACGACCCTCCTTCGCTGGGTGCACCACCGGCGCCCTTGGCCGCACGGTAGCCGTCGGCGGCGGCGGTGGCCGCGTCGACGTAGCAGCGTTCGGCCCGGGTGCGGTCGTAGAAGCGGCCACCGGGCTCGTGGAAGATGTGCGAGTTGTCGTTGGCCTTGACCGGGTGGCTGATCGGGCAGCTCCCATCCTCGTTCGGGCCCACCCACGCGACGGTGGACTCGGAGGATGATCCAACCGATGCCGTCACCATCGGTTGGATCGGCGGCACCGTGTCCGTGTCGTTCGCCGTGTCCGCCGTGTCCGCCGTGTCCGCCGTGTCCGCCGTGTCCGCTGGCAGCGGTGGCCAGCTGGCGGGCGGACCCACCGCCACGTCGGATGATCGTTGGCGTGCTCGCTTGATCGCCACGCCCGCACCGATCAGGGCGCCGAGGTAGACGAACCGCTTGATTCGCCGGAAGGTCCTGCGCAGGGCCATGACCGGCCAGGGTAGGCCCTCGACCGACGCCCAGGCACCAGGGCTGGCCGACCCCACATCGGCACTTCCGGGATCGTGTTCCCGCCCGAAGGCGCCCGGTATAGCCGACATCCTCGCAGCTCCGGTTGCTGCTGAAATGCTGCCGTTGATGCTACTATGCAAGCATGCCGTCGATCACCGTTCGAGACGTGCCATCAACTGCTCGCGATGAGCTTGCGTCACGCGCCGCCCGATCCGGCCGGTCATTGCAGGAGTACCTCCGTCAGGAGTTGATCGACCTCGCGAGTCGGCCCGACCCCGACGCGTTGGCTCGCCGCATCACCGAGCGCAAGCAACGCACGTCCACGACCCTGCCCGCTTCGAAGATCATCGAGCACCGAGATGCCGGCCATCGATGACCGTCGTCATCGATGCCTCCGCGCTCGTTGCCGCCCTCGTCGATTCGGGACCGGACGGACAGTGGGCTGAATCGCTGCTGACATCGGACCTCGCCGCGCCACATCTGCTCCCCGTGGAGGTGGCCAACGTGCTGCGGCGTGCGGTGAACTCTGGCGAGATCACCGACGACATCGCCTCGATCGCCCACGCCGACCTGCTCGACCTGCGCGTGGGACTCATCTCCTACGGCACGGTCGCCGTCCGTGCATGGGAACTTCGACACAACCTCACCTCCTACGACGCCTGGTACGTCGCCGTCGCGGAACTCTTGGATGCCCCACTCGCGACCCTGGACCAGCGACTCGTGAGCGCCTCCGGACCGACCTGCGCCTTCCGGACACCGACCGCGTAGCCCTACCCGAGCTTCGCGTGTTGCTGTCCGATCCGGCGGCGATGCGAGAACTCAACAAGGCGCGACGAGCCGCCACCGAGGGCGACTACATCACCGGCGACGAACTCTGCGCCCGCTTCGCAGCGAAGTGACCGACCACGACCCTGCCTTCCAGCTCCGAGTCACCGCGCCCGCGCAACGCCAACTCGAGCCACTCCCCGAACGCACCGCCGCGGCGAGGGCCGAATGCGTCGACACCGAGGATGGTCGCAGCGACCAGAAGCCGGATGGTGCCGCTTGCCGCGCGCCGTGGGCCTCAGCGTTGCTGACGTTCCAGGGCGTTGAGCACGGCCTTCATGCCGGCGATCGTGATGTCGGGGTCGAGGCCGAGGCCCCACGCCGTCGCACCGTCGCCGTCGATCGACTCGACGTATCCAGCGGCCGAGGCCTCGGCGCCGCGGCCGATGGCGTGCTCGGCGTAGTCGACGACGTCGAGGGCGACGCCGAGCTGATCGCGCAGCCCCTGCACCAGCGCCGAGATCGGGCCGTTGCCCTCCCCGGTGATCGTCTGGTGCTCGCCGTCGACCACGACCTGTGCGGTCACCGCCGTGCGGCCGTCCTTGGTGTGCACCTCGTGGCCGAGCAACTGGTAGCGCGGCTCGTCGGGCAGGTACTCACGCGAGAACGCGTCCCACATCACGCCGGGGGTGATCTCGGTGCCCGAATCCTCGGTGATGTGCTGGATCGTCTTGGAGAACTCGATCTGCATCCGGCGGGGCAGGTCGAAGCCGTGCTCGGTCTTCATCACATAGGCCACGCCGCCCTTGCCCGACTGGCTGTTGACCCGGATGACCGCCTCGTAGGTCCGCCCGATGTGCTTCGGGTCGATCGGCA
>JBKEAH010000260.1:0-2826 GCA_047972065.1 Desertimonas sp.
CCACCAGATCGAGCGCATCCCTACGGAACTTGTCGTTGTACTTGCTTGGACGAGCCATGACGGCTCCCTTCTACACGGTCTCCCGCGTAATCAGGTGTCCAAGAAACCGGGTCACGATCAACGAGTTGTTCGCCGACCTGTTCACCACGACGGGCCGCCGGTCGGTGCCCCCGCAGATCGTGGCCACGGTGATGGTCCTGCAACGCTGGCTGGGGCTGTCGGACCGCGAAGCGGTCCAGGCTTTCGAGTTCGACGCCCGCTGGAAGTACGCGTGTGGCGGGCTGAACTTCGACTACCCGGGGTTTGCGCACACGGTCCTGGTCGACATGCGAGCCCGCCTCGCTCGTTCCGAACGACCCAAGCGGATCTTCGAAGTCACCTTGAGCGCCGCCCGCGACGCGGGGGTGGTGTCGGCGAAGCGGGTGCTGGACTCGACACCGCTGTATGACGCGGTCGCGACCCAGGACACGGTGACGATGATCCGCTCCGCGATCCGCCAGCTTCTCGCCGCGGCCGACCCTGCCCTCGAAGCTGAGCTGCGCGGCGTCCTGCGACGCGACGACGAGTACGGCTCGAGTGGCAAGCCGGTCTGTGACTGGGATGATCCCGCCGCCCGCGAGACGCTGGTTGCCGAGCTCGCCACCGACGGCTACGCATGCTTGGAGCTGCTGGAGGACCGGGATCTCACCGAGGCGGTCACCGAGATCGCTGCGTTGCTGGCAACGGTGTTGGGCCAGGACCTCGAGCGCGGCGAGGACGGACGGTTCCGCATCGCCCGCAAGGTCGCCAAGGATCGGGTGGATCTCGACGGTGGACCCTGACGCCCGGCACGGGCACAAGACCCAGGCCCGTGGGTTCGACGGCTACAAGGGCCACATAGCGGTCGACCCCGACAGCGAGATCATCACCGAAACAACCGTCACGCCCGGCAACGCCGGCGACGCCTCGGTCGCCACGGATCTCATCGACGACCTCCTCAACGACCAGGACCGGGCCGACGACGCCAAGGTCTACGGCGACTCCGCGTACGGCACCGGCGACTTCCAACAACGCCTCGACGACGACGACATCGACTCGGGCTGCCGCACCCAACGACCGTCTGCACCCGCTGGCCGGTTCGGCAAGGACAGTTTCGATGTCAACCTCGACGACGACACCGTCACCTGTCCCGCTGGCGTGACCGTGTCGATCCGCCGCGGCGTCCACGGCGACGGCATCGCCTACTTCGCCGAGCACTGCACCGCCTGCGGACGGCGGGCCGAGTGCACCAACGCCGCCGGCGGGCGAACCATCCGTGTCGGCGAGTTCGAAGCCGCGCTCGCACGAGCCCGTCAACAACAGGCCGAGCCCGACTGGCAGGTCGACTATCGCGCTCACCGGCCCAAAGTCGAACGCAAACTCGCCCACCTCATGCGACGCCGACACGGTGGCCGACGCGCCCGCGTGCGAGGACGACCGAAGGTCGACGCCGACTTCAACCTCCTCGCTTCCGCCGCCAACATCGCTCGTCTCGCCACGCTCGGCCTGCGCTCCACGACCACCGGCTGGGCTGTCATCCAGTGAAGGACCCGGCCCGAACCCCCCGATCGCAGGCTGGCCCGCCCACAACGACCACCGCGGACACCCCCGTCGCACAAGCGCCAACACACCCGCACACCACCGGAGCAGACATCACCCTCACACCACCGACCCCGGCGTCGAGCGAGCCCCGTTCGACACCAACCACCTAGGGTCGGGGTCTCGCCTCGAGACCGGGATGACATGGACTATCGCGACGCACATCGACAGCTCCAAGACCGCTACGACACGCGACGGCTGGCCGATCGGCTCGCCGAGATGGCCGCCGCCGAGGTCGGCGCGTACCGAGACTTCATCGAGGCCCGCGACATGTTCTTTCTCGCCACCGCCGATGCCGACGGGAACCCGCAGTGCTCGTACAAGGGGGGAGATCCAGGGTTCGTACGGGTCATCGACGACGCCACCATCGCCTTTCCGGTCTACGACGGCAATGGGATGTTCCTGAGCGTCGGGAACCTCTCGGAGAACCCGTCGGTCGGCATGCTGTTCGTCGACTTCGCCGACGGGTCCCGACTCCGGCTCAACGGCACGGCATCGGTCGACCCCGGCGACGCGCTGACGCCGACCTTCCCCGGTGCGATGTTGGTGGTGCGAGTCAGGGCGCGGGAGGTGTTCGCCAACTGTCGGCGCTATGTGCACACCCATGGCGACGCCGACCGGTCGGTGTTCGTGCCCCGCCCCGGTGAGCCACCGCCGGTGCCGGACTGGAAGCGCCATGACTGGTTCGACGGGACGCTGTCCGCCGATGACCCGGCCCATGACCCCGAGATGCCGAGCGCCCCGTCGTTCCCGCGCTTCTGACCGGTCGGGACCCTCGTCACACCCAGCCGCCGGCGAAGCCGACGAACTGACCGGTGGTGAAACGGCTGGTGCCGTCGATGAAGGGCAGCGCCAGGTGGGCGAGCTCATCGAGGCCGCCGAGCCGCCCCATCGGGACCATCGACTCGACCCGCGCCCGGCCCTCGGGCTCGGTGGCCCGGTTGGCCTCGAGGAAGGCCGGGAAGTCCATGAAGTTGGTACCGATCGCGTTGACCTGCACGTCGCGGTCGACCACCTCGGCGGCGACGTTGCGCACCAGCATGTTGGCCGCCGCCCGGGCGAGGTCGCGGACCCCATCGACCACGGCCACGCGCGCCCCGGCCGCCTCCAGATCGGCGACCAGCCCGTCCTCGGGGTCACCGACGACGAGATCGTGGTTCGGGGCCAGCAGGCGCGCCAGCTCCGGGCCGACGTAGTGAGCGGCATCCG
>JBKEAH010000140.1:0-16312 GCA_047972065.1 Desertimonas sp.
CGAGATCACCGACTTCGGCCGAACGGACGTTTTGGCCCAACGCCACCACCTGCGCCCACACCAGCCGTTTGGCCATCTGGGCGGTCGCCGGGATCAGGATCCCGCCTTGGCTGCGCCGCTCGCTGTCCTTGTCGGGGATGCGCACGAGCAACCGGTCGTTGAGCATCTTGATCGGCAGCTTGTCGTCGATGGTCTCGGCGGGCAGCACGAGCCGAGAGTACCGTCGCCGCCAGTGGACGGCACCGGTGGATCCTCCAGCCAGGCATGTATCGCCATCACCCCTGATGGCGACACGCTGCCCGGTGAGGTCAGGCGACCGGCTGGCACACCCCGCGGCGCTGCCACCCTGTGTCATCCCCATCCCGACTACGGGGGCGATCGCTTCAACATCGTCATCGAAGCGCTCTTCGCCGCCCTGCCAGCAGCGGGCTTCGCGGCCGCCCGCTTCGACTTCCGTCGACCGGTCCTGACCGGCGACACGGGACGCGGCGTGCGGGCCGAGCTGGACGTCGGGGCGATGCTCGACGCCACTGCGGCGGCCATCCCGGGTGTCCCATTGGCATTGGCCGGGTACTCGTTCGGCGCCGCTGTCGGGCTGGCGGCCGCCGGTTCCCGCGACGACGTCACCGCGATCGCGGCCATCGCCCCGCCCGCCGCGATGTTGGCGCTCGACGCGCTGCCGACCGTCCCGACGCTGATCGTCGTTCCCGCCCACGACCAGTTCGGTCCCCCCGGGACGATCGGCCCGCTGGTGGCCGGATGGCCGGAGGCCACCGTCGTCACCGTCGAGTCCGCCGACCATTTCCTGGCCGGCCGCACGGCGCTGGTGGCCCGCCACGTCGTCGACTGGTTCGACCGCCACCTCCCTCCGGTGCTCTGAACGTCGATCGTGGGCGTGGGTGACATGACCAGTGCCGCGGGCCTCGCTCGCCCGGGATCGAACCGGATGCTCGGCGACGGCGTCTCATCGGACATGGACGGTTCTGCCAAGGAGGCCAGACGTCGTGGGTGACACGTTCGACTGGTGGTGGATGGGCGGGGACCACTACGACCGCAAGCAACAACGCGAGATCGACAACCTGGCCTCCGACCACGCCCGATCGAACGCACGCATGCGCAAGTCGCTCGAGGCGCAGCGGCGAGCAAATCTCAGCCTGGAGACCCGGGTCGAGCGACTGGAGCGCGCGCTCGCCGCGACGGTCGAGCTCGAGGACGTGCGTGAGGAGCTCACCCAACACGCCGACGCCGCGCTGGTCCGCCGCTACGCCCGCGACGTCGTCGCCCAGCTGGCCGCCTTCGGCGGCCAGCCGCGGCCGGCCCCGCTCCCCGTCCCGCCGGATGTCGCCGGCTACTGGCTCCACCCGGCGTCGCGGGCCCTCGACGCGGAACTCCACGGCGACGACGATGCCGCCCGCTCGCTGTTCGCGCAGGCCCGTGACCGTGACCCCCGCGCCACCGACGTGTTCCGCGCCGCGCTGACCGGCCTCCGCGGACCAGGAGGGTTACCGGTCGGAGCCGGTGAACGCCTCTGGGATGACGGAAGGATGGTGACCGCCGACGAACGGGCCCTGTGGGGTGCGGTCGCGACCGGCCGTCTCGGCCAGGATGCCCGCCAGACGCTGATCGCCTCGGTGCGCCGCCGCGCTGGCTTCGAGACCGACCGCGCCGCCGCCCGGCAGTTCATCCTCGGCACGTTGCAGCTGCAGCCGGCCGACAGCGACAACCCGCTGACCGCCGGGCGCGGGCTGGCGGCGATCGCGCAACTCGTCGAAGCGTCGGTTGCACTCGCCGCCCCCACACCGGGGACGGCCGAGACCATGCCGGTGCCCGAGGGCCTACCGACCACCCAGACGTCGCTGCCGGCCCATCCCGTCGCCGCCGTCGACCCCGACGACGGTGGAAGCTCGACACCGAACCTCCCGGCCGACTCGCTGGCCGAACTGCTCGCCTCGACGGTGGTGCGAGGCGCGCCGGATGAGCAGTCGACCATCAGCCGGATGCACGAGATTCGCCAGGCGCTGTCCGAGGCCGGCATCGGTGAGCCGCAACCGAACCGCGGTGATGAGCACGCCGGGACGGTCCGCGAACTCCTCGCCCACGATCTGACCGGCGACGGGACGAGCGCGGAGGATCGCGCCCGACGACGTCTCGCCCTCGATGTCGTCGCCGGCGAGCTCACCGAACTGGCCCACGGCTGGCACCAGCGGATCGGCGATGCGAAACGGCCCGCCACCAAGAAGGTCCGGGTCAATGGCGTCGAGGTGACCGTCGGCCCCGACGGGCCGGTCAACCGGTGGGTGTCGAGGCTGGAAACGGCGGGCGACCGCCAGTCGGCGTGGATGATGCCCGCCGCCGCGGGGGTCGGCGCCGGTGCCTTGACCGTCGCCATCGTGGCCGCGGTGGCGTCGGCCACGTGGCTCTGGCCGGTCGCCGGCCTGGCCGCGCTCGGCGCCGCCGCCACCGCCATCAAGGCCGTCGTCACCCGGCGGAACGAACAACCGTCGCAGGAATCGTTGCTTCACGACGAACGGCGTATCGAGCGGGCACAGCGTGATCTGGCTCGCCAGCGTGCCGACGAAGCCGAGGCTCATCAAGGGGCCGCCGCGCACCTGGCCACGATCGACCGGGTGCTCGGGCCACGCGCCGGCTGACCGCCACCGGAGGCGCCGGTCGAGGTTGCCGCGCTAGCTGACCGCCTCGTCGATCCGGGCGAGCACGTCGCCGTCGAGGCGGTCGAGCACCTCGAGCGCGGCAAAGTTCTCAAGGACCTGCGCCGGGCGGCTGGCGCCGGTGATCACCGTCGACACGTTGGGGTTGGCGGCGCACCACGCCAGCGACAGCTGGGCGAGCGAGCAACCGAGATCGTCGGCGATCGGGCGCAACCGCTCGACCCGGCCCAACGTGGCGGCGTCGCTCAGCCGCTTGGCCAGCCAGCCGTAGCCGGCCAGGGCACCGCGCGAGTCGTCGGGGATGCCATCGCGGTACTTGCCCGTCAGCACGCCCGACGCCAACGGGCTCCAGATCGTCGCGCCGTACCCGTAGTCGGCGAACACCCGGGCGTACTCGCGCTCGACCCGTCGACGGGCCAGCAGGTTGTACTCGGGCTGCTCGGTCACGGGCTTGTGCAGGTGATGACGTTCGGCGATCTCGATGGCGCCGCGGATCTCATCGGCGGACCATTCGCTGGTCCCCCAGTACAGCGCCTTGCCCGACGAGACGATGTCGCTCATCGCCCACACCGTCTCCTCCAGCGGCGTCTCGGGATCGGCGCGATGGCAGTAGAGGACGTCGACGAAGTCGTGGCCGAGCCGCTCCAACGAACCGTCGATCGCCTGCATCAGGTACTTGCGGTTGAGGGTGCTGCGCATGTTGACGCCGTCGTGGATACCCCAGAACACCTTGGTGGTGAGCACGTAGGAGTGGCGCGGCCACCCGAGCTCGGTGATCACGCGGCCCATGATCGCTTCGCTCTCGCCACCGGCGTAGGCCTCGGCGTTGTCGAAGAAGTTGCAGCCGGCGTCGTAGGCCGCCTGCATGCACTCCATGGCGAGGTCGTCCTTGAGCTGGTTGTCGAAGGATACCCAGCTGCCAAAGGACAGGACCGAGACCTTGATGCCGGCTCGCCCGAGGCGTCGGTACGGCATGGTGGGCTGCGTGGCATCGCTCATGGGCGGCACCCTACGGGTCGTGCCCGGCGACCGCCGTGGCGAGACCCGAACTACTCGACCGGTCGCACGACGATGCCGCGCTCGGTCATCAAGGCCTTGGCCTCGGCGATCGAGTGTTGCCCGAAGTGGAAGATCGACGCCGCCAGCACCGCGTCGGCTCCGCCGTCGGTCACGCCCTCGACCAGGTGCTCGAGTGTGCCGACGCCGCCGCTGGCGATCACCGGGACGTCGACGGCGTCGACGATCGACCGGGTCAGGACGAGATCGAACCCCTGCTTGGTCCCGTCCCGATCCATCGAGGTCAACAGGATCTCACCGGCACCCAGTTCGGTGGCACGACTCGCCCAGCGCTCGGCGTCGAGACCGGTCGGCGTGCGGCCGCCGTGGAGGAACACCTCGAACCCAGCACCATCGTCGCGGGCCTTGGCGTCGATGGCGCACACCACGCATTGCGACCCGAACTCGGCGGCGACCTCGGCGATCAGCTCGGGCCGCTCGACCGCCGCCGTGTTGACGCTGACCTTGTCCGCCCCGGCGCGCAACATCCGTCGGGCGTCCTCCGCGGTGCGGATGCCGCCACCGACCGTGAAGGGGATGTACACCTCGTCGGCGGTCCGGGCGACGACGTCGACCATCGTGTCGCGCCGGTCGCTCGATGCCGTGATGTCGAGCAACACCAGTTCGTCGGCGCCCTCGGTGTCGTAGCGGGCGGCCAGAGCGACGGGATCGCCGGCGTCGCGCAGGTCGACGAAGTTGGTCCCCTTGACGACGCGGCCGGCGTTGACATCGAGACACGGGATGACCCGGGCGACGATCACGACGGACACCCCGGTGGTGACGGCGAGCCGGCGGGGGCGAGCGTGTGCAGCGCGGCGGCGACGTCGAAACGTCCTTCGTAGAGCGCCTTGCCGGTGATGACGCCGTGCAGGCCGGTGATGGCGGCGAGTGCCCGGACGTCGCCGAGCGAGGACACACCGCCGCTGGCGATGACGCGCCCCGGGGCCTGTTCGGCGGCGGCGGCCAGGCCGTCGAGATCGGGCCCGGTGAGCTCACCGTCACGGGCGATGTCGGTGATCACGAATGCCGACGCTGCGCCAAACCGATCGAGCGCGTCGGTGACGGTGGCGTCGGTGGTCTCGGTCCATCCGTGCACGGCCAGCCGACCGCCACGATGATCGAGCCCGACGGCGACCGCGCCGACGTCGGCGACCCGCGACACGAGGTCGGGGTCGGCCACCGCCGCCGAGCCGACGACGACCCGGGCCAACCCGGCGTCGAACAGGGCGTGGGCGTCGTCGATGGTGCGAATGCCGCCCCCGGTCTGGACCTGCGCCCTCCCGGCGACGGCGGCGGCGACGGCGCCGACGACGCGCCGGTTGAGGGGATCGCCCGACCGGGCCGCATCGAGGTCGACGATGTGGATCCATGTCGCCCCGGCGTCCGCGAACGCTCGGGCGACGGCCACCGGGTCGTCGCCGTACACGGTCTCATCGGCGTAGTCACCCTGGCGGAGCCGCACGACCCGGCCGCCGCGGATGTCGATCGCCGGGTACAGCACCACCTGGTTCACGTGACACGCACCGGCGCCCGCAGGCCGTCGACGAAGTTGCTCAGCAGCCGCAGCCCGGCGGCGGCCGACTTCTCGGGGTGGAACTGGGCGGCGAACACGTTGTCGAGCCGGAAGGCGGCGTTGACGGCCCCGCCGTAGTCACAGGTGGCCGCCACGATCGAGGGTTCGGCCGGCACCCCGTGCAAGGAGTGGACGAAGTAGAACCACGGACGCGACCCGAGGCCGGCGAACATCGGGTCGGCGGGTCGCGCCAGGGCCAGCTGGTTCCACTGCATCTGGGGACGCTTGACCGTGTCGGCCAGCCAGCACACGGTGCCCGCCAGCACCCCCAGGCCGGTGGCTCCGGGACTCTCCTCGCTGGCCTCGAAGAGCATCTGCGACCCGACGCAGATGCCGAGGAACGGTCGGCCCGACGCGACGGCGTCGAGGGTGGGCTGTTCCAGCCCGGACCGCCCGAGCGCGCTCATGCAGGCGCCGAAGGCGCCGACCCCTGGGAGCACCACGGCCTCGGCGTCGGCGATCAGCGAGGGGTCGGCGGTGAGACGAGCATCGGCACCCTGACGCTCGAGCGCCTTCTGGGCGGAGTGGAGGTTGCCGATGCCGTAGTCGACCACCGCGACGAGCGGACGCGGTGTCGTGGGGAGCATCTACAACACGCCCTTGGTCGAGGGGATCCCACCGGGATCCTCGATGCGCACCGCGTCGCGCAGGCAGCGCGCCAGCCCTTTGAAGGTGGCCTCGACGATGTGGTGGACGTTGCGCCCGGCGAGCTTCGTGACGTGCAGCGTGATGCCCGCCGCCGTGGCGAACGAGGCCACGGCGTGTTCGGCCAGCTGAGGATCGAAGGCCGGGTCGCCAAGCGGGAGCGATTCGGGCAGCTCGACGTCCCAGGCGACGAACGGGCGTCCCGACAGGTCCAGCGACACCGCGATGAGGGCTTCGTCGAGCGGGAAGGACCCGCTGGCGAAGCGGCGCACCCCGGCCTTGTCCCCCGCCGCCTCCCGGAAGACGGCACCCAGCGCGAGAGCGACGTCCTCGACGGTGTGATGGGTGTCGACGTGCAGGTCGCCGCGGGCGCGGACCGTCAGGTCGAACCCGCCGTGGCGGCCCAGCTGGTCGAGCATGTGGTCGTAGAACGGGATGCCGGTCGAGACGTCGGTCGTCCCACCGCCATCGAGGTCGATGGCGATCTCGATGGACGTCTCCTTGGTCGAGCGGGTGACGTTGGCGGTCCGGGACATCAGGTGGTCTCCTTGCTCGATCTGGGCGGGCTCGACCTGGGCGGGCTCGATCCGGACAGGCTCGGCGTGGCCAGCACTTGTGCCAGCGCCTGGATGAAGCGGTCGTTCTCATCGGGCGTTCCGATGGTGACCCGTAGGCAGTCGGCCAACCGCGGCCAGCCCGAGCAGTCGCGCACCAACACACTGTGTGCGACCAGCCCCTCCCAGACGTCGTGTCCCCGCCGCCGACGCGGACGAAACAGCACGAAGTTGGCGCCGCTCGGAACGACATCGACATCGAGTCGGGCGAGACGTTCGACCAGCCGTTCCCGCTCGGCGACGATGGCGGCGACGCGGTCGTCCATCTCGTCGACGTATCGCAGCGCCAGCGTGCCGGCGAGTTGCTTGGCGGCGTCTAGGTGATAGGGCAGCACCACCTTGTCCAGCGTCTCGACCAACCAGTCGGGTCCCACCAGATAGCCGAGCCGCAAACCGGCCATCGACCACGTCTTGGAGAACGTCCGCACCACACACAACGGGCGGCCGGCGGCGACGAGGTCGAGCGCGCTCCACCCGGCGAACTGGGCGTACGCCTCGTCGACGACGAGCAGACCAGGACCGGCATCGAGCAACCGGTCCACGATCGCCGGCGACTCAACCCGGCCGGTCGGGTTGTTGGGCGAGCAAAGGAACGTGACCGCCGGTTTGGTCGCGCTCACCAGATCGGCCGCCAGGTCGGCGTCGAGCGCGAAGTCGCTGCCGCGCTCGCCTTCCACCACCTCGGCGCCGGTGATGCGGGCGATGTGGCCGTGCAGTTGATACGTCGGTTCGAAGGTGACGACCCGCCGGCCGAACCCGGCGTAGGCGAGCAACACCGTCTGCAGCACCTCGTTGGACCCGTTGGCGGCGAAGACCTGCCCGGGATTTACCCCGTGCCAGTCGGCGATCGCACCCCGCAGGCCGGTCGCGGCGCGGTCGGGGTAGCGCTCCCATGCGACGTCGGCGACCGCCGCGGCAAACGCGTCACGCCAGGCCGCGGGCACCGGGTAGGGCGACTCGTTGGCGTTCAGCCGGACCTCGACGTCCACCTGGGGCGAGTGGTACCCGCTCAGCGCTCGGAGATCGTCACGCTCGGGGACCAGGGACACGGTTGGCGAGGCTATTGGGCCGGTGCGAGGGTTGGGGCATGGGTACCTCGACGTGAGCACGACCGCCGCCGCCGAGCTGGGAGCCGCCGCCGATGCGATCAGCGGGTACCAGCGGCGGGTCGCCGAGTTGGTCGGCCCCGGGCTCGGGCCCGACCGCGACGATCTCGTCGCCGCGATCTACGAGGCCGAACGGTCGTTGCGGACCGCCGCCCGGCTGCTCGATCGGGCCCGCAAGATCGCCGAGCACTGACGTCGTCCGTGGGCGTCCGAACTCACCCGAAAAAGGCGGCGACGGCCCCTGGTGGGAGGGGCCGTCGCCTATGCGAGGCCGGGCGGCGGATCCCGGCGGTTCGCACACAACCAGGTGGCGGGAACCTGGTGGAGCGCAGTGTAGCACCACAATCAACCCCGGCTGCCAACCACCCGACGACTTCTTGGTGACAAACGTACCCCATGGTTCGGCGCTGACGTCCGCGGCGTCCGGCGACGTGGGTACCGTCGACGAACATGTTCGATGAGCAGGTGCCCGCCGACGTTGTGACCTCGGCCGACCGGACGCCTGCTGCCGTCGTGGCCGAGGTCGAGGTCGAGGATCTCGCCGGCCGCGCCGGGACGATGAGCCTGTCCGACCAGCACCGCCTGGCCCTTTCCCACGATGCACCGGATCGTCACGTCGCCGTGGTCCGTGACGGCACGACGGCATCGGGAGCGCTCCTGGCCTTCGCCCAACTCGTGCCGGGCGCCGAGGCGGCCTCGCTCGAGGTCCTGATCGACCAGCGCAGCGACCCGGCCACGGTCATCGGCACCCTGATCCCACCGTTGCTCGACCTCGCGACGACCACGGTGCACTGGTGGTGGTCATCGCCCGCCGACGCCGACACCGCCATCGTGCGCGGCCTGGGGGCGACGGCCGAACGCCACCTGCTGCAGATGCGGAGACCGCTGCCGACCGGTCTCGAGGTCAGCGTCGACACCCGTGCCTTCCGACCCGGCGAGGACGAGGCGGCGTGGGTGGAGGTCAACAACCGCGCCTTCGCCGCGCATCCCGAGCAGGGCCGCTGGAGCGTCTCGGACGTCGAGCAACGCGAGGACGAGCCGTGGTTCGACCCCGACGGCTTCCGGCTCCACGAGCGCGACGGGCAACTCGCCGCGTTCTGCTGGACCAAGCTGCACGACGGCGATCCCGTCCTCGGCGAGATCTACGTCATCGGCGTCGACCCCGAGTTCCAAGGGCTCGGTCTCGGTCGCCAGCTCACCGTGGCCGGACTCGATTCGATCGCCCGGCGCGGAGTGACGCACGGGATGCTCTACGTCGACGAGGACAACGTCGCCGCCGTCGGGCTGTACCGGGCGCTGGGCTTCACCGTCCACCACACCGATGTGGCCTTCATCTTCGAGCCCCCGATTGCGGCGTCGTGACCACGTGCTACGACGCCACCCGCGACGAACTCACCGACCTGCTCGATGGCGAGCCCCGGTACCGGGTCGATCAGCTTTGGCAGGGCCTCTACCAGCAGCTTGCCACGCCCGCCGAGCTGACCAACCTGCCCCTGGCACTCCGCCGACGGCTGATGGACGAACTCCCACCTTCGCTCGAGCAGGTCGCCGCGTCCGAGAGCGACGACGGCGACACCATCAAGTTGCTCTGGGCCATCACCGGTGGTGGCCAGGTGGAGACGGTGTTGATGCTGTACCCCCAGCGGGCGACGGTGTGCGTATCCAGCCAGGCCGGGTGTGCGATGGGCTGCGGGTTTTGTGCGACCGGGCAAGCGGGGTTCCAACGCCACCTCACCACCGGCGAGATCGTCGAGCAGGTCGTGCGCGCCTCGCGAGTGGCACGCGAGCGGGGCCGACGGGTCACCAACGTGGTGTTCATGGGCATGGGCGAGCCGCTGGCCAACGAACCGGCGGTGTGGGCGGCGGTCGAACGCCTCCACCGCGACATTGGACTGTCGGCTCGCCACCTCACGATCTCCACCGTCGGTGTCGTCCCGGGGATCCGGCGCCTGGCCCAGCGTGACCTTCCCGTCACCTTGGCGGTCAGCCTGCACGCCGCCAACGACGAGCTCCGTGACCGGCTGGTGCCGATCAACCGCCGGTACCCGATCGACGAGCTGATCCCGGCCGCGCAGACCTTCGTCGATGTGAACCGCCGTCGGCTGAGCTTCGAATGGGCGATGATCGACGGGGTCAACGACCGGCCCGACGACGCCGACGAGCTGGCCAGGCTGACCCGTCGCCTCCGACCGTGGGCCCACGTCAACCTGATCCCGCTCAACCCGACCCCGGGTTGGCCGACCACCGGGAGCGGGCCGGCGCGGGTCGCCCAGTTCCGCGACCGGCTCCGCGACCACGGGGTCAACGTCACCGTGCGCGCCAACCGCGGCACCGACATCGACGCCGCCTGCGGCCAGCTCGCCGCCCGGGTCGAGCTCACCCCGAGAACCAGCGCCTGACCGTGCTCGGAGGCGAGCGCCCGGCGGCTCCGCCGACCGGCCCCGAGCCCACGATGTCAGCAGCCGGCGTTGCGAACGTAGGGATAGGGGTTGACGGCGGCTCCACCACCGGGGTGCACCTCGAAGTGCAGGTGAACGGTGCCGTTGGCGTTGCCGGTGGCCCCCATGTACCCGATGACCTCACCGGCCGACACGCTCCGGCTCGACCCAGCGAAGCCCGAGAGGTGGGCGTAGAAGTACTTCGTCCCGTTGTTCCCGGTCAGCCAGACCGAGTTGCCACCGAGGTTGGTCTGCTTGAACTGGACGGTTCCGCTGACGACAGCGACCAGCGACTGACCGTTGGACCCGAGCATGTCGACGCCCTGGTGTGACCGACCACCCGAACGGGCCGCACCCCAGGTGTCCGAGTACGCGCTCCCCCCGGGCACGGGGCACACCATGCCGCCGCCACCACCACCACCACCGTTGCTCGGCGGTGGGGAGGTCGGGGCCGGCGTGGTCACCGGCCGTGGCGCCGGCGTCGCCGGCTCGGGTGCCGGAGCGGCCGGGAGCTGGGCATTGGTCCCCGACGAGGGGGCCTGGGTCGCCGGGGTCGACGAGGACTGGGCGGCCGCAGGCGTGGCGAGGTCGTTGGTGGCCGCCGCCGTGGTCGTGGCGGCGGCTGCGGCGGCCGCCGCCTGACGTTGCGCCTCGGCGTCGGCTTCGGCCTGGCGTCGGGCGGCCTCCTCCTGGCGCTGGCGCTCCAGCTCGCGAGCGATCCGCTCATCTTCGAGCCGCTGACGCTCGGCCTCTTGAAGACGCACGACCTCGGCTTCGGCCTGGGTCTGCAGTTCGCGCGCCCGTTCCTGCTGTCGTTGCAGTTCGGCGGTGTTGGCTTCGACCTCGGCCTGGTGATCCTCGAGGTCGAGCTGGGCACGCTCGAAGTCATCCAACGACACCGCCTGCACCTCGGTGACCACCGCCGTCAGCATGTCGGCCTGCAGGCGGTCGTTGGGCGACGCCGATGACAGCAGGGGGTTGTCTCCCACGCCGGCCCGCGTCAGGCGGCTGACGGCGACCGCCTCGACCTGCTGGCGCAGGGTCGCGACGTCGGCTTCGAGCCGGGTCGTCTCCTCGGCCAGTTCGTCGGCACGCTCGGAGAGCTCGGCCAGGTCGAGCTGGGCCTGGAACAGATCGGCGGCCGCCTGGTTGGCCTGATCCCGAGCGGTGGCGATGGCCGCGGCGGCCCGGGCAGCGGCACCAGTGTCACCATCGTCGGTGCCGGCGTCGACCGCCGCGCTGCCCAACGCCACCGTCACGGCGACCAGCGACCCGATGATGCTCCGTCCCCGCGCACCGCGGATCGAAAGAGCACGGCCGAGCACCCGCCGGAGCATAGCCCGATGTTGCGATTGGGTGACGATCACCCGGCGATCGCGCGGCGATCCGGAGGACGCGACCACCCTGGCGGGCCGTGACGACACCCGATCCCCTGCTGCTCGACCGGGTCAGCGTGGTGCGCGACGCAACGACGACGCTCGACGACGTGACGCTTCGGGTGGGCGACGGCGAGCGTTGGCTGATCCTGGGTGCCAACGGCAGCGGCAAGACGACGCTGCTGAGCATCGCCGCGCTGTACCTCCACCCGACCAGCGGGACCGTGGACGTTCTCGGCGAGCGTCTCGGGCGGACCGACGTGCGGGTGCTTCGACGCCGCATCGGGTATGCCTCGGCCGCCCTCGCCGACCAGCTTCGCGGCGAGTTGCGTGCGCTCGACGCCGTACGCACCGCCCGGCATGCAGCCCTCGAACCGTGGTGGCATCGCTACGGCGCGGAGGACGACGAGCAGGCGATGGCATGCCTGGAACGGATGGGTGTGGCCAGGTTCGCCGAACGTCCGCTCGCTGCGCTGTCGTCGGGCGAGCGCCAGCGGGTGCTGCTGGCCCGCACGCTGATGAACGACCCGGCGGTCGTGCTGCTCGACGAACCCTCGGCGCGTCTGGATCTCGGCGGACGCGAACGGCTCGTCGGGGCCCTCGAGGACCTCAACACCGACCCCGGTGCTCCGCCGCTGGTGCTGGTCACACATCACGTCGACGACATCCCGCCGTCGATGACCCATGCGCTGCTGTTGCGTGACGGTCGAGCGCTCAGCCAGGGGCCGATCGACACCGCGCTCACCGCGGCGTCGCTGTCGGCGTGCTTCGGTCTGCCGCTGTCGCTGGAGCGCCACCGCAGCGGCCGCTACCGTGCCTGGGCGACCGGCTGAGCTGACCGGCGGACCGTCAGCGGGCGACGTCGCTGCCCGATACGGCTCGGCGCAGCCCGTCGCGGCCACGACGGATCTCATCGTCGAGGACCCGCTGGAGGACGCCACCGGTCCACAGCTCACCCGTGTACTCGAGATGCATCGTCACCACGGTGGACTCGCCGCGTGGGGCGAGGTGGACGTCGAGGATCCAGTTGGCGTGATCACGGTCGTCGGGCTGCACCCGTTCGAAGCGCACCCACCGATCGGGCTCGCACCCCACCCGGACCATCCGCAGCTGCTTGGAACGTGCGAAGGGGCCGACCCGGGCGCGCAGTTCGACCCACCACGCCGGGCGCCCGTCGTCGGCGTCGAGCCGTCGGACCGCGTGCACCAGGCGCATCCACGTCGGGTAGTCGTCCAACAGCGCGATCTTGGCGAACACGTCGGCCGTCGTGGCGTCTTCGAGCACGAGATCGGCGGTGGTCTTCATCGGAGGGGTCGGATCGCTCAGCAGGTCACGGGTCACGGGGACGGTCGGCGCCACGAAAGGCGCGGGCCAGCAGTGGGCTGTCCGCCGACAGGATGCCCCCCAGGTCGTCATCGTCGTCGAACTCGGGCAGCCACGGGATCGCCACGGTCGCGTCGGGGTCGACGACCTTGCTGGGCCCGGCGACGGCGGCGACGGTGACGGCGCCACCCTCGAGCGTCGTGCCATCGATCGCCGGCAACGGCAGCTGCTGGCTGTCGTCGTCGTTGGCCGCGGTGTGTGGCGGGCGTGACGAGCGCTCTCGTGGACGGTGTTCGGTCGGGGCGGGTCGGAACAGCCGCGGCGAGGGCTCGCGTCGATCATCGAGCGTCCAGCCCCGCGGCACCACCATCGCGTCGGCGTGGCGAAGACACAGCGATCCGGCGTGCATCGGCTCGCTGTCGGGCTCCCGGACGGCGAGCCAGACGAAGAGCCGCTCGGCGTCGAAGCCGTATGCCATCGCCGCCTCGTCCGAGCAGCCCGGTCGCTCGCACAGCCGTCCCACACCGTCACGATACCCCTCCGACCAGGACCGATCGGGGACACGGCACCGTGGCTGGTCGAGCTGAAGCGGTGTTCCTCGCCGTCGCCGGCTGCCGATCTTCGGTCTCGACGTCGTTCGAGGACGTGCCATGGCGGCGGAACCCGTCGGCGTCAACGGTGTATGTCTTCGGTGTCTGTCGCGGGGACGGCCGGAAGGGCGCTGAGGGCAACCCGCCAGGGTCGGACGCGAACGTCCAGCAGTCCTGAGGTCACGGCTCCGTCCTGAAGTTGGGCGGCGGTGACGATCGTGCTGGCGGTTTCGTGGTCGGTGGCTCGCACCACCGTCATGCCGGCCCCCTTGGTGTCGGGAAGCGGGCCACCCGCCACCAAGACCCCCTGGTCGTCCAGCCATCGGAGAAACGCGATGTGATGGCCAAAGGACGGTGAGGAGAAGACGCCCTCGTCCGGGGTCGCCGGTCCGGCGGTGTGCTCGAGCACGAACCACACCCCGTCGGCGACGTCCGGCTGGCCATCGGCGGGCGCACCGCGGATGAAGTGGTCCAGGACGGCGATCCAGCCGCCTGCGTAGTCGTCACGCGCTTCGATCGTCTCCCAGCCCGTGTGCACCAGGGTGACCAACGTGAGGTCCTCGGCCCCGGTGGGGGTGAAGGTGACGGTCACCGATGTGGCCTCAGACGCATCGCGGCCGGGGTGCCACGTGTAGGAGAGGGCCCCCGATGTGCGCGAGGTGACGGTGCCCCAGATGGCTCGCTCGCCGTCGGCGGAGGTTTCCACGATGGTGTCGCCGTCGAACTCGACGTGGGCGCCCTCGCCGAAGCACCCAAACGAGCCGATGGGCCACCAGGCGCCAAGTTCGTCGGTCCACAGGCGCTCGGCCGTCGCCGGATCGCACGGGACGAGAACCTGTCGGCGCAGCGGTGGAACGTTCATGATGTGGGGTCCCCTTCGTTTCGTTGATGGACGTGGGCGGCGAACGCGTTGAGCGCCCCGTCCCAGTGTTGGATCAGCCATTGCTGGACGACGGCGAGCCCACCGGGGGCCAACGCGTAGAGGTTCCGCGTCCCGATGGTCCGATGCTCGACGAGCTTGGCGGCCTGGAGAACCTTCAGGTGCTTGCTGACGTTGGGCCGTCCCACGGGGAGGCGGTCGGCAAGCTTGCCGACGGGCATCGGGCCTTCCGCGAGCGACTCGATGATCGCTCGACGAGTGGAGTCGCCGAGGGCGTCGAACACCTGGGCGGCCGCTTCGTTGCTCATGAGTAACGGTTACTCTAACGCAACGGTTACTGCATGGCAACGGTCCGGGCCGATGACGGCTGCGCGGGGCAGGGTTGGAAACCTCGACCGAATCGTGGACACGAGTTGTTCCGCGGTCGCCCCTGAGTGGCGGCATGTCTGGCAGCTATCCTAGCGCTAGGATAGCGAGATGGAGCTGACACCGGCAGAGCTGACGATCCTTGGCCTGGTCATCGAACGACCAGCCCACGGCTATGACCTCGAACGGGTGATCGACCAACGCGGTATCCGCCAGTGGACAGCAGTGGGGTTCTCCTCGATCTACTACCTGCTCACCAAGCTGGAGAAGCGCGGCCTCATCCAAAGCGAGCACGCGACACCAGGGTCGAAGTCACGGCGCGTCTTCCACGCGACGGACGAGGGCAAGCACGTCGCTCGGCAGGAAGTGATCGCCCATCTCGCTGACGCCCAGCCGGTTCCGCATCCGTTTCTGGTGGGCATCGCCAACCTGCCGCTTCTCACCGATCGCGAGTACGCCGAGGCGTTGCGCGCGCGATTCCCGCAGATCGAAGCCCGCATCGCGGCGGTCAACCAAGCCGCAGAGTCCCAGGCCCCGCTCCCACTCGCTGCCCGGGAAGTGTTCTCGTACTCGCTGAGCCTCCTGGAGGCAGAACGGTCGTGGCTCGCTACCCGAGTCCAGATATCCAATGACTGACAAGATCGACTTCAAGAAGACTCTCGACAGCTATCAGGCGCCGCGCGGAAAGTTCCGCGTCGTTGATGTTCCCGACATGCAGTACCTGATGGTCGACGGGCACGGCGATCCCAACACCTCTTCGGCCTACACGGACGCCCTCTCCGCGCTGTATCCGGTCGCGTACAAGCTCAAGTTCTTCAGCAAACGAGAGCTTGAGCGCGACTACGTCGTTCCACCGCTGGAGGGCCTGTGGTGGGCCAAGGACATGGACGCGTTCACCATCTCCCGCGACAAGTCACAGTGGGATTGGACGATGATGCTGATGGTTCCCGAATGGATCGACCGACCTTCGCTCGTGAGCGCAATCGAGCAAGCCGGAGCCAAGAACAAGCCTACCCGCCTGGATGATGTTCGTCTCGAAACGCTATCGGAGGGTCGCTGCGTGCAGACGCTCCACACTGGCTCCTTTGACAACGAAGGCCCCGTGCTGGAACGCATGCACCACCAGTTCATCCCGGAGAACGGCATGCGCGTTGACGGCAAACACCACGAGGTCTACTTCAGCGACCTCCGCAAGACGGCTCCCGACAAACTCCGCACCCTGCTTCGCCAGTCCGTCAGGGCCATATCCAAAACCTAGACCTCTCACTTTGGACCTTCCGGCCCGAATGGCCGGCGTTTCAGGACGCGGCGGTCGGGCCCGAGTGTTCATCGATCGAGGACGGGGAGTCGGGTTCCGGCGGTGGCCGGACGCCGGGTCGCCCGCCCGCACCGACACCGATAGATCGGTCGACGAGCGCCAGATCGCCACGACTGGCTTCCCCTACGCCGTCGTCCATCGCGTCCGCGACGACGTCGTGCAGATCCTCGCCGTGCACGATCAGCGCCGTCTCCCCGAGTACTGGGGCCGGACGATCCAACTGAAGGACTTGGCCCGAGCAAAGGTGCCTGGCGTGCCGAACGTTAGCGAACGCCGCGTGCCGGCGATCGCGGATACCCCGATGGCGGGATACTCGGCGGTGTTGCCGGATGGGTCAGTGGTCGAGGATGAGGACGGC
>JBKEAH010000146.1:0-17765 GCA_047972065.1 Desertimonas sp.
GGCTGGCTCGAACACCTCTTCGACGCCGACCACATCGACAACACCGTCGCCCAACTCGTCGGCGCAGCCAACAGCCCCGACCCGATCGCGGAGCAACGGCACCGCATCGCCAAGGCCAAGGTCGAGGACTGCGACACCCGACTCCGTCGCCTCCGAGCCGCGCTCAACGACGAGAACGCCCCCGTCATCGGCGGATGGATCGCGGAGGCAATGCGCGAACGAGAAGCAGCCGCCCGAGACCTGGCCGACGCCGACCCCGCGCCGGCGATGAGCGACGCCGAAGTCCACGCCGTGGCTGAGTGGTTCGCGGCTCAGGCCGACCGGTTCGCCGCCGTGCTCCGCGCCGCGGACCCGAAGCAGGAGCAGGAGTTGTACGCCACGCTGGGGATTCGGGCCTACTTCACTCCTGGGGCTGATCACATCGACGTGACCGCGCTGCCCGCAGGGGGTTACGCAAGTGTCGGAGGGGGGACTTGAACCCCCACGAGGATAAATACCTCACTAGCACCTCAAGCTAGCGCGTCTGCCATTCCGCCACTCCGACGTGGTGGTGGTCGAACGATACCGTCCGCCGCCGACGATCGTGACCCGTCGATCTCGCCGATCAGCTCTCCAGCAGGAAGCTCACCGCGATCACCGTGATCACCCACACCATCGCGAACACCGCAGTGATGCGGTTCAGGTTGCGCTCGGCCGCCGACGAACCCAGCGCTGCACCGCCACCCCCGCCGAACATGTCCGACAGGCCGCCGCCGCGGCCGCTGTGCATCAGGATCCCCGCGACCATCGCCAGCATGCTGGCGACGTTCAACACGATCGTGAAGTAGAGGACGGCGGTACGCACGACACGACAGGCTAGCGAGCCCTCACGCCGAGTGGTCGGGCGCGTGGATCTCGGCGGCGAGCTCAACGACGTCCATCGCCGGGGGCAGCGGTTCGGGGAAGTGACAGGCGATCGGATGCCCGAGGCCATGATCCACCAGTGCCGGTTCGTCCTCCGCGCACACGGGCTGCGCCTTCGGGCATCGCGTGCGAAACCGGCAGCCCGACGGCGGGTTGATCGGGCTCGGGACGTCACCGACCAGCGTCAACCGCTCCCGCTCCCGCTCGACCACCGGATCGGGCTCGGGGATCGCCGACAGCAGGGCCTGGGTGTAGGGATGGGCTGCCGCGGAGTAGAGCTGCTCGGCCGGGCCGAACTCCATGATCTTTCCCAGGTACATCACCGCCACCTGGTCCGAGATGTGACGCACGACCGACAGATCGTGGGCGATGAACAGGTACGACAGGCCCATCTGCTCCTGAAGGTCTTGCAGGAGGTTGATCACCCCGGCCTGGATCGACACGTCGAGCGCCGACACCGGCTCATCGAGCACGATGAACGACGGTTCGAGCGCCAACGCCCGGGCGATGCCCACCCGCTGGCGTTGTCCACCAGAGAACTCATGGGGGAACCGGCCGGCGTGATCGGCCGACAACCCGACCACCTCGAGGAGGTCGCGCACCCGCGAGCGGTGATCGCCCGCGACCCGGTGGATCGCCAGCGCTTCGGCGATCGCCGAGCCGACGGTCAGGCGCGGATCCAGCGAGGCGTAGGGGTCCTGGAAGACCATCTGCATCCGCCGGCGCAGCGGGCGGAGCCGGTTGCGGGCCATACCGACCAGCTCGGCACCCTCGAAACGCACCGAGCCCGATGTCGGCTCGATCAGCTGCAGCACACAACGGCCGAACGTCGACTTGCCCGAGCCGCTCTCACCAACCAGCCCGACGGTCTCCCGACGGCCGACCGTCAGCGAGACGTCCGACACGGCCTGCACTTCCAGTCGTGCGGCCAGCAGCCCGCGCGATCTCCGAACAGGAAACGTCTTGACGAGGTGCTCGATCTCCACGAGCGGTCCGCCAGCGGCCGCCCGGGTCGGCTCGGTCGCCGTCACCCCACCGTCTCCCCTGCGAACAGCTCGTGGGCGCGCACACAAGCCGTCGCGAGATCACCGAACGGTCGCAGCTCGGCCACCGATTCGGCACACACGGTGGTCGCGTGGGCGCAACGCGGACGGAAGGCACAGCCCGATGGCGGCGCGATCATGTTGGGCGGCGCACCGGGGATCGGGGTCAGGCGGCCACGCCCCAGCGCCGGCACCGACGCCAACAGGCCGCGGGTGTAGGGGTGCTTGGAGTGATCGAAGATGTCGTGGACCTCGCCGCGCTCGACCGCCCGGCCCGCGTACATCACCTGCACCCGGTCGGCGACCCGGGCGACCACACCAAGGTCATGGGTGATCAACACGATGGCGGTGTTCATCTCCTTTCGGATCCGTTGCAGCACGTCGAGGATCTGCGCCTGGACGGTGACATCGAGGGCGGTGGTGGGCTCGTCGGCGATCAGGACTTCAGGGTCGTTGGCGATCGCCATGGCGATCATCACCCGCTGGCGCATCCCGCCGGAGAACTCGTGGGGGTACTGACTCGCCCGCTGCTTGGGCTGCGGGATGCCGACCACATCGAGTAGTTCCACCGAGCGGGCCCACGCCGCCCGCCTGGCGATCTTCTGATGCGACTGCAGCATCTCGACCAACTGGTCGCCGATCTTGTGCACCGGATTGAGCGCCGACAAAGGATCTTGGAAGATCATCGCCAGCCGCTTGCCGCGAATCCGGTTGATCGTCTTGGTCGTGCAGCCGACCAGCTCGGTCTCACCGATCGTGGCCGACCCCTCGATTCGCGCCGTCTTGGGCAACAGACCCATCAGCCCGAGGAAGGTGACCGACTTCCCCGACCCGGATTCGCCGACGATGCCGAGCAACTCGCCGGGCGCGACGGTGAGGTCGACGCCACGCACGGCTTGGACATCGCCGAACAGGCTCGGAAAGGTGACCCGGAAGTCGGCCAGCGCGAGGATCGAATCCGGCATCAGGCGCCTCGCTGCAGCTTGGGGTCGGTGGCGTCGCGGAGGCCGTCCCCGACGAGGTTGATGCACAACGTGACGACGGTCAGGGTGGCGCACGGAAACAACACCATCCACCAGTTGCCGGTCAGCACGTTCGACTTCGACGAACCGACCAGGTTGCCCAGCGAGGCGGCCCCCGCCCCCGGCTGGGGCCCGAAGCCAAAGAAGCTCAGCGTCGACTCGGCGATGATCGCCGCCACCACGGAGAACGACAGCGCAACCAAGATCGGCCCGAGCGAGTTGGGAAGCAGGTGCCTGGTCACCACCCGGAAGTTGCCGGCACCGAGGGCGCGGCTGGCCTCGACGAACTCGCGCTCCTTGAGCGCCAGGATCTGGCCGCGCACGATCCGAGCGACCACCATCCATCCGACCATTGCCAGCAGGAACACGATGAACCGGATCGAGGTCTGATCGCCCAGGATCGGCTCGAGCCAGGAGATCTGGCCGAGGAAGTTGCGCGCAACCAACAGGGCCACGAGGAACGGGAAGGCGATGAACACGTCGGTCACCCGCATCAACACGTCATCGACGAACCCGCCTCGAATGCCGGCGAACGCTCCGACCGCGGTGCCGACAACGACCCCGATCATCGCCGAGGCAAGACCGATCAGCAGCGAGACGCGGGTGCCGTAGATCAGCCGGCTGTACAGGTCGCGGCCGATCTCGTCGGTGCCGAGCCAGGCGACGGCGCGGGGTGACAGGTACCGATTGGACCGCTCGGCGGTCGTTTGGAACACGGGT
Organism: Desertimonas sp.; assembly: GCA_047972065.1. Taxonomy (GTDB): domain Bacteria; phylum Actinomycetota; class Acidimicrobiia; order Acidimicrobiales; family Ilumatobacteraceae; genus JALZMG01. The sequence goes on from JBKEAH010000146.1 coordinate 3,689, forward strand.
TCGTTCAGCCCGTAGCGGGCGGTCACCGGGGCCAACAACACGAAGAGCACCATCACGACGAGCACGCACAGCGCGAGCAGCGCCGGGGTGTGGCTGCGGAACCGACGGATCGCCATCCGTCGAGGCGACATCGGGGTCGCCGAGAGCCCCTCGATGGCCGCATCGTCGACCGCGTCGGTGGCTGGCGCCGGGGCGTGGTTGGGGCTCAAGAGCTCGGTCACAGTCGGATCCTCGGGTCGAGCAGCGCATAGGACAGGTCGGCCAGCAGGTTGAAGAGAATCACGGCGCACACGACGATGAACATCCATGGCATCAGCTCGGGAAAGTCACCGTTGCTGTACGCGACGAGAAAGAACTGTCCAAGACCGGGGTACTGAAAGACGCCCTCGGTGATGATCAACCCACCGAACACCAGCCCGAAGTCGATCGCGGCGAGGGTCACGATCGGCAGCATCGCGTTGCGCAGGGCATGGCGCACCAGAACTCGTCGCTCGCTGATGCCCTTTGACCGTGCGGTGCGCAGGTAGTCGCTGTTGAGCACCTCGAGCAGCGACGCCCTCATGTAGCGGGTGTAGACCGCGATCGACTGGATGGCGACCACGGTCACCGGCAACGCCAGATGTTTCAGCATCAGCGACAGGTCGAACCCACGCTGTCCGGGCGGGTACACGCCGGAGGTCGGAAAGTGCAGCCAGGTGGCGTCGGGGAACCACCGCTTGGTGTACACCGCGAACACCATCTGCAGGATGATCGCCGAGACGAACGGTGGGATCGACAACAGCACCAGGGCGACGGTGTTGACCGACCCATCGCGCAGCGAGCCCGGGCGAAGGGCGGCGATCACGCCGAGCGTGCACCCGATGACGACGCCGAAGCACAAGGCGATGCCGGCCAGCCGCAGTGAGTTGGCCATCGCCCGTTTGAGGTTCGGCCAGACCTCGCGGTTGCCCTTGATGCTGGTCGCCCAGTCGCCGCTGAGAAATCCCCCCAGCCAGCGGAAGTAGCCACGCACGTAGCCGCCCGGCCCCTCGTAGAGCCCGTTGCGGTCGATGTAGTCCTGAACTCGCTCCGGTGACGCCCGGGCGTTCGAACGTAGGTAGCTGGCCACCGGGTCGGTCCCCACCCTGATGGCGACGTAGACGATGAACGTGACCCCCAAGAGCATGGGGATCGCCCACAGCAAGCGACGCCCGATGAACAGCAGCAACCGGAACTCCTTGGCCCTGTCGGGTCACCCGCGTGACCCCGTCTCGACGATGGGGCCGGGCGCGGCCGGCCCCATCGTCGCTCGTACTCAGCGGGCAGCCGAGATGGACCCGATCACCCGTTGACCTCGACGACGGGTTCTTCGGTCACCAGGTTGGTGATCTCGTAGCCCTGGTCGTTGGTGGTGTCCCACACACCGGGCAGCGTCGGGAACGCGACCGTCCAGAGGTACCACGACGAGTTGGCGCATTCCGTGATCGGGTTGAGGCAGCCCGGCCACTGCTCGGCGCCGATGACGATCTGTCCATCGCCGTCGACGTCCTCCCACAGATGGAAGTTGGCGAACGCTCGGTAGTTGGCCAGCTCGCCGTCGAGGGGCCCAGCGACCTTGTCGACGTTCCAGACACCCGACTTGGGGTAGTTGGCCAGTGGGAGCATGACGTGGTCCTCGTCGACCAGCCGCAGGGCGGTCTGGACCAGCTCGATGCGGGTATCGGGGTCGACCTCGATGTCGGACGCGTTGAGCGCGGCCGAGGCTTCCTCGTTGCACCAGAACTGGGTGTTCTGCCCCTGCATGTTGTTCTCCTCGTTGGGGATGTTCTCGCAGGTCAGGAATGGGACCAGATAGCTCGGATCGGGCGGTGCCGTCGAGATGTACATCGCCAGGTCGAAGTCACCGGCCGGCAGGCGCTGCTGGAACACCTCTTCAGCGGTGCCGTTGGCGGGCACGACATTGAACCCGGCTTCGGCCAGCAGCGGGATGAGGTACGCCTGCGTGTTCTCGCGGCGGCCATTGCCGGTGTTGATCGTCCACTCGATCTCGGGGACCTCACCGTCCTTGGCCCAAAAGCCATCGGCGTTGCGTTCCCACCCGGCGTCGGTGAGCAGCGTCTCGGCGCCGTCGAGGTCGTACGTGCCTTGGAAGTTGTCCTCCGGGCAGTACGGGCCCTGCACGATCGGACCGCAGTTCAACAGCTCACCGACGGCTCCGGCCGACTCGTAGATCGGGGCGTAGATCTGGGCAAACAGCGCGTCGCGGTCGATCGACATCGAGAAGGCGGCACGGAAGTCTGGATCGGCGAACGGCCTGCCTTCCTCCTGCTGGAAATAGAAGCCCTCGTAGTCGCCGCCGCTGGCGATCCCGATCTCGATGTTGTCAGCCTGCAGGGCCGCACCGAGCGTGTCGCCGAACTGCGGGTAGATGAAGTCGACCTCACCGGCCAACATCGAGGCGATCTCGGTGTCTTGGTCGACGTAGGGGATCATCACCACCGAGTCGGCGGCCATCGTGTCATCACCCCAATAGTTCGGGTTCGGGACCATCACCAACTGTGACTCGCTCCAGGACTCGACCATCACGGCTCGACCCGAGATCGGCAGCTCGGTCGCGAAGTCACCCGAGACATCGTCGCAGTTCTCGACCGCCGCGTTCTTGATGATCGGGTTGAACAGGCTCTTGTAGGGGCCGTACACCGAGCTGAACTCGACGACGACCTGCTTGTCGCTCTCCCCCGCGCTGACGGCGGTGATCTGGTCGTAGCCGGCGGTCTTGATGGCGCCGGGCGTGTTGAGGTTTGCCCGCCACGTGCACTCGAGATCAACCCAGGTGATCGGGCTGGCGTCCTCCCACACCGCTTCCTCGGCGAGGTTGATCGTGAGCGTCATGCCCCCACCGCCGGCGGTGGGGGCGGCTGCGGTGTCGTCGCTGGCCGAGTCCGCGGTGGCGGTCTCCGGCGACGTCGTGTCGGGGGCCGCCGTTTCGTCGGGCACCGTCGTCGCCGCCGCCGGCCCCGCGATCGCGGCACCGGCGAGCACCAGCCCGGTCCCCAGGGTGGCGAGTCGCTGTGCGCGCCTCTTGCTCACGTGATCCTCCTCGGGTTCGGTTGGGAGGCTGCGATCACGTGCCGACGGGGTCGCCGATGAACGAGCGCATACCCGACACCGATCCCCCGATCGGCACGTCGACCCACGATGCTCCTCCCCGAGCGATGGGCTGTCGCGACCGTAGCAGTTCCAGAACGCGAGCTGGTTGGAACGTCCGTTACACCCCGGTCACGCTCAGCTCACGCCCTCGGCGGCGAGCAGCTCGTCGCGGGCGTGACGCCGGCGGGCCTGCTCCTCGGGGTCGGGGACCGGCACCGCGGCGAGGAGCCGCTGGGTGTACGGCTCCCTCGGTCGCAACAGCACGTCGGCCCGCGGACCCTGCTCGACCAACCGACCGTTCTGCATCACGGCGATCCGCTGGGCCAGAATCTCGACGACGGCGAGGTCGTGTGAGATGAACAGACAGGCGAAGCCGATGTCGCGCTGCAACTCCTGGAAGAGCTCGAGCACCCGTGCCTGCACCGACACGTCCAGCGCCGAGGTCGGCTCGTCGGCGATCAGCAGCTTCGGGTCGAGGGCGAGGGCCCGGGCGATGCCGACACGCTGGCGCTGCCCCCCCGACAGCTCGTGGGGATAGCGGTTGCGGACGGCGCGGGGCAGCTCGACCCGATCGAGCAGCGACTCCACCCGAGTCGAGATCTCGGCCCCGCTGGCCACCTTCTGGACGAGCAACGGCTCGCCGATCGACTCGCCGACCGGCAGCCGGGGATTGAGCGACGAGCCAGGATCCTGAAACACGAACGACACATCCCGGCGGACCTTCCGCAACGCTCGCTTGTCGAGCCGGGTCATGTCGACGCCGAGTACCGATGCCGAGCCCTCGACAACGGGCAGCAGACCCACCAAGGCCCGCCCGATGGTGGTTTTCCCCGAGCCGGACTCCCCCACCAGGCCGACGACCTCTCCGACGCCGATCGACAACGAGACCCCCTCCACGGCACGAAACGCCTTGGCCCGCCCACGCTTCGGGTACTCGATGGCGATGTCGCGCAGCTCGACCACCGCGCCGGCGCCCGAACCGGCCCCGACGGGCGCGTCCTCGCCGGTGTCGTGGCCAGCCACGGTCGACCCTCCACGGGTCTCGTCCGGCGAGGCGTCGCCGGCCGTCACTTCGCTGACCGCCCCGAGGTGGGGAACGGCGGCCAGGAGTTGGCGGGTGTAGGGATCGTGAGGGTGATGAAACACGTCGACGATCGGGCCGCGTTCGACGATCCGGCCCCGCTGCATCACCAGCACCGTGTCCGCCAGGTCGGCGACCACCCCCATGTCGTGGGTGATCAGCACCACGCCGGCGTCGATGCGGTCTCTCAGGTCGCGCATCAGCTTGAGGATCTCGGCCTGCACGGTGACGTCGAGCGCCGTGGTCGGCTCGTCGGCGATGAGCAGTTTCGGGTCGCAGGCAAGCGCCTGGGCGATCATCGCCCGCTGCCGCTGCCCTCCGGACAATTGGTGCGGATACGAGTCGATCCGGCGCTGTGGGTCGGGGATCTCGACCATGTCGAGCAGTTCGATCGCTCGCTCGCGCGCCCGCTTGGGCGACATCGACTGGTGGCTGCGGAGCATCTCGGCGATCTGGAAGCCCACCGTGTAGACGGGGTTCAACGCGGTCATCGGCTCCTGGAAGATCATCGAGACCTCGCCGCCGCGCATCTGACGCAGGGCACGCTGGTCGAGACCGATCACCTCGCGATCGTCGACGCGGATCGACCCGATGATGTCGGCGTTCTTCGGCAGCAAGCTCATCAACGCCAGCGCGATCGTCGACTTGCCCGAACCCGACTCCCCGACGATTGCGAGGACCTCGCCGGCGTGGAGGTCGAAGGACGCACCGACGACGGCCGGATACCAGTCGCCGTTGACCCAGAACTCGACACCGAGATCGCGAACCTCGAGCACGGTCTCACGGGCTGATCGGGCGTCCCCCGACGGGGTTGTCTCGGTGCTCACGAGGTCATCGTCTCCTTGGTGCTGGCACGATGGGGTGCGTGCACGAGGTGTTCCGGCCAACGACGGGACGGGTCCTGACCGCGGTGCTGGCCGTCATCGCGGTGATCGTGGAGGTCTGGTACGCCGTCGGCGCCGGCCTTGCCGACGCGGCCCGGGTGGCACCCTTCCTGGCCGTGGTGGTCTTCACCGCCTGGATGTGCTTCTGGCGACCACGTGTCGAGGTGACCGACGCCGGCGTCACATTGGTCAACGTGCTGCGCACCGTATCGCTGCCGTGGCCGTCGATCCTGGATGTCGACACCAAGTGGACGTTGTCGTTGACCACAGGGTACGGCCGGTTCGACGCCTGGGCCGCTCCAGCTCCGGGCACCCGCACCGCGGTCTTTGCCCGTCGTTCGGCGGTCGAGGCGCGCCACGTTCCGGCGTCGGCACGCGTCGGCGGGATGGTTCGGCCCGGTGATCTGCCCTCGACCAGTTCGGGAGCGACCGCCGAGTACATCCGGCGACGTTGGGAGGAACTGCGTGAAGCCGGCCACCTCGACACACCACGACTCGAACACGAACGGGTGCCGCAACGCTGGCACCTCGGCACCATCGTCACGCTCGGAGTGCTGATCGCGCTGTGCATCGTGTCGGCCACCGTCGGTCAGCCCTGATCGTCGGCGGAGTCGGTCATCGCCGCCCGCTCGCGTTCGAGATCCTTGCGCTTGGGGATCCGCTTCTGTCGGGGGTCGAATGCGTCGCGCAGACCGTCACCGACGAACTGGAGACACAGCACGATGGTGACGACGAACAGGCCCGGGAAGAGGAACAGCCACGGCCTGGTCGAGTAGGCGTTGTCGTAGTCGCTGACCAAGGTGCCCAGCGAGACCTCAGGCCGTCGGACCCCGAAGCCGAGAAAGCCGAGCGCGGCCTCGGTCAGGATGCCGGCACCCATCAGCAAGGTGACGCTCACGACGATGGTCCCCACCGTGTTGGGCAGGATGTGCTTGAAGATGATCCGTGTATTCGACGCCCCGGCGACACGAGCCGCGTCGACGAACTCGCGCTCGCGCAGCGCGAGGAACTCGGCTCGCACCAACCGAGCGAGCCCGGTCCAGCCGAACAGGCCGATCGCCAAAGCGACCGGCCACATGCCCGTCATCTTGAGCGCGAACCCGGCGACGGCGGTGATCAACAGCAGCGGGATCACGATGATCACGTCGGTGAAACGCATCAGCACCGCGTCGATGGTGCGGCCGAAGTAACCGGCCACCGCACCGATGATCACGCCGATGGACGTCGCCACGACACCGAGGACGAAGATCACCGCCAGCGTGGTCTGCACACCCCGCATCGTCATCGCGAACATGTCGCGGCCGTTCTCGTTGTCGACCCCGAACGGGTGGTCGCCGATGTGGATGCCGGCACCGCCCAGCCACGTCGGGCGGAGCGACAGCGTCGGCTCGTCGTTGGCCACCTGGGGGATGGTCTCCGCGTACCCCCACTGCCACCAGCTCGGCACCGGCCCCCAGCCAACGCTGGTGGCGGCGACGACGACCACGATGGCCAGCACGACCAAGGAGATCATCGCCCCCTTGTGCCGGAGAAAGCGGCGCCGAACGATCTGACCCTGGCTGAGACCGGCGACCTCGGCCGCCTCGAAGTTGGACTCGTCGTCGACGACGGACTCGTCGAGTGGTTCGTTGAGGGCTTCGGGCCCGTCAAGCTGCGACATCTCGTGTACCCCGGATCAGTCGCCGATCCGGATGCGCGGATCGAGCGAGGCGTAGAGGATGTCGGCGATCAGGTTGAAGATGACGGCGAACAACGCGGTCACTACGAAGAAGGCCATCACCCGGTTGGGATCGATGTCCACCAGACCGTCGATGAACAACCGGCCCATTCCGTCCCACTGGAAAACGGTCTCGGTGATCACCGCGCCACCGACGACACCGGCGGTGTCGAACGCGACGATGGTCGCCAACGGGATCAGCGCGTTGCGGAAGGCGTGGCGCATCACCACGGTCCGCTCGGTCAGGCCCTTGGCCCGCGCCGTGCGGATGTAGTCCTGGTTGAGGACCTCGAGCATGCTGGCGCGCGAGTAGCGGGTGTAGCTGGCCACGGAGATCAGCATCAGCGCCAGGGTGGGCAGTACGAGGTGGCTGAACGTGTCGTTGGTGATCACCCAGAACGACCCCTCGAGCCGTGCCTCGCGATCCCCGATCGTCTTGATCGGGCGGTTCCGGATGATCGGCGACTCCGAATACTCTCGCCAGGACTGCATCGCCCGGTCGACGAACATGACGCCGGACATCAAGAAGGCGACGAGGGCCGCGGTACGGGCGGACTGGCCCTTGTCGTAGCCGCCGACGGCGTATCCGACCGCCACACCTACCGCGATGGCGATGACACCGAGACCGAGCACCATCCACAGGTTGATGTCGTCACGGTCGAAGACCGACTGCAGCGGAAAGTAGGCCACGATGCCGACCGCAGCGGTGATCAGCGCGGCGTTGCGGGCGCGGACGTTGCGCAAACCGGCCATCACGGCGGTGACACCGACGGCGATGGCGATGGCCGCCAGTGCGAACACGAATGGGCCGAGGCCGGGGTTCAGCATCCAGCCGTGCCCCGAGATCCACGCCAGCAGCGCGGCGACGCCGGCGGCGCTCCCGCCGGCAAACATCGCTTTGCGTTGCCATTGCCCGCCGGCGATCGAGTAGCCGACGATCGCTGCCAACGCGGCGGCGACGACGATGAACTCGACCGAGAAGTGGGCGCCGTCGCGCAACCAGTCGTTGAAGTTGATCCCTCCCCAGGCCTTGAGGATGACGGCCACCCAAAACACCGGGAGCGAGAAGAACACGAACGTGACGAACGTGACGAGGTAGTCGAAGCCGGAGTATTGCCGCAACGCGGTGACGATCCCGATGATCACACCGACGACCACCGAGCCGACGGCGGCGGCCATCACCAGCTTGAGCGTCAGCGGCAACCGTCGTGCCAGGTCGTCGCCGATCGGCAGCAGCGTGCGCGAGTGCTCCCCGAAGTGACCGCCTTCGCCGCCGACGATCAGGCGGGTCAACCAGTCCCAGTACCGTTCGAGGGGGTGCTTGTCGAGGCTGAGCGTCTCGGTGACCTGGCGGATGGTCTGGGCGCGCTGGGTTGGGTTCTGGATGCTGAGTGTGAACTCGAGCGGATTCCCCGCCCTGGTCATCAGCATGTAGACCAGGAATGACGCCGCGAGCAGGATGAAGACGGCGGCGATCAAGCGCCGCACGATGTAGATGGCCACGTCGAGCGCCTCCGGTGCACGATCAGGTCAACGTCAACGGCACCGATGGGGTGCCGGACCGTGCGGTCCGGCACCCCATCGGGCAGCACTGGGAACGTTCCCTCGGGTGCGGCCCGAGGGATCATCTGATCAGGCTGCGGGTGCCCACTCCCAGAAGTTGTAGAACACCGTCGGCGCGAGGGCGATGTTGTCGACCCCGCTGACGTAGGTGCTGTTCCAGGCGGTGATCGCCGGGTGCTGGAAGATCGGCAGACCGAACGCGTTCTCGTACAGCAACGCCTCGACCTCGGTCAGGAGCTCGGCGTTGCGCACCGGGTCGGTGGTCGCCTTGATCTCCTGGTAGAGGGCGTCGACCTCGGCATTGGAGAAGCCGTAGAAGTTGTTCTGACCGCCGGTGACGTAGTTCGCCTCGGTGTCGGCCTGGGCGATCGCGGTGGACTGCCATCCGAACAGGGCCGCGTCGTACACCGACGTGTTGCTCAGATCCTGACCCCATGTCGGGCTGTTGCCGTCGATGACGTTGAAGCCGGCCTGGGCGGCGGCGTCACGGATCAGCTCGTACTCCGAGGCCCGCCGCGGGTTGTTGGCGGCGTACAAGAAGCGCACATCGATGGGCGTCGACGTGTCGACGCCGGCGTCGGTGAGGATCTGCGTGGCCAACTCGATGTCCTGCCCGGCATAGGCACCCGAGCCGTTGCCGGCGACCGTCGCGTCGTAGTCGGGCGAGCCCGGGACCTGTGCGAACGATTCGCGCACCGTGGCATCCGGGTTGAGCGGGACGATGAGCCGGTCGACGATCTCCTGACGGGGGATCGTGTGGAGGAACGCCTGGCGGACGGCCAGTGCCGTGGCCTCATCGCCGTCGTAGGCGGCGGGGTCGAACGGCCCGCCGTTGTCGACGGCCAGGTCGACGTGCTCGTAGGTGGCGCCGTCGCCACCGGACACCTCGACGCCACGGTCGGCGAGGCCCTCGAGCTGAGTGAGGATGTCGGCGGTCGCCTGCGGCTGGATGATGTCGACCTCTTCGTTCTCCATCGCCTGGACCGCGGCGGTCGGCTCACCGATGATCCGGTAGACGATCGTCTGGACCAAGGGGGTCGGGCCCCACGCGTAGTCCTCGCGCGCCTCGAAGGTCAGCTCGCTGAGCTCGGTGTAGCCGACCAGGTTGTACGGGCCGTACCCCACGTACAGGCCTGGGTCGTCGGGTAGCGACGTGGCGCTGAACGCCGTGTTCCACACCTCGGAGATGGCCCGCACGCTGGCGGCCGAATCGTCCTGGGCGGGGGCGCGGAAGCCGGCGGCGGTGGTGGGCGTCGTGGTCTCCTCGGTGGCGGTGGTGGTGGCTGACGTGTCCTCGCTGGCCGTGGTGTCAGCGCTGGTGTCAGCGGTGGTCTCCTCGGTCATCGCGGTGTCCTCGGTCGCCGCCGACGGCGGGTTGGCGGCGTACTCGGCCTGCAACGCGGCAAGCACCCCCGCCTTTGCGGCCGCCGGGTCGTCCTGCGCCAGCGCGTAGCTGCCGACCACGTGGGCCGGCATCATCTGGTTGGCCGACAGCCCACCGGTCTCGTAGTCGACGTAGAAGCTGTCGAAGGTGATCGTCACCGAACGACCGTCCTCGGAGATCGTCGGGAACTGGGTCACGAGCTCGAGCGCTTCGCTGGCCGAGTCGAACGCCGCACCGGAGGCTTCCTTGTAGGTGTACCCCTCGAGCAGTTCGGCGCCGGTGTCGCCCTCGGGGTCGAACGCCGCGGCGTACGCCTCCTCGTCGGCGGCGGTGATCTCGGTACCGTCGGGTCCGACCACGATTGGCGTGTCGGTGTCGTCGGCGGCGGCGGTGATGCCGTTGGCGGTGACCACCGTGTTGGCGGCGTTGAACACGCCGCTCTGGGCGGCCCAGTGCAGCACCAGGTCGGCGGCATCGACCTGGACGCCATCGGACCAGGTGACGCCATCGTTGATGGTGTACGTGATCGTCAGCGGGTCGAGCGAGTCAAGCGTGCACGTGCCGAACGAGTCGTTGTTGATCAGGTTCAGGTCGGCGTCGTAGAAGCTGAAGCCGCCGAGGTTCATCAGGTACAGCGGGTTGTTGTTGGCGGTCGCGTTGTCGCGCGTCGTCGTCGAGTTGAACGACAGCAACGGGTCGTTCCAGGCGACGCGGACCTCGCCGGAGGGTTCGGCGGCGGCGGGCTCCCACGGACCGTGCGGGGTGCCGCAGGCACTCCCACCGATCTCGGCACCCTCGACGGCCGTTCCGGCGGTGGTGTCCCCGGTGGTCTCGGCGGTCGTCTCACCTGTGGTCGCCGCCGACGCGGTGTCCTCGGTCATGGCGGCGGTGTCCGCCGTGGTGTCTTCGGTCGCAGTGTCCTCCGGCGCCGTCGTCGGCGTCGTCGCCCCGGCGTTGCCACTCCCGGCAACGATCAGGGATGCACCGGCAAGGACCGAGAGGAATGCTGCACTCCTCCGTCGGCTGGTCACGTCATCGACCTCCTGTGGTCATGTCACGCTGTCTTCGAATGCCCGCTGTGGGCCCACCCACGACAGCCCGTAGCGCACCGAGGCAACGTCGTGTCCACACCGGTACGTCTCCAAACAGCCGAGACTGAGCGGCCCCGAACCTACCATGTAGCGGCGATTGGCATGATCGAACCAATCGGAACCGATACGGAACCGACATTCCGGCGCGGTGTCGGGAGCGCTAAGAGAACTGGATGATCCGAGCGAAGTCGTCGGCATCGAGGCTGGCCCCGCCCACCAACGCCCCGTCGATATCTGGCTGAGCCATCAGCTCGGCGATGTTGGCCGGCTTGACCGAGCCGCCGTACTGGACGCGGAGCCCGGCCGCCGCGACCTCGCCGCAACGCTCCTGAACCCGGAGCCTGATCGCCGAGCACATCGTCTGGGCGTCTTCGGTGGTGGCGGTGCGCCCGGTGCCGATGGCCCAGATGGGCTCGTAGGCAATCACCCATCCGGCAACGTCATCGCGCTTGCGGCCCGTCAGCGCTGCGTCGACCTGACCGAGCACCCGTGCTTCGGTCGCTCCTGCCTCACGCTCGGCGAGCGTCTCGCCGACGCAGACGATCGGGGTCATGCCGTGGCGGGAGATGGCGCTGATCTTCTCGGCGACCACCTCGTCGGTCTCCCCGAACATCTGGCGGCGCTCGCTGTGACCGGCGATCACGTACCTGACATCGAGCTTGGCGAGAAACGCCGGTGAGATCTCGCCGGTGAACGCACCCTTGTCCTCGTGATGGCAGGTTTGCGCGCCGAGGGCGAACGGCAGCTCATCGGCAGCGATCAAGGTCTGGACGCTGCGCAGGTCGGTGAACGGTGGATGGATGCCGACATCGACATCCTCGGTCGCCTCCTTGGGCAGCAGATACGCCAACTTCTGCACCATCTGGATGGCCTCGAAGTGATTGTGGTGCATCTTCCAGTTACCGCTGATCAACGGCCTGCGGGTGGTCATCGCGACGATCCCCCTGTTCGTTCACCCGAGTGTCCGGCGCACCCGGAGTGTGTGGACCACTGATTCTGGTCGCCCGACACTCCGCTCATGCGACCGAGTCCCGCAGCGCCGCGAGGCCGGGAAGATCGCCGAGCTCGAGCAGCTCGATCGAGGCGCCGCCCCCCGTGCTCACGTGATCGACGTCGTCGTCGAGACCGAACGCCGCCAACGCGGCAGCCGAGTCGCCACCGCCGACGACGGTGAACGCCTTGGTGTCGGCAACCGCCTGGGCGACGGCCCTGGTACCGGCGGCAAAGCGATCGTCCTCGAACATCCCCATCGGCCCATTCCAGAAGACGGTTCGGGCGTCCATCACGACGTCGCCGAACTCGGCGGCGGTCCCCGGGCCGATGTCGAGGCCCTTGGCGCCGTCCGGAAGCGCAGTGCCCCAAGTGGCGTAGCCGCCCGCCGCGTCGAGGCCGGTGACATCGGAGGGAAGGTGGATCGGCTTGGTCGCCGTGTCGAGCAACCGGCGGCAGGTCTCGACCTGATCGGGCTCGAACAGCGACTCCCCGATCGGGCGCCCCTGGGCGGCGAAGAACGTGAAGCACATCGCTCCACCGATGCACAGGGAGTCGACGGTCTCCAGCAACGCCTCGATGACACCGAGCTTGTCGGACACCTTGGCGCCGCCGAGGATCGCCACGAACGGCCGGTTGGGCTTGGACCGCAACCGGCCGAGGACCTCCACTTCGCGCTGGAGCAACCGGCCCATCGCTGCCGGCACACGAGCCGGCGGACCGACGATCGAGGCGTGGGCGCGGTGGGAGGCCCCGAAGGCGTCGTTGACGTAGGCGTCGACACCCTCGACCAACGAGTCGGCGAACGCCGCGTCGTTGCCCTCCTCCCCCGGATCGAACCGCAGGTTCTCCAACAGCTCGACCCCCGGGGCCAGCTCACCCAGCCGGGTACGCACCGGGTCCATCGAGTACCGCGCGTTCGGCTGCCCCTTGGGGCGCCCGAGGTGGCTGGCGGTCACGACCACCGCGCCACGCTCGGTCAGCCATTCGATGGTCGGCAGGGCGGCACGGATGCGGAAGTCGTCGGTGATCCGGCCATCCTCCATCGGCACGTTGAAATCGGTGCGGACCAGCACACGCTTGCCGGCCAAGGTCCCGAGCCGGGCTTCGAGCTCCTCGAGCGTCGGGACCGCCTGATCGGTCACTTCCGGGCCGGGCGCTTGATCTTCTTGCCGGCGTAGAGCACGAAGTCGACGAGTCGGTTGGAGTAGCCCCACTCGTTGTCGTACCAGCCGAGCACCTTGATCAGCTTGCCCATGCTCATCGTCAGCCCGGCGTCGAAGACGCACGAGTGCGGATCGGTGACGATGTCGCTCGACACGATCGGGTCCTCGGTGTAGCGGAGCACACCCTTGAGCGGACCCTTCTTGGCGGCGGCGGCGAAGGCGGCGTTGATGTCCTCCACCGACGCCTCCTTCTTGAGCACCGCGTTGAAGTCGGTGATCGACCCGGTCGGCACCGGCACCCGCAGCGACGTGCCGTCGAGCCGACCCTTCATCGCCGAGAGCACCAGCGCCGTGGCGCGCGCCGCGCCGGTGCCGGTCGGTGTGATGTTGATCGCCGCACCGCGGGCACGGCGGAGGTCCTTGTGCGGGCCGTCGACCAACTGCTGGTCACCGGTGTATGCGTGGATGGTGGTCATCAGGCCCTGGTCGACGCCGAAGGCGTCGTCGAGCACCTTGACCATCGGCACGAAGCAGTTCGTGGTGCAACTGGCGTTGGACACGACCTTGTCGGTCTTGGCGTTGAAGTCGGTGTGGTTGACGCCGTAGACGACGGTGAGATCGGCGCCGTCGGCCGGGGCCGACACGATGACCAGTGGGGCGCCGGCGTCGAGGTGAGCCGCCGCGTCCTGACGCTTGGTGAAGAACCCGGTCGACTCGATGACCACGTCGACGCCGAGATCGTCCCAAGGGAGGTCACCGGGGTTGCGCTCGGAGAGCACCCGCAGCTCGTCGGTGCCGACCTTGATGCCGTTGCGGCTGGCCTTGATGTTCTGGGGCAGCACCCCGAGCACCGAGTCGTACTTGAGCAGATGCGCCATCGTGTCGAGCGACCCGAGGTCGTTGACGGCGACGAAGTCGATGTCGGCGCCACGCTGGGTGGCGGCGCGGAAGAAGTTGCGGCCGATCCGGCCGAAGCCGTTGATGCCGACGCGAACGGTCATGAGCGGGAGGTGTCCTTTCAGCGCGAACAGGCCCGCCGACCCTACCCCACCCCACCGCCCGAGTCCCTTTT
>JBKEAH010000197.1:0-2741 GCA_047972065.1 Desertimonas sp.
CGCCGGGCCGTCGATGCCGGCGCCGACGGGATCGTCGTGTCCAACCACGGGGGCCGACAGCTGGAGGGGGCACCGGCGACGATCGACATCCTGCCCGAGGTCGTCGCCGAGGTCGGCGACGACACCACGGTTCTGCTCGACTCCGGGATCCGCCGGGCCGGCGACATCGCCCGCGCCGTCGCCCTGGGCGCCGACGCCGTGCTGATCGGGCGAATGTCGGTCTACGGTCTCGCCCTCGGCGGTGCCGCCGGTGTGACCCGCATGCTCGAACACCTCCATCATGAACTGGTGCGCACGCTGCAACTCCTCGGCGTCGGGTCGGTCGGCGAGCTCGTCCCCGGTCTGATCGATCCGCGGTCATGACCTACGCCGGTGAGCGTCGGATCGTCGATGCCGACAGCCATCTGATGGAGTGGCCGGACTTCCTGCGCGCGTCGGCCGACCCGACGGTGCGCGACCGTCTCCCACCCATCGGTGGCGGCCGTTCCGGCCTGACGCTCAGCGACGGTGTTCGGCCGGCGGCCGAGCGGGCCGCGCTGATCGACCTCGGTGACGACCTGGTGCGTCGCGGACCGAAGTGGCACGCCGCGCTCGGCGCCGTCGACCCCGTCGAGCGTTCGTCCGCCCTGGACCTGCTGGGGTTCGACCATCAGGTCGTCTACTCGTCGCTGTGTGCGCCGCTGTTCGACCTGCCCGATCCCGAGGTCCGCTATGGCGCCTACCGGGCGCACAACCGCTCCGTCGCCGACTTCTGTGCGGGCGACGCCCGGTTGCTCGGTGTGGCGATGTGCGATCTCGACGATGTCGATCGGGGAACGGCCGAGCTCGACATCGCCTTGGATCTCGGGCTACGCGAGGTGTGGGTTCCCGCCCGCGCTCCCGGTGGTCGTGCCCCCGGGCATCCCGACCACGACCGTTTCTGGGCGCGGCTCGCCGAGGCGGGGGTGCCCTTCGTGCTCCATGTCGGCAGCGGCGCGCTGGGCATCGGCGACGAGTGGCTCGACGACGGGCGGCCGGCCGACGAGGCGATGGTCGGCGCCGAGATCATCGGCTCGAAGGACTTCATGGTCGTGTATCACAGCGCCGAGCGGTTCCTGTCGGTCCTCGTGCTCGACGGCGTGCTGGAACGGCACCCGTCGTTGCGTGGCGGGGCGATCGAGATGGGCGCCGGCTGGGTGCCGGCGATGCTGGCCCGGCTCGATCATGCGGTGGGGATCTGGCAGCGCAGCGAGCCTCGGCTGGCCTCGTTCGCCCGGACGCCCTCCGAGCAGGCATCGGCGCAGTTGCGGTTCACGCCCTACCCGTTCGAGGACGTGGGCCGGTTGTGCGTCGAGTCCGATCCCGGGCTGTACCTGTTCTCGTCCGACTACCCGCACGCCGAGGGTGGCCGCGACCCGCTCGGACGATTCGACGCCTCGCTGGCCGCGCTCGACGGGTCGGTTCGCGGGGCGTTCTACGCCGACAACGCGGCGAGCTGGCTGGGTCTGGTCTGAGCGCCGCCGGTCGCGGGCATCGTGCCGCTCACCCGGCGTAGGGTCACGCCAATGCGGAGTCTGGCGCGTGGTGGTCGATCGCTTGCCCGTGGCGTCGTCATCGCCGCGTGTCTGTCGGCGACGTTGGCGATGCCCGTTCGCGCCGCGTCGTCGCCCGACGAGCCCGGATCGATCGTCGAGGAGTACGTCGCCCGTCTCGCCGACGGCGACGTCGCCGGTGCGATGGAGCTCCGGTGTCGCTCCAGTCGGATCCCGGTGCGTGAGCACGCGGCGTTCGGCGAGCAGGTGGCGCGGCTCGAAGAGGACGCCGGTGTGCCCCTCGAGGCGGTGGAGGTCGAGGATGTGACCGCGGGCCCGCTGGTGGTGCCCGGCGACGGGTCCGCTGCCGATGTCGAGCGCCATATCTCCTTCCGGCTGCGCACCGCCACCGGCTCGTCGGAGCCGATGCAGGTGGTGACGGTGAACGAAGGCGGCTCCGAACGGCTCTGCGGATACGCCACCGTCTCCTCGTTTGCCTTCCGCGAGGAGCTGGCGTCGGTCGAGGTCACCGCTCTCGACGGCGATCTCGACGATCTCGACGCCTTCGTCCAGGGTGTCCAGCGACGTCTCGGACCGGCCAACACGACGGATCCGATGGCCAAGATCTCACCGATCGAGGCTCCCGTGGTCGAAGGGCGACGGTCGGTGTGGCGCACGGGGGTGCGCGGTGGCTTCACCGTCGAGGCCTATCGGTACGATGACGGGGTCATCGCGGCGTATGCGGCCGACACGTTGATCTGGGAACGGGCACCCGATGGGGTGGCAATGCTGGACATGCCCCCGCTGTCGGGAGCGGTCGCCTTCCGACACACCGGTGTGGCGTGGACGCTGCTCCAACCGGCGGACGTCGGCGAGTTCGTCGATGTCGTGGTCGCGGTGATCGGTGACGTGGTGGTCAGGATCGCCCTCAGCCCGGTCGGCCCCGGCGATGACGGCGAGCGGCTTGTCGACGTCGCCGCCGCGGTGGCCGCCGCGGCGGCGGGCTAGCGGCGACGTCACCGACGACCAGCGCCGTGGGCGACCCGACGGCTTCGCGTCCGCGTGGGGGGTGGGCGCCGGGCGACGCGACCCGGCGGACGCCCGACCCCCGGTGTCAGCCGTCGAGTTGCGACGCCAGCGACTGGGTGGCGTCGATGAACTCTTCGATCATCTCGTAGACGACGGTGGCGGCCGGCTTGGACTCGTTCATCGTGCCGACGATCTGTCCGA
>JBKEAH010000206.1:0-10546 GCA_047972065.1 Desertimonas sp.
GTCGAAGCGTTGGCCACCGCGTTGTGGTACCCGCTGTGGGACGCCGGGCTGAAGCTGGGCCACGCCGTGCGTTCGGTCGACGATCAGCTGGCGCTGGCCGACGACGACTTGGACACGGCCACGTCGATGCTGACCGTTCGTCATCTGGCCGGCGACGGGGAGCTCGCCGAGCGGATCGAGGCCGATAGCCGGGCCCGTTGGCGTCGGCACGGTCGACGGTGGCTGGAGGCGCTGCGGGTGCGCGGGCTCGAGCGGCGCGCCGCCGCCGGTGACGTCGCCTACCTGCTCGAACCCGACCTCAAGGAGGGCCACGGTGGGCTGCGCGATGTGCAGACCCTGCGCTGGGCGGCGGAGGCCGATCTCGTCGTGCCGGGGGCGGACCTGGGGCGGCTGGAGGAGTGCTACGACCGGCTGTTGGAGGTGCGCGTCGAGTTGCACCGTGAGACCGGGCGGCCCGGAGAGGTGCTGCGCCTCCAGCAGCAGGACGCGGTGGCCACCCGGCTGGCCTTCGCCGACGCCGACGCGTTGATGGCCGAGGTGGCCGCCGCCGCCCGGTCGATCGTTTGGGTCGCCGAGGGCGCCTGGCGTGACGTCGGTCGGCACCAGGTCGGTGGCGAGCGACTCGTCGCACCCGGCGTCGCGGAACAGGATCTGGTCGTCGAGCTGGCCGACGGGGCCGACGTGCGCGCCGACCCGGCGCTGGTGTGGCGGCTCGCCCGCGTCGCCGCCGAGCGCGAGCGTCCGATCGGGCGCGACTCGCTGGACGCGCTGGCGGCGGCGACCGAGCCGGCGACGTGGGCGACATCGTGGCCCCCTGGTGCCCGCGACGAGTTGGTCCGGCTGCTCGCCCAGGGTCATCGGGCCATCGACCCGCTGGAGGCGCTGGACCAGCGGGGAATCCTGGCCACCGTGCTGCCCGAGTGGGAGCCGGTGCGCAGCCGGCCACAACGCAACGCGTACCACCGCTACACCGTCGATCGTCACCTCTGGGAGGCCGCCGCCAACGCCGCCGCGCTGACGTCGCGGGTGGCGCGTCCCGATCTCCTCCTGCTCGGCGCGCTGTTTCACGACCTCGGCAAGGGCTACCCGGGCGATCACACCGACGTCGGCATGGAGCTGATCGATCGGATCGGTCCCCGCCTCGGTCTTGGCCCGCCCGATGTCGCCACCATTCGCACGATGATCGAACATCACCTGCTGTTACCCGACACCGCCGTGCGCCGCGATCTCAACGACCCGGCCACGATCCGCCGGGTCCGTGACGCGGTGGGTGATCTGCCGACGCTGCGGTTGCTCCATGCGCTCACCGAGGCCGACTCGCTCGCCACCGGGCCCTCGGCGTGGGGCTCGTGGAAGGAGCAGCTGGTCGCCGAGCTGGTCGGGCGGACCGCAGCCACCCTCGAGGACCCGACGCGACCGGTCCACGACGTCGTCGACCAGGCATCGTTCCCCGACCCGCCGACCTGGACGGCGATGGCCGGGGGCCGGGTCGACATCGCCGCCGACGAACCGGCCGACGACGGGACCTCGACGGTCACCGTCGTCGCCCCCGATCATCCCGGAACGTTCGCTCGCGTGGCCGGGGCGTTGGCGTTGCGCGGTCTCGACATCACGACGTCGTGGGCCGCCTCTGCCGATGTCGGGGCCGGGCCGATGGCCGCCTCACGCTTTCGGGTGCGTCCGGCCGGGGCCACGCTCGACTGGGATGCGATCAGCGGTGACCTCCGACGAGCACTCGACGGCCAGTTGGCGATCGAGGCCCGGCTGGCCGAGCGGGCCCGGACCTACCGCCGTCGCAAGGCCACCCAGGCCGCGCCGCCGTCGCCACCGGCGGTCTCCTTCCACGACGACGACTCCGACCTCAACACCGTCATCGAGGTCCGCGCCGCCAACCGGATCGGGGTGCTGCACCAGATCGCCCGTGCACTCACCGATATCGGTCTCGACATCCGGCATGCCACCGTGCAGTCGCTCGGCGAGGACGTCGTCGACACGTTCTACGTCCGCACGCTCGATGGGGACCTGGTGGTCGACGCCTTTCACCGCACCGAGATCGAGCGTGCTGTGCTCCACGCCGTGTCGTCGCCGGGCTCCCACTAGGTTGGCAACCGATGACCGAGGCCCGGGGGAACGACGACGCGGCGGTGACGGCGCGGTCGTTCACCCGTGATCTGGTGCGGTGGAGCGAGACGTTGGCCGGCATCGCCCGGACCGGGCTCGGGTTCACCGAGAACCTCTACGAGCGCGAGCGCTTCGAGGAGGTGCTCCATGTCGCGGCCGACATCAAGGCGGCGGCCAACGAGGTGCTCGGCGGCTCTCCGAGCGCCGAGGAGCTGGAGGCGATCGAGGTCCAGCGCGAGCAGGACCACTTCGTGCAGGAGTGGTTGCAGTCCGTCGGCGTCGGCGTGCCCGGCTATGTCACCCCGAAGGTGGCGATCGGCGCCGTGGTCGGCAACGATGCCGGACAGATCCTGCTCGTCCAGCGCAAGGACTCCGGGGTCTGGCTCTATCCGACGGGTTGGGCCGACATCGGCTACTCGCCCGCCGAGGTGGCGGTCAAGGAGGTCGAGGAGGAGACCGGGATCCGCTGCGAGCCGCGCCGGCTGATGTCGGTGATCGACGGGCAGCGGATGGGCTTTTCGCGGTTCGGGATGTACATGTTGCTGTTCCACTGCCAGGCCGTTGGCGGCGAGTTGGTCGGTCACCCCCTCGAGTGCGCCGATGTCGGCTGGTTCGAGGAGGGGGAGCTACCCGAGCGGACCGCCGGGGCCTCGTGGTGGTCCGACATGGCGTTCGCGGCGATCCGCGGTGACGAGGCGCCAACCACTTTCGACAGCGTTCGCTCGCCGGTCTGGCGTTCCGAGCAGCCCTGAGCGACCGGGCGGTCGCCCTCAGCCGTCGTCGCGGTCGCGCAGGAAGCGCTCGACCTCGGCGACCAACTCGTCGGCGTCGGCGTCGACGGTGGAGTCCGGGGAGGCCGTGTCGTCGTCGAACGGCTCGTCGTCGTCGCCGTCGGCCTCGTCGGCCATCGCTTCAAGCCGGGCGACGTACTCGACCAGATCCTCGTCGTCGGCGATGAGCGCGGCGATCCGGGCGTCGTAGTCCGACACGGCCCCGGCGAGCCCGTCGGTGGGCGGCGGGGTGCCGAGCAGCCCGCAGGCGCGCTCCACCAACGCCAGCGACGCCTTGGGCGAGGGCACCTGCTGGGCGTAGCCGGGGACCGCCGCCCACAGCGACGCCGTGGCGACACCGGCCCGTCCCAGGGTGTCGGCGAGCACGCCGACGATGCCGGTCGGTCCCTCATAGCGCGATGGCTGGAGATCGAAGCGTTCGACGACGCTGGGGTCGCTGGCGGTCCCGATCACATGGACGGGCCGGGAGTGGGGAACGTCGGCGAGCAGGGCGCCGAGGTGGACGGCCGTGCTGATCTCGAATTGTTCGGCCACCGCCAGGAACTGGGTGCAGAACAGCTTCCAGCGCAACGCCGGTTCGGGCCCGAGGGCCAGCACCACGTCACCGCCGGGGGTCGAGGCCGACCAGAGCCCGACGGTCGGCCACACGATGCGGCGCTGGCCGTTGTCCAGCCGGACGTGGGGGCGCACGGTGGCGAAGTCGGTGAACGGCTCGGGCTCGATCTCGGCGAGCGCGGTGGCGCCCCATCGCTCGACCAGCGTGCGCACGGCGGTCGACGCCGCGTCGCCGGCGTCGTTCCAACCGGTGAACGCGGCCACCAGCGTGGGTGTCCGCAGCTGCGGTTCACTCAACCAGCGCACGTGCTCCATGGGCGCACGCTACCGACTGCTGCCGGTGAGGTCGTGGGGGCGGTGGCATCGGCGACCGGCGCCACGCACCTGCCGAGCGGGCTCCGGTAGCGCTAGCGTCGCGACGCCATGAGCGACGCCACCGTCGAGATCGTGCCGGCCACCGAGGTGACCGCCGAGCTGGTCGCCGCCTTCGGACGGTTGATCCCCCAGCTCTCATCGTCGTCACCACCGCCGAGCGCCGCCGCGTTGACCGAGATCGTCGACAACCCGAACTCGGTGCTGTTCCTGGCCCGTGACGGCGAGGTGGTCGTCGGATGCCTGACCTTGGCGTTCTACCGCATCCCGACCGGTCTCAAGGCGTGGATCGAGGACGTGGTGGTCGACACCTCGGCGAGCCGCCGGGGCATCGGCGAGGCGTTGAACCGTGCCGCGCTCGACGAGGCCCGCCACCGCGGGGCCAAGGACGTCAGTTTGACGTCGCGCCCCTCGCGAGAGGCAGCCAACCGGCTGTACCAGCGCATCGGGTTCGACGCCCGCCAGACGAACGTCTACCGCTACACGCTCTGATCGGCGTCGTCGCCCTCGGTGCCGGGGTCGATGTCCTCGGCCGCCTGACGGACCTGCCAGTCGCGGTCGGTGGCCGCGTGGGCCAGCGCTGCCCGTACGGCGCCAGCGCGGGGATGATCGACGCCGAGGAACGGCGCCAGGGCCAGCACGGCGCGCCGGCGGATCGCCGGGCGATCGCGGGTGGCAGCGAGGATGGCGTCGAGGCCGACATCGTCGCCGAGGGCCCCGAGCGCCGCGACGGCGGCCTCGCGGACCAGCGGGTCGGCGTCGGCGCCGGTCGCGGTCGCTCGTGCCAGCAGCGCGCCCCATTCGCCGTCGCGCAGCGATGGCCGTTCGCCGCAGGCCCACGACGCCGCCTCGGCCACGGCCGGTTCGGTGTCGCCGAGCAAGGTGGTGAGGTCGATCGCCGGATGCCGGGCCGCCAGGGTCGCGGCCCGGCGCCGGACCTCGCCGGCGGGGTCGCGTGTGCCAGCGGTCAGGGTGTCGTCGTCGAGGTCGCCGAGACGATCGAGGGCCTGCAACGCGGTCGCCCGCACCGTCGGGTCCGCCGCCCCCAGACCGGCGCGCACCGTTGCATCGTCGCCGGTGTGCCCGGCGATCGCCACCGAACGTCGATCCGGGGATGTCATCGGCGCAGCAGGTCGGTCAGCGTGGTGACCACGACCGCCAGCGCGTAGGCGACGATCGTGGCGACGACGCCACCGATCACCAGCACCAGCCCGCCCGTGGCGAGCCCCGACCAGAGCCGCTTGACCGGGTTGGCCGGGCGGTACGGCTCGGTCACGGTGTGAACCACCTCGTAGGGCACGCGTGCGGGGTTCAGCGGGTCGCGTGGTGCGTTGGGCCGCGCTCTGGCATTCTTGCGCCACCCGGCCAACAGCAGCGCGAGGACCGCCAGCCCGACGACCCACGCCATCCTGATGGTCACCTCGTTGATGGACACGCAGCACGCGACGCTACTCCCACCCCCCGCAGTGCCCCCGGCAGCCCCCGGGTCACCCCGACGCGCCCCGTGGTGGACCGTCCTGGCCGGCGTGGTGGCCGGGGCCGTGCCGGCGTTCGTCGTCGCCGTGGCGTTCCTGCCCGCACAGCTGGTCTACGACAAGCCGGTGGCCGTCGCCGGTGACGGCGAGGCCACCCAGGATGTCGGCACCCCCTACGCCATCGTGCCGGCGTCGGCCAACCCGGTCGACGACCGGATCTCCTTCGGCGAGCTCGAAGGCGTCGCCCGCCTCGACGAGGACCGCGAGGGCGACATCCTCTTCGTCACGGTGTCCGAGCCACCGCAGTCGCTGCTGTCGGCGTGGGTCGGGTGGGGGCGTGGCGACTACACCCCGCTGACCCACGCCGAGCGTTACCCCGGCGGTACCACCCCGTCGCAGCAGCGGACCGTGTCGCTGCAGATGATGCGGACGTCCGAACAGGTCGCCCAGTACGTCGCGCTGCGCGCCGTGGGATACGAGGAGGCCCGGCTGGTGCTCGGCGAGGTGGTGGTGGAGTCGGTCCTGTGTCTCCAGGCCGATGGCCAGACCTGCACGCGAATGGCCCCGGCCGCCGAGGTACTCCGCCCCGGCGACACCATCAAGACCGTCGACGGGGCGGAGATCGGCACCGTCGAGGATCTCCAGGCCACCCTCGACGACGATGAACCCGGCGACACGGTCGAAGTCGAGCTGGTGCGTGCCGGTGAGACCGCGACCGAGACCGTCGAGGTTGAGCTGATCGAGGCCCCCGACGGCTCGGGCCGCACGATCATGGGGTTCAACCGCTTCGACACCGCCAGCGTCGAGCTGCCCTTCGAGCTGCACATCGACACCGGAACCATCGGGGGACCCTCCGCCGGGCTGGCCTTCACGTTGACCCTGATCGACGAGCTGTCGGAGGGGAACCTCACCGGGGGCGCCGACGTGGCGGTCACCGGCACGATCGGAGTCGAGGGCCAGGTCGGGCCGATCGGTGGGCTCGCCCAGAAGGCGTCGGTGATCCGTCAGCTCGGGATCGACACCTTCATCGTGCCGGCCGGCCAGAGCGGGGCGTCGTTGGCGGCGGCGCGCGAGGTGGTCGGCGATGAGGTGGACATCGTGACGGTGGCCACGTTGTCCGAGGCGCTGGAGGCGCTGGTCGCCCTTGGCGGCGACCCGGTGGAGTCCTTCGACGACTAGACCCGCCGGCCCCGGGTGTCGGCTGCACCGATTGCCACCACCCGCCGACGGTCTCGTCGTACGCTCGGTCGAATGGCGATCTCCTTCTCGCGCCCCGACCCGTCCTCCCCGGCGGCCGTCGCCGAGGCCTCGTTCGGAACGGCGCGCCGCGGATTCGACCAGCAGGAGGTGCGCGACTTCCTGCGCATGGTCTCGGCCGAGCTCGGCCGTCTGCAAGAGCGCGAGCGCTTCTTGGAGCGTGAGCTGACGAGCGCCCGCACGACGCCCGACCTCGAGAGCCTGACCATCGACGAGGAGACCGCCGCCCGGCTGTTGGGTGAGGAGACGACGCGGATCCTCGCCGCAGCTCGCGAGAGCGCGGCGTCGATCAAGGCGCGCGCCGAAGAGGGGGCCTCGCGCCTGCTGCGCGAGGCGACCGACGAGGCCAATCGGGCCCGCCAGGATGCCGAGCTGGAGGCGGCGCGTCGGCGCAGCGACGCCGCGTCGGACGCCGAGACCGAGCTGGCGATGGCCAAGCAGCAGGGGCGCGAGATGGTCGAGGAGGCCCGTGCCTACCGGGAGCGGGTGCTCGGCGAGCTGAATCGTCGGCGCGAGATGGCCCGTCGGCAGATCGAACAGCTCGTCGGTGGCCGCGACCGTCTGGTGCAGGCGTTCGAGCGGGCTCGGCTGGTCGCCGCCGACGTCGTGTCGGAGCTGGCCCCGCTGGAGCAACCCGCCGAGCTGGTCGATCTGTCGCCGACGACCGGCCCGGTGCCCCTCACGATCCCGCGATCGCCGGGTGACCAGTCGGCGGTGAGCGACACGCCGATGCCCGGCGAGGCGGCGGGGTCGTCGACGGACGCGATCGACGACGACGAGCCCGACAACCCCTTCGTCCGTGACGCCACCGGGGCCGTGCCGGTGCCCGACCGTGCCGACAGCGACACCGAAGTCGAAGCCGCCGAAGCCGAAGCTGCTGGCCAGGTGATCGACGACGTGGTCATGGCAGTGGACGTCGCCGCGGCGGCCGAGCCCGGGGATCTCGGGGACGCCGCGGCCACCGACACGGCGACGAGCAACGTGGTGGCGTTCCCGGTCGCCGGGGAGGTGACGACGCCGTCGGGCGAGCCCGCCGAATCCGGCGACCCGGACCGCGCCGGTGACGCCCACGACGACGCGGCGGCGGCCGATGTCGACCAGATCTTCGCCCGCCTCCGGGCCGGCCGGGGTGCACCGTCGGCGCCCGCCGCCCCCGCAGCGAGCGTCGACGATGGCGGCGCCGACGCTCCGACCACCGGTGACGCGGCCCCGGACTCGCCCTTCGCGGCGCGGGAAGTCGTCATCGTGCCGTTGATCGTCGCCGCTGGCCGCAAGCTCAAGCGCCGTCTGGCCGACGAGCAGAACGAGGTTCTCGACGCCCTCCGACGCAACGAACCGCTGGCCGGTATCGCGTCGCTGGTCGGCGACGAGCCGATCCAGATCGATCGTTACGCCGACGCGATCACCTCCGATCTCGCGGCCGCGGCGAGCGCCGGAGCCGCCGCGATCGGCGGCTCCGAGGAGATCGATGTCGGTTCCGCTCAGCTGCTCGGGCCGGCCCGCGAGGCGATCGCGTCCGAACTGGTGGCGCCGCTGCGGGAACGGCTGCGGCGCGCCGTCGAGGAGGCCGACGGCGATCACGATGTGGTCGCCAAGAAGGTCCGTGGCCTCTACCGTGAGTGGAAGTCCCAGCGGATCGATGATGAGCTCGATGACATCGTCCGTGGTGTCTATGCCCGTGCCGCCTACGCCTCGCTGGCGCCGGGTACGACCGTGTGCTGGCTGGTCGACCCCGACGGTCCCGCCTCCCCCGACTGTGAGGACAACTCGCTCGCCACCCCGGTCACGGTCGGTGAACCGTTCCCCACCGGCCACCCCAACCCACCCGCCTACCCCGGCTGCCGCTGCCTCCACGCCGTCGTCGAGGACTAGCTTCGACCCGCGTGCGGCGACCCTCTGACCTCTCCGGAGGGCGATCACGTTGGCGCCCGGCCGGGCGGACCGTGGCGCTGGTCCTCATCGGCCTGCTGCTGGTGGTGCTGGTGTTCGGGCGTGCCGTGGCGCGCTTCTACGTCGACTATCTGTGGCACGACGGACTCGATCGCACCGACGTGTTCTGGGGCGCCATCCGCGCCAAGGTCACCCTGTTCGCCGGGTTCTTCGGTCTGTTCGCACTGCTGGCGGCGCTCAACCTGGCGATCGCCGATCGGCTCGCCCCGACGCGTTTCCCGGCCAACGTCCACCCGGTCGTCGAGCGCTTCCACGAGGTGTTCGGCCGTCGCTTGCGTGTCGTGCGCTACGCCGCCGCCGCCCTGCTCGGGGTGATGGTCGCCGTGCCGACGACGTCGCAGTGGCAGTCGTGGCTGTTGTTCCGCAACTCGCGCTCGTTTGGGCGGTCCGATGCCCAGTTCGGCGTCGATGTCGGGTTCTACGTGTTCGAGCTGCCGTTCTTGTCGTTCGTGCTCGACTGGCTGTTCGTCGCCGTGGCGTTGGTGTTGGTCATCACGATCCTGACCCACATCCTCAATGGTGGGGTCTTGTTCGCGTCGGCGTTGCCGTCGATCCGCCCGGCGACCAAGGGCCACGTCGCCGTGTTGTTGGCCGTCCTCGCCGCCCTGAAGGGCGCCGACTACTGGCTGACCCGCTACGAGCTGACCAACGAGCGGCGCGGGTTCGTCCAGGGGGCGACCTACACGGTCGTCAACGCCGAGCTTCCGGCGCTGATGCTGCTGATGTTCGTCGCCCTGCTCACCGCCGGGCTGTTCCTGTCGGTGCTGCGGACGGGTTCGTTCCGGCTCCCGCTGCTGGCATCGGCGATGTGGCTGGTGGTGCTGATCGTGGGCGGCTACGTCTTCCCGGCGGTGGTGCAGCAACTGGTGGTCAAGCCGAACCAGCAGGCGCGTGAGGCCACCTACATCGAGCGCAACGTGCTGGCGACACGCGACGCGATGGGACTGGGGGGCGTGAGCGAGGTCGACATCACCTTCGACGGGCTCAACGCGGCCGAGGTCACCGACGATTCGGGACCGCTCAGCGATGTACGGCTGCTCAACCCCAACGAGATGCTGTCGCGGTTCCGGACCGACGAGGGTCAGCAGGCGGGTCTGACGATCGCCGACTTGGACGTGGACCGCTACGAGTTGGACGGCGACGTGCAACAGGTGGTGATCGCCGCCCGCGAGCTCGATCTGGCCAACATCCCCAACACCAGCTGGCAGGGTCAGCACCTCATCAACACCCGCGGCTGTGGGCTGGTGATGGCGCCGGCCGGAGCGGTCGCGGCCAACGGCCGACCGCTGTACCAGGCGGTCGACCTGGAACGACCCGAGCTGTACTTCAGCCCCGATCTCACCGGATACGCGGTCGCCGGCACCGCGCAGGATGAGCGGTCGTGCGGGGACAACGAGGCCTACGCCGGCACCGCCGGCGTCGAGATGTCGAGCTTCGTGCGGCGGGCCGCGTTCGCCCTCGCCTTCCTCGACTACAACGTCGTCGGCTCCGGCGCCATCGAATCCGACTCGCAGATGCTGTGGGTGCGCAACATCCGGGACCGTCTGGCCAAGCTGGCCCCGTTCCTGTCCTATGACGGCGACCCCTACCCCGTGGTGTCGGACGGGCGGGTGCTGTGGGTCGTCGACGCCTACACCTCGACCGGCGACTACCCCTACGCCCAGCGGGTCGGTGACAGCGTCCAGCTGACGGCGCGCAGCGGCATCCCCCGCGACGCCAACTATCTCCGCAACAGTGTGAAGGCGGTCGTCGACGCCTACGACGGTTCGGTCACGTTCTACGTCGTCGACGAGTCCGACCCGATCGTCAACGCCTGGCGGTCGGCCTTCCCCGAGATGTTCCCCTCGGTGTCGGAGATGCCCGCCGAGGTCCGTGAGCACCTGCGCTACCCCGAGGACCTGTTCCGGGTGCAGACCGACGTGTACTCCAAGTACCGGCTCGATCCGAGCGACTTCTTCGAGCGCGAGGGCGCGTGGTCCGTGGCCCAGGCCCCGTCGGTCGACGCCGACGGCGACGCCACCGTGG
>JBKEAH010000236.1:0-6785 GCA_047972065.1 Desertimonas sp.
AACGTCTTTGTCGACGGCGGTGATTCCACCTGGACGGTGGTCGCCGACGACCGCGAGTCGACGTTCGGACTCGATGTCGACACCGGTTCGTTCACCGTCGGTCGGCGATTCCTCGACGAGGGGCACCTGCCCGAGCCCGAGTCGATCCGGGTCGAGGAGTGGCTCAACGCCTTCGACTACACGATGCACCCGACCGGCGGCGGACCGCTCGGCGTGGTCGTGGAGACCGTCGACGCCCCACGGGCCGACGACGGCACCCAGCTCGTGCGGGTGGCGGTGTCGACCGACGAGCTCGCGGCGGCGGATCGTCCGGCCGCTCACCTCACCTTCGTCATCGACACCTCCGGCTCGATGGACATCCGCCAGCGGCTCGGGCTCGTCCAGTCGTCGCTGGCCCTGCTGGTCAACGAACTGAATCCCGATGACACGATCGCCATCGTCACCTACGGCGACGATGCCGTCCCGGTGCTCGCCCCGACCCCGGTCTCGGAGGCCGACACGATCATCGACGCCATCGACGATCTCGGCCCCGGCGGCAGCACCAACATGGAGGCCGGCCTGATGCTCGGCTACGAGCAGGCCCGCGAGGCGTACCGGGCCGATGCCATCAACGTGGTCGTGCTCGCCTCGGACGGCGTGGCCAACGTCGGGGTCACCGATGCCGACGTGCTCACCGAACAGATCACCCAGGCCGGCGAGCAGGGCATCCACCTCGTCACCGTCGGCTACGGAATGGGCAACTACAACGACCACCTGATGGAACAGCTCGCCGACCAAGGCGACGGCTTCTACAGCTACGTCGACACCTTCGAGGAAGCCGAGCGGTTGTTCGTGGAGGACCTCACCCCGACGCTGACCGTCGTCGCCGAGGAAGCGAAGGTACAGGTGGTCTTTGACGACGAGGTGGTCGAGGCCTACCGGCTGATCGGCTACGAGAACCGCCAGCTCGACGACGGCGACTTCCGCGACGACACCGTCGACGCCGGCGAGCTGGGTGCGGGCCACCACGTCACCGCGTTGTACGAGGTCCGGCTGTCCGCCGATGGACCCAGCGAGCGGATCCCCTCACCCGACGGCCCGCCGCTGGGCGAGGTTCGTCTGCGCTGGACGTCGCCCGAGACCGGCGAGGCGACCGAGATCGACGCCGTCATCCCGCCCAACGCCGCCACCCCGTCGACGGACATCCGTCTGGCCGCACTGGTGGCCGACCTCGCCGAGTTGCTGAAGGGCAACGAGGTCGTCGACGAGCGCGGGGTCACCCTCGCGCAGCTCCACGACGACGCCGAGTTGCTCGCCGACGAGGACGTCGACGGCGCCGACGAGCTCGTCGAGCTGATCGAGCAGGCCCAGTCGATCGACTGACCCCGACCTTCGGCCACCCGATGTGGCCACGCTTACCGGAGCGTGGCACCACGCGATTCGCGTGCTGCCACGCTCCGGTGGTGGGCGTCAGCTCCAGGCGACGCGCTGCGCGCCGTGCCAGCGCTCCAACACCCCGGCGGCACCCGACTCGACGATCGCCGCGCCGCGGTTCCACAGCCCGAGATAGAGCTCGACGGCGCTGCCACCGAGCACCGAGTCCGCCGCCGGAGCGGCCCCGTCGCCGGTGATGACCGACAGCCGCTCGTCGGCCACGCTGAGCAGCCACCAGCGGTCGGCGTCGGTGGGTGCGACCAGCACCGTGTACGGCTCGTCGAGCGCCAGCTTGGTCCTCCCCCGGGTAAAGAACCCGCTGACGAGCTCGTCGATCCCGTCGAGGGCCAGGGCGGTGTCGACACCGAACTCGGCCGCCACTTCGGCGGCGGTCGGCGCACGCCCCAGCAACGCGGCCAACACGTCGACGCCATGGATGGTGGTCTCGTGGGCCTGTCGACGGGCCCAGAAGTGCCGCGCCGTGGGCGGCGGGTCCTTCAAGAAGACCATCGCGTCGCCGTCGGCCGAGGCGGCGCCCAGGGCGGCCACGATGGTGTCGACCCCGGCGTCGAAGTACCCGATCAGATCCTTCTCGGAGGCGATGATCTCGTCGTCGGTGCGCTCGAAGGGCTCGCCGAGCAGGTTCCCCGCCGACCATCGGTGCACCTTGGTGGCGTGGGCGACCAGGTCGGCGACGCTCCAGCCCGGGCACGTCGGGACCGGCGCATCGACACCGGCCGCGCGGGCCTGTGACGACATCGCCGCGCCCGACGAGACGATCACATCAACGAAACGTTGCTCGGTTAGCGAGGTCGGCATCCGACGATGATGCCGTTCTGTGTGAGGATTCGAGCCATCGTTGGCTCGAATCGCATGTCAGAAGCGGTGGCGCTAACGGTGGTGGTGGTTCAGGCCAGCTTCTCGACGAAGCCTTCGAGCTGGCGGAGGTTGCGGCACTCGTAGACGCCGTCGGTGTGGGTGCCGTACTCCCCGACGATCGAATCGCCCGTGTTCCAGTACGAGCGCGGCTCGGGGTTGAGCCAGTACACGTGGCGCGCCTTGTGGCGCATCTCCCTGATCACCCAGCTCTGGCTGGCGTGATAGTTGTTCCGGGCGTCACCGAGCAGCAGCACGGTCGTCTTCGGACCGATGTCCTTGCCCCACTTCTCCCAGAAGACCTCGAAGGCGTGCCCGTAGTCCGAGTGGCCGTCGACCCACACGACGTCGGCTTCGGTGTTGACCCGGTGGATGGCGTCCTGGATGTCCTCGGTGGCCTTGAAGTAGTCGGTCACCTCGTCGATGCCATCGATGAACACAAACGAGCGCACCTTCGAAAACTGGTTCTGGATCGCGTACACCAGCATCAGGGTGAAGCGGGCGAAGGCCGCCACCGACCCCGAGATGTCGGCGACCACCACCAGCTCGGGCTTGGCCGGACGTGGATACTTGAACTTGGGTTCGGCCGGCACACCACCGTAGGACAGCGAGTGACGCACGGTGTTGCGGAAGTCGAGCGGGCCCTTGCGACCGTGGCGACGCTTGCGGGCCAGCCGGGCGGCGAGCTTGCGGGTCAGCGGGTACAGCGCCTTGCGGAGCGACTGCATCTCGTCGCGCGACGCATGCATGAACTCGACGTCCTCGGGCAGCGGCTTGCGCAGCGTCTTGGCCATCGCCTCCGCCCCCCGGTCGGCGACCAGCCGACGCCGGATCTCGGCTTCGATCTCCTTCTTGAACTCGTCGATGCGGTGCTCGTACTCCTCGCGTTCGAGCCGCTCCTCCAGCGTGGTCATCTCGCCGGGCAGCTGCTCGCGGGTCGCCTCCATCAGCTTCTCGAGCATCCCGTCGAGATCGAGGTTGCGCAGCGTCCGGTACAGGTAGTACGTGCCGCCGACGGGCCGGCCGGGCTCCATCCCGGCGAACCGCTGCACCGACTGGCGGGCCATTGCCCGCATCATCGCCTGGTCACCGTTCATCAGCGCGTGCATCAGCATCTGGGCGATCTCTTCGGGCGTCAACGAGTCGAGCCCGCCTCCGGCGGCGCCCTTGCCATCGCCCTGTCGCATCTGCTCCTGCATCTCGCGGAACATCTCGTCGAGATCGGAGTCCTCGCCCTCGCCGATCTTGTACTCCGGGCCACGCAGGCTGAAGTACACCTCGAACACCGTCTCGAACGCCCGCCAGTGGGCGTTGTTCTTGATCAGCGTCGCCCCGAGCGCGTACTTGAAGGCGTCACGGTCGTCGATCGGGATGTGCTGCACCGCCTCCATCGCGTCGAGGTTCTCGGTCAGGCTGACCGGCAACCCGGCGTTGCGGAGCTCGACGACGAAGCCGTTGAGCAGTTCGAGCATGTTCGAGTTCGCCCGCGCCGGGGCCGTGTCGGTCACCGGGCCACCGTACCGAACCCGCCCGCCGACGACCGTGCCGCGACGGGCTCGGTCTCGGCGCCCGAGTACGTCGCAGGCCTACTCGCGGTCGAGGGAGACCGCCATCGCGGGCAGCTCGACCCACGGTTGCCGGTCGACACACCACGCCTCGACGGTCGGGGTGACGTCCCGGGTGTCATCGAGCGTGCCGGCCTTGACGGCGATCACGCCCTCGGACAGCACGAGCTCGGAGACGATCGGCGACCCACACGCACCGCAGAAGCGTCGACGTACATAGACGGCGTCGCCGCGCTCCCCGGTCTCCTCGTAGGTCGCCAACTCACCCGTCACCGCCAGCTGCGACTGGTGAGCCAGCAGGTTGACCGAGAACGCACTCCCACCTTGCCGCTGGCAGTGGCTGCAATGGCACACCGCGGTGGCGATCAGATCGCCGTCCAGTTCGTAGGTGACGCTCCCGCACAGGCATCGGCCGGTTCGGCTCATGCCCGCACGGTAGCCGTCGGCGCCTCCCGCGCCGGGCTCGTCGTCACGGGTGCGCCGACATCACGGACGCCGCTGAGAGCGCACGGCGCCGTCGCGTCGCGACACCACCATCAGGATGCCACCAGCGACCAGGGCGACGAACGCGATGCCGGCGATCGTCCACGAGTCGCTGCCGGTGGCGACGAGCTCACCGGAAGACACCACCGTGGTCCCACCGGTGGCACCGCCCGAGCGCACCACGGGTGTCGTCGTGGGTGCGACGGTGGTGGGTGCGAGGGTCGTCGGGGCGACGCACGGATCTTCCTGCGCCACCACCGGTGGGCGTGCAACCCGCCGGAATCCCGGGGGCACCACGGTCGTCGTGGTCGTGGTGGTGGTGGTCGGCGTGGTGGTGGTGGTGGTGGTCGTGGTGGTGGTCGTGGTCGTGGTCGTCGTCGTGGTCGTGGATGCCGTGGTGCTCGGCGGCTCGGTCCCCGTCGGCGTGGTGGTGGTGCTCGACGTCGATGAGGTCGATGACGTCGACGAGCTCGTGGTGGTGGATGCGCAGGGATCGAAGGGCGCCGTGGTCGTCGTCATCTCCTCGGGCACGGCCCGGTTGGTGACGGTGACCACCGTGGGGTTGGGCACCGGTGGGGCGCTGGCGACGACGAACATGCACATCGTCGTGTCGGTCTGCTCAGCCGTGTAGACGAAGTCCGTCGGCGTGCTACCGCACTCGCCGATGCTGAACTGCGGTGACACGGCGATCGTCGTCTCGCCGAAGGTCACCGGTCCCCCGCCGGTGGACATGATCAGCACACGGTCACCGCACCCGGCGGTGTTCGGGGCGTCCGGGTAGGCGCAAGGATCCGCCGTGTCGCTGGTCTCGGTGACCCGCATCTGGTAGCTCAGCGGCACGGTCTGGGTCGCGCCGGTGGGGGTGTGGACGAACGTGACCATCACCGCGAGATCGACGTCGCGAAGCGCCTGCCTGGTGGAGCCGTTGTCGTGGACGAACGTACCGATCTCGGTGGTACCGGTGGGCAGGTTTGGTGAGGGGACGCCGGTGAACCTCAGCTCGGAATACGTCTGCAGGGGCCCCCACGGCTCGCAGGTGCCCAGCAGCGGGTGCGCACCCGAGCTGATCGCGTTCGTCCCGCTGCCGCTGAGGCACAGGATCGCGGCTGGGGTGAGGCCGGCGCGGCTGGGGTTGTTGAACACGCCGCTGACCTCGGTCACCGCGACATCGGTTTGGGTCGCCGGGGTTGGCACTCCGGGGGCGATGCCCGCGAGATCGGCCGCCGGCGTGACCTGCTCGAACCCGGCCCGCGGTGTCTCGGTGATCGAGTAGGTGCAGGCTCCGGCCGCACCATCGACGGGGAGACCGCCAAATGTCACCTGACCCGACGCGTCGGTGGTGGCGGTCGTGACCACGCCGGCGTCGATGACACACGATGCCGGGTCGTCGGCGGAGACGGTGAACTCCCAACCCTCCAGTGGGCCGTCGTCCACGGCCTTCCGCACGGTGATCGCCCCGTCACCGGTGTCCTGGGCGCTGGACCGACCCGACGGAGCGACCGTCCCGATGAGCAACGTGGCTGCCAGGACGGCGTACCCGAACAGGCTTCGCGCCGAGCGCTGAGACATCGGCTCAGCATAGGTTCGAGCGCTTCAACAGTTGCGACCAGCGACACATTCCGACCACCTGGGCACCCGGAGCAGGTCCGACGTACTCGATCGGGGCGAGCTCCTCGGCGGCCTTGGTGATGATGACAATTGGCTGTACTTCACTCATCCACGCCGGGGCTCGGCATCGCGTCGACTCAGCCGCGATAGACGTCGCGGCGATGGTCGACACGCAACACCTCGACCTGGCGGACCGTGTCATCGATGCGGTACACCACCCTGTACGTTCCCCGCCGCGCGCTCCATAGTCCGGCGAGCTCCCTGCCCAGCGGCTTTCCCACTCGACGGGGCGACTCCAGCAGAGGCCCTGTGATCAGGTCGATGACGGCGCCCGCGACGGCCTCCGGCAACTCCTCGGCGATGGAACGCGCCGCCGACCGAGCGACGACAAGCTCGTACAGCTCGGTCAACGAGCGTTGCCGCGAAGGGCCCGCACGGCATCGACGCCGCGGACGACATCACCACGAGCGACCTCGCTCTCAGCGGCCCGAATCGCGGCGATCGTCTCCGGGTCGCTGAGCACGTCGAGCGTCTCCTCCAAGCTCTCCAGGTCGGCGATGCTGATCAGCACGGCGGCCGGACGACCGTTGCGGCTCACAACGATGCGCTCGTGATGCCGCTCGACGCGGTCGACGTACTCCGAGAACCGGTCCTTCACCGTCCTCAGGGCTTCGGTCGTCATGGCTACGATTGTGCCACGGCGCACGAGCGAGTGCCACAACCGATGCGAGCCGCACGTCGTCGTCGGCGAGCTCGGAGATCGTCCACGGCGGCGGCACACATACAGTGCCGCGCGCTTCGGCGGGTTACTCGATCGGGCCGAGCTCCTTGGCCGCCTTG
>JBKEAH010000247.1:0-75982 GCA_047972065.1 Desertimonas sp.
TTCGAGGCCTCGGTCGCCGGCGGGATCCCCATCGTTCGCGCCTTGCGCGAGAGCCTGCGCGGCGAGCCGATCACCCGGGTGATGGGCATCGTCAACGGGACCACCAACTACATCCTCACCAAAATGACCGACGAGGGTGCGTCATACGGCGATGCGTTGGGCGAGGCTCAGCGTCTCGGCTACGCCGAGCGCGATCCGACCGCCGACGTGGAGGGCTACGACGCCGGTGCCAAGGCGGCGATCATGGCCACCATCGCCTTCGGCGCCAAGGTCGTGGCCGGCGACGTCTACCACGAGGGCATCAGCCGGGTGACCGCCGGCGACATCGCGGTGGCGAGCCGTCTCGGTTACGTCGTCAAGTTGTTGGCGATCGCCGAGCTCGACGGCGACGGCGAGGTCGGGGTGCGGGTGCATCCGGCGCTCGTCCCCCGCGATCACCCGTTGGCCACGGTGCGGGGCAGCTTCAACGCCGTGTTCGTCCAGGGTGATGCCGTCGACTCGTTGATGTTCTACGGCCGCGGTGCCGGTGGCGCGCCGACCGCCAGCGCCGTGCTCGGCGACGTGATCGATGCCGCCGTCAACCTCACCCGTGGCACCCACGGGTCGCTCGGTTCCTTCGGCAAGGCCCACATCACGTCGATCGACGAGACGTCGGCCGAGTATCTCCTCGGTCTCGAGGTGCGTGACGAACCCGGCGTCCTCCACGACGTCACCGGGGCGCTCGCCGATCACGGTGTCAGCATCCGCGTCGCCGAGCAGGAGGGCATCGGTGGGGATGCCCGGCTGGTCTTCATCACCCATCGCTGCAAGGAGTCGGCGGTGCAGGCCACCGTGCAGCGGCTGCGTGACCTGCCGTCGGTCCGCACGGTCGGCGGTCTGCTGCGAGTCGTCGGCGACGACGCCTGACCCGATCGAGCGGTCCCGATGCGCTACGTCTCAACCCGCGGCAACGCTCCCGAGCTCGGCTTCGCCGACACCCTGCTCGCGGGGCTCGCGCCCGACGGTGGGCTGTACGTCCCGGTCGAGTGGCCGCTGCTGCCGTCGCCGGCCGTGCTCGATGCCGCCCGCTCCTACGCCGAGGTCGCTCATCTGGTGATCGCGCCGTTCGTCGGCGCCGACATCGCGCCCGAGGTCCTCGGGGCGATGTGTCGCGATGCGTACGCGACGTTTCGCCATCGCGCCGTCGTCCCGTTGGTGCAACTCGACGATCGGCAGTGGATGGCCGAGCTCTTCCACGGGCCCACGTTGGCCTTCAAGGACGTCGCCCTCCAGCTGGTCGGGCGGCTCTTCGATCATGTCCTCGCCGAACGCACGCAACGGGTGACCATCGTCGGCGCCACCAGCGGCGACACCGGGTCGGCGGCGATCGAGGCGGTGCGTGACTGCGCGCACGTCGACATCGTCATCCTCTACCCCGATGGCGGCCCCAGCGAGGTGCAGCGTCGTCAGATGACGACCGTCGACGCCCCCAACGTGCGGACGGTGGCCGTCGACGGCACCTTCGACGATTGTCAGGACCTGGTCAAGGCGATGTTCGCCGATGCCGCGTTCCGCGACCGGATGCGGCTCTCGGCGGTCAACTCGATCAACTGGGCCCGGGTGATGGCGCAGGTCGTCTACTACGTCACCACGGCGCGGGCGCTGCGTGGCCCGGTGCGGGCGTGCGTGCCGACGGGCAACTTCGGCAACGTGTTCGCCGGCTGGTTGGCCCGCCGGATGGGAACCCCGATCAGCGACTTCGTCATCGCCTCCAACGCCAACGACATCCTCACCCGCTTCGTCAACGACAACGACATGTCGACCGCCGGGGTGGTCCCGACCCTCAGCCCGAGCATGGACATCCAGGTGTCCTCCAACTTCGAGCGGATGCTGTGGGTGATGAACGACGGCGATGGCGCCCGCACCGCGGAGCAGATGGCGCAGTTCCGTCAGCGCGGCACCCTGGTGGTCAGCGACGAGATGCGCGAGCGGTGGATCAGCGGTGCGTTCCGAGCCGCTGCGTCCACCGACGCCGAGGTGCTCGACGAGATCCGACGGGTGTACGCCGACACCGGTCAGCTGGTCGATCCGCACACCGCGACCGGGACCAGAGCCGCCCGGCTGTTGGGCGGCGAACACCCGGTGATCACGATGGCGACCGCCCATCCGGCCAAGTTCCCCGATGCCGTCGAGCGGGCCACGGGCATTCGTCCAGCCCTGCCCGCCCACCTCGGCGACCTGTTCGAGCGTCCCGAGCGCATCGAACATGCCCCCAACCAACTGGCCGCGGTGCAGGACCTGGTCGCTCAGGCGTTCGCCTGACCGGCGGTCGGGGACGACGTTCCGGAGGGAACCTCGCGACGGCGACGGGCGCGGCTATCGTGGGGCGCGTCGTCGCGCCGGTCGACGATTCGCGCCGCCGGGTCGTGCCGATCCGCCAGGACGAGCCGGAGTGGTGGGGAGTGGTCTTCGGGCCACATCCCGTCCGGCAGCGGACGCTTCCGTGATGGCGGTGTCCGACCCCCGAGCCGTACCGGAGAACGAGGTACCCGTGGCCGCAGAGGCACTCGAACAGTCCGTGCTGGAGTCCAAGGACAAGGAGCAGCTGCTGGCGATCGCCAAGGCGCTCGGTCTGAAGGCCAGCAGCCGGACCAAGAAGTCCGACATCATCACCCTGATCCTGGAGACGACCGGTCACGCCGCCGACGCCACCGCCCCGGACGCCAGCGACGCGACCCCGGCCGCTGCCGGGTCGACGTCGCCCGAGCAGCCCGCCGCCGAGCCCAAGGGTGCGGGCCCGCGCGGCGCCGAAGGTCGGCGTGGCGTTGGCGGCTCGGTCGATGCGGACCCCACCGAGGACCGGTCCGAGTCGGCGTCGGCCC
Organism: Desertimonas sp.; assembly: GCA_047972065.1. GTDB lineage: Bacteria > Actinomycetota > Acidimicrobiia > Acidimicrobiales > Ilumatobacteraceae > JALZMG01. Next base: position 2,862 of record JBKEAH010000247.1, read on the forward strand.
CGGCGGCCGCGGCGCGCCCGGCCGCCGGGGGCGGAACGACCGACCGGGCCGAACCGCTCGCCGAGTGGGAACTCGACCTCGACGTCGGCGAACGACCGGAATCGCCGCCGGTCACCCGTCCGAACGGGTCGGGGCTCGACGCCGGGGCGTCCAACGACGGTGCCGACGGCGAGAGCCGGAGCCGTCGCCGCCGGCGGCGGCGAAAGGGCAACCGGGGCAGCGATGGCGAAGACCCCGGCACGGCGGCCAACGCCAACACCGGCGGCACCGCCACCGCCGATGGCCCCGACGGCGGCGGCGAGCTGGCGGCGAACGAGCAGCCGCTCCCGGTGTCGGGCTACCTCGACCTTCGCGACGAGGGCTACGGCTTCCTGCGCGTCCGTGGGTACCTGCCGAGCCGCGACGACGCCTACGTCCCCGTCAAGCTGGCCCGCCAGCTCGGTCTTCGCAAGGGCGACCACATCGAGGGGTCCAGCCGGTCGGCCGGGCGCAACGAGAAGAACCCCGCCCTCCTCGAGGTCACCACGGTCAACGGCAAGGAGCCCGGGGAGGCCCGGCGGCGCCCCCGGTTCGACGACCTGACGGCGCTCTACCCCGATCAGCGGCTGCGGCTGGAGGACCCGAGCGATCCCACCAACATGACCGGGCGCATCATCGATCTCGTGAGCCCGATCGGCAAGGGTCAGCGCGGCCTGATCGTGTCGCCGCCCAAGGCCGGCAAGACGATGATCATGAAGACGATCGCCCAGAAGATCGAGAAGAACCATCCCGAGGTGACGCTGATCATCCTGTTGGTCGACGAGCGGCCCGAGGAGGTCACCGATCTCCGACGCAGCGTGCACGGCGAGGTCGTGGCGTCGACGTTCGACCGACCGAGCGAGGAGCACACCCACGTCGCCGAGTTGGTGATCGAGAAGGCGAAGCGGCTGGTCGAGCAAGGTCAGGACGTCGTGGTCATCCTCGACGGCATCACCAGGTTGGCCCGTGCCTACAACCTGGCGGCCCCGGCGGGGGGCAAGCTGCTGTCGGGTGGCATCGATGCTGCGGCGCTGTACCCGCCCAAGCAGTTCTTCGGCGCCGCCCGCAACGTCGAGGAGGGCGGTTCGTTGACGATCCTCGCCACCGCCTTGGTCGACACCAACAGCCGGATGGACGAGGCCATCTTCGAGGAGTTCAAGGGCACCGGCAACATGGAGGTTCGTCTCGATCGACGCCTCGCCGAGCGGCGCATCTTCCCGGCCATCGACGTCGACGCGTCCAGCACCCGTCATGAAGAACTGCTCTTCGACCGCCAGCAGCTCCAGATGGCCTGGAAGCTGCGCCGGGTGTTGTCGGGGCTGGCCGCCGACGGTAACCCGGCCGCCGGGTTGGAAATGCTGATGGACCGGCTCAAGTCCTTCCGCACCAACGACGAGTTCCTGGCCGAGCTCGCCAAGCAGTCCACCTGATGAGCGCGCCGGTGGTCCGTGCCGCCACGGCCGAGGACTGGCCGGCGCTGGTCGCGCTCAACAACACCGAGATCCCCAAGGTCGGCCCGTTGAGCCGGAGCGATGGCGAGTGGTTTCTCGCCAACGGTGAGGTCCTCGTCATCGATGGCGGTGACGGTGACGATGGCGGGCCCGGGGAACCGACGGCGCTGTTGGTGCTGTTGGCGGAGGGTTGTGGGTATGCCAGCCCGAACTACAGCTGGTTCGCCGATCGTTATGAGCGATTCCAGTATGTCGATCGCATCGTCGTGCGCGCCGATCGGGTCGGGACCGGCGTGGGCCGCGCGCTGTACCGGCTGGCGATCGACCGAGCGATCGCGGCGGGTCGATCGATGCTCGCTGCCGAGGTCAACCTGGTGCCGCGCAACGACGGGTCGTTGGCCTTCCACCGGCGGATCGGGTTTCGCCAGGTCGGCCAGCACGTCGACCCCCGCAACGGGCAGACCGAAGCGATGCTGGTGTTGAGCGTCGGAGACGGCGCCGTCACGCCGGCCACGGTCTGAGGGCTGCCCGACGCGGGGTGCCGGCGGCGGCAGCGATCGTCGCCGGTACACTGGGACGCCCTGCTTTCCCCCGCCGCCGGAGCGATGTGATGAAGACCGAGACCCATCCCGACTACACCGACACGCTCGTGAAGTGCTCGTGCGGTAACACGTTCACCACTCGCTCCACCTCGGGTGGCGAGCTGCGCATCGAGCTCTGCAACGAGTGCCATCCGTTCTTCACCGGCAAGCAGAAGCTGGTCGACTCGGGTGGGCGCGTCGAGCGCTTCAACAAGCGCTACGGCAACCGCGCCAAGAAGTGAGCGAGCGGCCGGCTGGCCGCGACGAGGACCGACGACCGATGCCGCCCCTCGGGCGGCATCGGCGCGTCCGGGTTCAGAAGTCGAAGGTCGCCCGACCGGTCTGGATGTCGATCAGCGCGCGTCGCAGCTGTTCGGTGCGGGGGGCTTGCCCGTCGCTCCCGACCGGCAGGGCTTCCCCGGCCACGATCAGGGTGCCAACCGCCCCGACCACGGCGGCGGTGCCGGTCAACGCGAGCTCGGCGTGGGGGCGGGCGATCCACTCGACGACGTCGTCCACGCTGAGGTCACGCTCGTCGACCTGCCAGCCCAACGACCGGGCCACCTTGAGCAGCGAGTCGCGGGTGATGCCGTGCAGATAGGCGTCGGTGAGCGCCGGGGTGACGAGGTGCTCGCCGTCGATCAGCACGATGTTGGAGGCGCCGGTCTCCTGGACGATGCCTCCCGGCGCGAACAGCACCTGATCGGCGTCATGGTCGCGCCGGGCCGCCATGATCGGGGTCAGCGCCATCGCGTAGTTGGCGCCGGCCTTGACCACCCCGAACTGCGGTGTGGTGCGAGGTAGCCGGGTCTCGACGACGATCGTCAGCGGTCGCGGGGGCAGATAGTCGCCGACCGGGCAGGCCAGCACGAACAGGATCGCGGACTCGCTCGGGTGGGCCGCCGCCCCGATCGTCTCGTCGGTACCGAGCAGGGTCGGGCGCAGGTACATCGCGCCCGGCGGGTCGGGGACCAGGTCCTCGTTGGCGTCGACGGCCATGGCGATCAGGCGCTCGGTCAGCTCGACGGGCGGGACCGGGAGACAGAGCCGCTCGGCGCTCTGAGCCATGCGGGCGGCGTGTGCGTCGGCGCGGAACGGGCGGGCCGAGCCGTCAGCTTGGCGATGGGCCTTGAGCCCCTCGAAACAGGCGCTCCCGTAGTGCAGGGCGTGGGTTCCGGGGTGCAGTGAGAACGACTCGATTGGCGCGAGCTCGGGTTCGCTCCAGCGTTCGCCGTCGAAGCGGGCCACCGACATCTGGGGCCCGAACACGCTCCCGAACGGACCGCTCGGAGCGGGACGCGACCCGGTTGGTCGATCGTCGGTAGTGCTGGTGGTCGACATGACGGACTCCTCCTCGGCCTCGTTGCCGTCGGCAAGTCTGGCCAAGTGGACCCCGTCATGGGTAGTACACGCGCTACCGGCCTCGCCGGGCGGCCCGGTCACCGGCCCGTGTGCCGAGGTCGCACCCGGGAAAGTCGGGCCGGACCGCTCGAACCGCTCGAACCGCTCGGACCGCTGGATCCGGACGGTCGCTAGGGTCGAGCACCATGGCGACGCCCGACGACGACGCCCGGCAGACCCGTTTCCGCTCTCTCAAGCTGGCGGCGCTGGTGCGCGAGCACCACGGTCGGGACCTCGATGCGACACCGGGGGCCTTCCCCGTGGGGGCGGCGTCGATGGTCGGTGACGCGGCGTGGGTGCTGGTGGAGGACCACCCCGAGCGCGGGCTGGGACCGGCGCTGGCGTGGGCGGTCCGTCACGGGGCGACATCGCTCCACGTGCTCGCCGATCACGACACCGGCACGCTCGCCCGGCGCGCCGAGGCGTTCGGCTTCGCGATCGAGGTCTGGCACGTCGCCGAGCGGACGTTGCTGCCGGCGGTGGCCGAGCCCTTGGCACCGCCGTCGGCGGCGTCACCCGACCACCTCGAGCTGCGCGGCGCGATCGCCGCCGGGGGTGCGACGCCGGTCGTCGAGCACGGCGTGGTGCTGGGGGACGTGCGCGGGCTCGAGGTCTGCCGGGTGGTCGGCGACGGCGCGACCGGTGCGGTGCGTCTGGAGGTCGGTGTCGGCGCCCATGATCGTGAGGCGTTCGCGATGATCCACGGCGAGGTCCCCGCGGCGTCGGCGCTGCGCGGCGTCGTCGACGCCGTGACCGCACACCGCCAGCCGGACGCACCCGACCACCCGCTGGGTCGGCTGCTGCCCGAGCGGTTGTTGCGCTGGGACCTGGTGGAGCAGCCGGAGAGGATCGGACTGGGCTCGCTTGCGGCCACCGAACCGCCGCTGCCCCGCCCAAACGTCAAGGACCGGCTGCCGGCGACGGCGCGTGGGCTCACACCGGCGGGTGACCCGGTGGTCGTCGTCTGCTCGGTCGGTGTGGACCTCGACCTCGTGCCGTACGCGACCGACGCCCGGCTCGCCGTCCAGCGGGCGGGCGGCGGCGAACCGGGCGTCGGCGATGGGTCAGGTCCGGGGACCTGGCTGGTGGTACCGGCTCGCGATCACGTCGCGATCACGACGGACCTGGCGAACCTGCTGAACGAGCCGATGCGGATCGTCGCGGTCTGAGGACTCGAGCGAGTAGGTACACCGCGCGTGCCACGCTCGGCACGAATCGCCTGCGTCCGCAGGCGATGACGAGGCCGTCGTGATCGGTCGTCTCGCCGACCGGCTGGGCTCTCTTGAGCCCGACGGGCCTCGGCCGGCGTCTCCTCAGGCCTGAGCGGTCGAGGGATCGGCGGCGCCGGGCTGACCGTCGGCGTCGGTCTCGTCGCTGACCGTCGCCTCGACGGCGGGGGCCGGGGTGGTGTCGAGTGCGATCGAGCGCTTCTCGGGCTCGGGTGCCGGCTGCACGGTGACGCTCAAGCGACCGTTCAGATAGCGGGCCGAGACCTGGCTCGGGTCGAGCTGGTCGCCCAGCCGAACGCTGCGCTGCCAGGCGGTCCCGTCGTGATCGACGGCGATGGCCAGCGTGTGGTCGGCGACGTCGACGCTGATCGCCTCGTCGGGGACGCCGGGGAGGTCGACGGTCAGCCGGAGGGCTCCGTCGTGCCAGCTGGCGTCGACGGCCGGGCCTCGGCCGGTGTTGGTCAGCGAGCGGGTGAGCTCGCCGAAGACGCGGTCGACGCGCTGGGCATCGAACGAGGAGATGAAGGGGCGGGTGCGGACGATCATCGTGATGGCTCCTGCGGGTGAGATGGCGGTAAATCTTGCATTCGAGCTGTCACCCGATGCGTTGTCAACGCTACAGAAAAGTTGAGTCGTGACAACTCAGATCAAGATCTTTCGGTGGACGCGGCGATCGCTACGCTGGACAGGTGTCCGGTGAGCTGTCCGATGCCGTTGCCCGGCGGCTGCTCGCGATGGAGCACGAGCACGCCGATCTCGAGGCTCGGCTGGCCGACCCGGCGGTCACCAGCGACCCCGATGAGCTGCGGCGGGTCACGATCCGCTATCGCCAGCTCGATCCGGTGGTCGTCACCGCGGGTCGCCGCCGCCAACTCCTCGGCGACGCCGCGGCGGCGCGCGAGCTGCTGGCGGTCGCCGACGGCGACGATCGGGTGATGCTCGAGGCCGAGCTCACCGCCGGCGAGTCCTTGCTGACCACCGTCGATGACGAACTGCGCGAGCTGATGATCCCGCCTGACCCCTACGCCGGTCGCAGCGTCATCGTGGAGATCCGCGGCGCCGAAGGTGGCGAGGAGGCCAACCTTTTCGCCCGCGACCTCTATGACATGTACGTCGCCTACGCCGGTCGTCACGGTCTCAAGGTCGACACGATGTCGACCGATGTCAGCGAGCGGGGCGGATACAACCAGGTGACCATGGAGGTCGCCGGTGACGAGGCGTGGACCCTTCTCAAGTACGAGGGCGGGCCCCACCGGGTGCAACGCGTCCCGGTCACCGAGAGCCAGGGGCGGATCCACACGTCCTCGGCGACGGTGCTGGTGCTCCCCGAGGCCGACGAGGTCGAGGTCGACATCGCCGACAAAGACCTGCAGATCGACGTGTTCCGCTCGAGCGGCCCCGGCGGCCAGAGCGTCAACACGACTGACTCGGCCGTGCGCATCACCCACCTGCCGTCCGGGATCGTCGTGTCGATGCAGGACGAGCGCAGCCAGCTGCAGAACCGGCTCCGGGCGATGCAGGTGCTGCGGGCCCGGTTGCTCGAAGCAGCCGAGCGCGAGCGGGCCACGGCGGCGTCGATCGAGCGTCGGGCGCAGGTCGGCGGTGGCGGCCGCGGCGAGAAGATCCGCACCTACAACTTCAAGGAGAACCGGGTCACCGATCACCGGATCGGCTTCACGATCTACCAGCTGGCCGACGTGCTGGCCGGCGGTCTCGACCCCGTCGTCGACGCCCTGCGCGCCGACGAGCGTGCCGCCCAGCTCGCCGCCACCCCGACCCCCGACTCCTGATCCGAGTGTTGGAGCGCATCGGAGTGTTGGGCTCGGCCCGTCTCGCGCCGCAACACTCGCTTGCGCTCCAACACTCCGATGAGGGGGTGTGGTGGTCGACGAGGGGGTGACCTGGCGCCAGCTGCTGGCGGCGACGATCGTCGAGGTGGGGGAGCGGGCGCCGGCCCGCTGGTTGTGCGAGGTGGCCGCCGACGCCGACCGGATCGAGGACCACCTCGACGAGCGGGCGACCCAACGGATGGTCGCCCATCTCGATGCGATGGTCGCTCGCTATCTCGCCGGTGAGCCGTTGGCCTACGTGCTCGGACGGTGGTCGTTCCGCCGCCTCGATCTCGCCGTGGATGCCCGTGTGCTCATCCCCCGCCCCGAGACCGAGGTGGTCGCCGGTGTCGCCATCGAGTTGGCCGGTGCGGCGCCACCGCCGATCACCGTGGCCGACCTCGGGACGGGCTCCGGTGCGATCGGCCTGGCGCTGGCCGATGAGCTACCGGACCGTGGCGTGTCGGTGTGGCTCACCGACCGGTCGCTCGACGCGCTCGACCTCGCCCGCGCCAACCTCGCCGGGATCGGCCGGCGGGCCGCCAACGTGCGCATCGCCGCCGGTGACTGGTTTGACGCGCTCCCACCCGACGTCATGCTCGATGTCGCCGTCGCCAACCCGCCCTATGTTGCCACTCACTCGCCCGATCTCGACGCCGCCGTCCGGGCCTGGGAGCCCCACGAGGCGTTGTTCGGTGGCGACGACGGTCTCGACGACATCCGCCGGCTGATCGGCGACGCCCCGGAGCGACTCCGCATCGGCGGCTGGCTGGTGCTCGAGATCGGCGCCGATCAGGGCGCCGCGACCACCGCGCTGCTCACCGACCGCGGGTACGTCGATGTCGAGATCCGCCGTGATCTCGCCGGACGCGATCGGGTGGCGATCGGGCGTCGTGCGCGCTGACCGCAGCGGGCGCCCGGGCCGGCGTGTTCAGCCGAAACGGACGGCGATCTCGGACAAGACGTCGGCCTCCTCGGGCGTCGCGTCATCGCCGACGATCTCGCGCGCCGCCGAGAACAGCGCGCGACGCAGCACACGCGAGGTGATCCGCCGATCGATCTCGTCGAGGTGATCGCCGACCTCGTCGGTCGACCACGAGTGGCGAGCGGCCGCCATCGCCGGGCCGAGGTACTGCTCGAACGAGAACGCCGCCCCGCGCCAGTCCTCGCTCAGCTCGCGCAACACACCCAGCTCGTCGTCACCGAGGTGGTGGTCGGCCAGAATCACCAGCGCCAACAGCTCGAGGGCGGCCATGTGCTCACGGTCGGCGGTGGCGTGGACCGCCACACCTTCGTACAGCTCGCTGAGGCGCTCCTCCATCGCTGCGCACCGTAGCCCGCGGTCGCTCGCGGCTCTGCTTCGGTGGTCGCGCTGCTCGCCGCGGTCGCTCGCCGTTCACCGGTCCGTCGTCACGACGACGTCGGCAACCCCAGCGACCGCCGCAAGAACCCGAGCTGGTGGGCCAGCAGGTTCTCCGCCACCACCTCCTGGGGGGTCATGTGGGTCACCCCGGCCAACGGCAGCACCTCGTGGGGCCGACCACCGGCGAGCAGGGCGCTCGACAATCGGAGCGTGTGGGCGGCGACGACGTTGTCGTCGGCCAACCCGTGGATCAACAGCAAGGGTCGGGCCAACCCGGCGGCGAGCGGTAGCAACGAGTTGGCGTCGTACACCTCGGCATCGGTGGCGGGAAGGCCGAGGTAGCGCTCGGTGTAGTGGGTGTCGTAGAGGCGCCATTCGGTGACCGGCGCTCCGGCGATGGCGGCGTGGAAGACGTCGGGGCGCCGCAGCACCGCCAGGGCGGCGAGATAGCCGCCGAAGCTCCAACCACGGATGGCGACCCGATCGAGGTCGAGGACGCCGAGCTCGGCGGCGGCGGCGTGCAGGCCGTCGATCTGATCCTCCAGCACGGGGTCGACGAAGTCGTGATGCACGTCGCGCTCCCACGCCGAACCGCGTCCGGGGGTACCCCGCCCGTCGATGACCACCACCGCAAAGCCCTGGTCGGCAAACCACTGCGACGCGAGATGGGCCTTGTGCGAGCGGATCACGCGCGGGCCATGCGGCCCGCCGTAGGGGTCGAGCAGCACCGGCAGCGGCGAGCCGTCGTGGCCCTCGGGCAGCAGCACCGCCGTGGCCAGGCGCCGCGCTCCCAGCACGTGCAAGCCGACCGCCGCCCGCCGCGACGGCGTCGCCGCCAACGTGGCGATCTCGATGCCGTCGAGCGTCTCGCACTGGGTGGTCGGATCCTCCAGCGTGGCCGTCGTGACGACGATCGTCGCGCCCCCGCCCGCCACCTGGTGGACGCCGGGCTCGTCGGTCAGCGCCATGAGGTCGTCGTCGAGGTACCGCCACACCTGGATCGAGGTGGCGTCGTCGACACGGTTGGCGGTGAACAGCACACCGGGACCGTCCACGGTGGCGACCGCACGCACCTGCAGGTCGGCCGGTGTCACCGGTGTTCCGTCCACCAGCAGCCGCCGGGCGCCGTCACGGTCGGCGCAGGTGACGAGCCGACCAACCGCATCGAGCCGCGGCACACCCGGCACCAGCTCCACCCACACGTCGTCGTGGTCCTCGGCTCGCACCGTCGTCTCCCCGCTGTCGGGATCGACCGTCAGGATCCGTACCCGGCGTTGGTCGCGCGACTGCACGGTGACCAGCAGCTCGGTCGAGGTCCACTGCACCGCGACGAGGTACTCGAACGCGGCCCGATCCCACTCGACGTCGACGACCCGACCGTCGAGGCCGAACACGTGCAGCGAGACCTCTGCGTTGGCGGTGCCGGCGGCCGGGTAGGCGACCGTGGTCGGGGGTGACGCGGGTTCGGCGGGATCGGCGATGTGCCAGCGGGTGACGGGCTGGGTGTCGACCCGGGTGACCGCGACCCGTTCGCCGTCGGGGCTCCACCAATAGCCACGAAAGCGGCCGATCTCCTCGGCCGCGACGAACTCGGCGCTTCCCCAGGTGACCGTCTCGGGCTCGTCGTCCCCACCGGCCAGCACCCGCCACCGACCATCCAACTCGCCGACGCACAGCAGCCGCCCGCTGACATAGGCCACCCGCTGGGCCAGCGGATCCGGGCGCGGGTCGAACACCGGGCCGGCCGCCGCGAGCTCCCGTGCCGTACCCGAGATCAGCCCGGCGACGAACAACCGGCCGGCGATCGCAAAGGCGGCCACGGTCACGTCGCCGTCGGTGGCGAACCCCGTGATCCCGCCGGCGCCCTCGCGCGCCCGCTCGCGCCGCGCCCGCTCCTCGGGTGGGAGCTCGACCTCGTCGCCGTCGGCCAACAACGTCAGCGGGTCGGCCACCAACGTCTCGTCGCCGGTCTGAGCATCGACCACCCACAGGCAGTTGGCAGGGTCGGTGCCGCCCCGGCTCCGGAGGAAGACGATGCGTCGACCGTCGGGTGAGACGACCAGGTCGCGAGGTGCGCCGAGCGTGTAGCGCTGGGTGCGGGCCGACTCGCGAGGGTACGAGGAGTCGGCGCTGGTCGGGGCGGGTTCGTCCGAGGTCACCACGGTCGCAGCATCGCACGTCGGGCGCCCCGTCCGGCCCCTTCGCTCGTCGTCGTCGGTCGTCACCGGATCGTCACATCGCCGCCGTCACCCGATGGCCCGATCGGGGACGTCCCAACGGCGACATCGCATCGCTCGGCCCCAGGGAGGACCCATGAGCACGACCACACCGCACACGACACCCGGCGGAAGCGCCGGCACCGGCGCCGATCGCCAGGGCGGCGACCACCGCGGCCGGTCGGTTCGCCGCCGCCGACGGGGCCAGCGGGCACGGCGGGTGGCGATCGGCGGGCTGTTGGCACTCGTGCCGACGGCGGCGGTGACGGTGGCGCAAGGGCCGGCGACGGTCGCCGCCGCCACCTGCGGCTCCTACGAGTGGACCGATGCGATCCCGCTCGACGTGTGCTCGCGCGGTCTGCTGGTCACCGATCTGCAACAGCGACTGAACCAGGTCAACCCGCACACCATCGCCACCGACGGCTTCTTCGGTCCGGTCACCGAGCTCGCCGTGCGGGAGTTCCAGCGTCGCCACGGCCTGGCCGTCGACGGCATCGTCGGCCCACGGACGTGGGCTCGGCTCAACGAGCTGACGAGCGCCCCCAGGCCGGGGTCGGGGTGCGCCCGCTACGAGCCGGTCACCGACCTGCCGATGCAGTTGTGCGATGAGGGCCTGTTGGTCGCCCGGTTGCAGCAGCTGCTCAACCGGTTCCTGCCCGGCCCCGACCTCGCCGTCGACGGCCGCTTCGGTCCCCAGACCGCCGGACGGGTGCGGGAGTTCCAGAGCGCGGCCGAGATCGGCCAAGACGGCATCGTCGGCCCGGTCACCTGGTGGGTGCTCCACGTGGCCGCGGCGACTGCGGGTTGAACGCAGCGCCGAGCGCGACGCGGCTCAGAGCCGAAGCGCGCCGTCGTCGCCGAGGGTGACCGCGGTCCCCACCCACTCGCCCTCGAGCAGCGCCGCCATCACGTCGCCGGTATCCGAGGTGCCCCAGGCCCGACGTCCATCGGCGAGCAGACAGGTGGCGATCGCCAGTTCGGGGGACCCGTCGCGGGCGTGCATCACGGTGTAGGCCTCGACGGTCGCCGACCCGGCCGCGGCGGCCGGGTCGGCGAGTTCGCGTGCGGGCAGCGCGTCGATCTCGGCCTGTGGCGACTCGTGGCGGAAGGCGTTCGTGGGCGGCGTGGTCGAGTACACGCCGAACGCGTGCTTGGTGGCATAGCCACCATTGGCCCACACCAACCCGAGCTCACCGGGCTGGTCGCGCAGGTCGTTCATGACGGTGGCGATGGCGTGCATCACGTAGTTGTTCCAGGGCCCACCGGCGAACGGCAGCCCACCGGTGCGGGTGAGCTGACGCTCGATGTCGAGTCCCAGCGAGGCGGCGCCCAGCTGGACCGCCGACGGGAAGCACGAGTACAGATCGACGATGCCGACGTCGTCGATGCCGACGCCGGCCAGTCCGAGTGCCCGTTGCCCACCGAGGCGGATGGCGGGGGTCTCGGCAAAGGTGTCGCGGTTGGACACGAAGGGGTGCTCGTGGCAGTCGGTCCCGGCGTGGGGGAACACCCAGCGGTCCTCGGGGACGCCCCAGGCGCGGGCCTGCTCGACCGTGCACATCAACACGGCGGCGGCCATGTCGACGTCGTTGTTCGAGTTCATGTACTTGCGGTACGGGGCGCCGATCATCCGGTTCTGCGGCGTGGCGGCGGCGATCTCCTCGGCCGACTTGGCGTCGCGGATCCAGGCGTTGGGGTTGTCGGCGGCCACCGCGCTGAAGCGTGACCACAGCTCGGCGATCCGGCGCAGATGGTCCTCGGGCGAGCGTCCGGCGGCGGCGCGCAGGGCGGTCTCGAACATCGGGTAGATCTGCACCGGCATGTAGATGCCCCGATCGGCCTCGTCGGGGTGGGTCATCTCCAGGTCCTTGCCCATCATCACCGGAGGCTGATCGTCGGGTGCCTTGGCCCAGTCGAGGATCGCGCCTTCCTTGCGGGCGCGCATCCGGGTCCGCCATGCCTCGCCGCCGACCAGCAGCGCCGCATCGAGCCTGCCCGCCAGCAAGTCGACGGCGGTGGCGTTGACGAGGGTCTGAGGGGTGTTGCCTCCGGCGGTGGTGTAGGCCAGCTCGGCGACGTCGATGCCCATTCGGTCAGCGAGCACCCAGGCCGGGTTGCCGTACTTCCACGACAGCGAGCTGACGACGCGGATCGAACCGACCGACGGGACGCCGCCGAGCCCGGCGTCGGCGGCCGCGGCGCGGATCGCCTCGACCATCAGGGCCGCGGGTTCGAGCGCGTCGTCGAGGCCGGCGGCACGATGGAGGAACTGGCCGGCGCCGACGAGAACAGGGGTGCGAGGGTCGATCGTCATCACGGCGCACCCTAGGGAAGCGGACCCTCCCGACAGCGATCCGTCGGGCTCGAACCCGGGGCTGCGGGCCGTATCCTCCCCGGCGATGTCCCGGATCGCCATCGGTTCCGATCACGCCGGCTTCGAGCTGAAGGCCCATCTCATCGGGGTGTTGCGCACGGCCGGGCACGACGTGGTCGATCTCGGGACCGACTCGATCGAGCCGGTCGACTACCCGGCGTTCTGCGCCGCGGTCGGTCGAACGGTGCGCGATGGCGACGCCCATCTCGGAATCGTGCTCGGCGGGAGCGGCCAGGGGGAGCAGTTGGCCGCCAACAAGGTGCGCGGCGTGCGCGCCGCGCTGTGCAACGACCTCTACACGGCCCGCATGGCGCGCTCGCACAACGACGCCAACGTGCTGTCGATCGGCGCCCGGGTGGTCGGGGTCGGTCTGGCCGAGGAGATCCTCGACACGTTCCTCCACACCGACTTCGAGGGCGGCCGTCACGCCCGGCGCGTCGCCCAACTCTCGGCGCTCGAAGACCAGTTCTGACTCTGACGACGGGGCCCGACCTCGTCGATCCGGTACCGTGCGTTGCGGATCGGGACTGGCGTTCAGGTGGTTGACCATCGGGGAGCGATCCGCCGCTGTGGCCGCACGCCTGGGCTCATGATCAACCACCCGTGACCGATCGCCCTGCGTCGATCGAGGAGGCACCACCATGTCCCAGCCCGCATCCCGGCCGGCCTCGTCCGTCACACCGACGTTCGATCCGGCGACCACCAACACCGCGTATCGCGCCGCGCTCGAGGTGATCGGCGCGGTCGAGCCGACCGTCGCCGGGGCCATCCGCGCCGAGCTGACCGACCAGCGCGAGTCGCTGAAGCTGATCGCCAGCGAGAACTACGCCTCGCCGGCGACGCTGCTCACGATGGGCACGTGGCTGTCGGACAAGTATGCCGAGGGCACGATCGGGCACCGCTTCTACGCCGGCTGTCAGAACATCGACACCGTCGAACAGGCGGCGGCCGACCACGCTCGTCAGCTGTTCGGCGCGCCACACGCCTATGTCCAGCCCCACTCCGGGATCGACGCCAACCTGGTCGCGTTCTGGGCCATCCTCGCCCAGCGTGTCGAGGCGCCCACCCTGGCCGGGCACGGGGCCAAGCATGTCAACGACCTCGGTGACGCCGAGTGGGAGCAGCTGCGCCGGGACCTTGGCAACCAGCGCGCCCTGGGGATGTCGCTCGACGCCGGTGGTCACCTCACGCACGGCTTCCGGCCCAACATCAGCGGCAAGATGTTCGAGCAGTCCTCGTACGGCACCGACCCGGAGACCGAACTGCTCGACTACGCCGCGGTGCGCGACGTCGCCCGCGAGTTCCGGCCGCTGGTGCTGATCGCCGGCTACTCGGCCTACCCGCGGCGGATCAACTTCGCCACGATGCGCGAGATCGCCGACGAGGTCGGTGCCGTGTTGATGGTCGACATGGCTCACTTCGCCGGACTGGTCGCCGGCAAGGTCCTCACCGGGGACTTCGACCCGGTGCCCCACGCTCAGGTGACCACCACGACCACGCACAAGTCGCTCCGCGGTCCGCGCGGGGGGATGGTGCTGTGCCAGCCCGAGTTCGCCGACGCCGTCGACCGCGGGTGTCCGATGGTGCTGGGCGGCCCGCTCGGCCACGTGATGGCGGCCAAGGCGGTGGCCCTGGCCGAGGCCCGCCGGCCCGCGTTCCAGACCTATGCCCGAGCCGTCGCCGACAACGCGGTCGCCCTGGCCGAGGGTCTCGCCAAACGGGGCGCCCGGCTGGTGACCGGCGGCACGGACAACCACCTCGTGCTGATCGACGTGTCATCGTTCGGGGTGACGGGACGGCAGGCCGAATCGGCGCTCCTCGACAGCGGGATCGTCACCAACCGGAACGCCGTGCCGCGCGACCCCAATGGCGCCTGGTACACCTCGGGTGTCCGGGTGGGAACCCCGGCGCTGACGTCGCGGGGATTCGATGCCGACGACTTCGATCGCGTGGCCGCGCTGATCGTCGAGGTGCTCGCCGCGACCGAGCCCACGGCCACCTCCTCGGGCGGTGCCTCGCTGGCGAAGTACCGCCTCGCCGACGGGGTTGCCAACCGGGTCCACGACGCGGCCCAGGAGCTGCTGTCGGCGAACCCGCTGTACCCCGGGCTCGATGTCTCGATCTGACGATCAGGCCAGGTCGTGGCCGATCGTCGGCGACCGGATACAGGAGACGGGGTCGGCGCGCCCGTCGCCGACCCCGTCTCCTGTATGACCGCCCGCCCCGGCGTCAGTGGTGGATCTGACGCCCGGTGGAGGTGGGATCGGACCGCCCGCGGCCGACCCCATCTCCTGTGTGACCGCCCGCCCCGGCGTCAGTGGTGGATCTGACGCCCGGTCCGTGTGTTGATGCCGTCCGCCGATCGGGTCACCGCAACCGGCTCGACCAACGCCTCGAGGGCCCGGAACAACTCGAGTCGCCCGGCAAAGGGCAGGCTCGGCGTCGCACGCCCGGCGCTGATCGTGCCGACCCACGGACTTGCGCCCGCAAACTCGATCTCGACATGCACAGCTGCCAAGGTAGAGACGGCACCCAGGGGATCGCATCGGGGAAGACCCTGAACTTTGCTCCGATCACACCGTGATTCGGTCAGGGGGTCCCCGGGTCCACTCCTCGCTCCCCCCAGGTGTTCGCCAACTCCGTGCGCGACCTGATGCCCAGCTTGAGGTAGATCTGGGCGAGGTGGCTCTCGACGGTCTTGATGCTGATCACGAGCTCGTCCGCGGTCTCGCGGTTGGTGGCGCCGGCGGCGACGAGCCGGGCCACGGCCGCCTGGGCCGGCGTGAGGTCGTTGTTGCCGTCGCGTCGCGGTCGGAGCCCGCATCGTGATCGCTCGTCACGGGCGCGCGCCGCGAACGGCGCCGCTCCGAGCGCGTCGAACCCGGTGACGGCATGGTCGAGGTGGCTGGCGGCGAGCCGACGTTGTCCCGCCCGCCGCTCGAAGATCCCGGCGGCGAGCTCAAGGCGGGCCCGGGCGAACGAGCCCGCCACCCCGGCGGGCTCGCGGAGCCCGGCCTCGAACTCGCGGCGCGCCGCGGTGGTGTCGCCCCGAGCGGCCGCCACGCCGGCGGCCGCTCGGGCGAGCAGCACGCGCACGTGGGCCCCGCACGGGGCGCTGGCCACTCGCAACGACGCCAGCTCGCGCTCGGCGTCGTCGAGACGGCCAAGCCCGACCAACGCGTCGACGAGATCGGCGCCGAAGGGTTGCATCGACTCCGCCATGCCGACGAACCGGACGCCGGCGGCGAGCCCCTCGAGCGCCATCACCACCGCCTCGTCGTCGCCCTCGCTCGTGGCGACCCGACCCTCGGCAACCGCGATCCACAGGAGGAGGGCGCCGAGGCCGCTGTCGGCGTGGGCCCGTCGCGCCGCGGCGATGTGGGCCCGTGCCGCGACCGTGTCGCCACGCGCGGTCCGCACGAAGGCGGCGACGCAATGAGCGAGACCCGAGGTGACCCACTCCCCGGCGTCCCCGGCGTGCACGGCCACCTGCTCGGCGAGACCGACGGCGCGGTCCCAGTCCCCAAGCCGGTACCACAGATCGGCCAGCGCATGCTCGGCAGTCGTCCGGGTAAGCATCGCCGCGTTGCCGCTGCGCGCCCGGTCGAGCAGCTTCTCGGCGCTGGCCAGTTCGCCCTTCCAGAGGTCGACCAACCCCCGGGCGACGAGCGAGTCCGGCCGGTCGGCGCTGGCTCCAAGGCGTTCGCGCCACGTGTCCATCTCGGCGGCGGCCTCCGTCACGTCACCTTGCATCGCCCAACTGGTCGCCAGCATCGACATCGCATACCCGGCCGGCACACCGCTGGAGCCGGCACGCTCGAGCCCGGCTCGAGCCCAGCGTCGCGCCCCCTCGGCATCGGCTCGGTTCATCGCGAGGCCAGCCAGCATCCCGGCGATGCGCACGGCCGTCGCCGGCGGAGGACTGGCGTCCCACGCGTCCACGAGGTGAGATCGCGCCGTCGCGGCGTCCCCGCCGCGCAAGGCGATCTCGCCGCGCACGGTGTGTTCGGCGGCGCGGAGCGGCTCGTCGGTGGCCGGAAGCTGTTGCAGCACGTCGGTAGCGGTGATCAGATCGCCGACCAGCAGCAGCGTTGCCGCGGCGCGAATCAGACAGTCCCGCCGGTCCGGGCCCGGCGGGAACACCGGCGCGGCGGCGAAGAGCATGTCGATCGCGAGCAATGACCACCCCTCATCGCTCAGCCGCTCGGCGCGGGCGGTGGCGCGGGCGGCGAGCTCGGCGTCGGGGTCGAGCGAGGCTCGGAGCAGATGGATCATGGCGCGGTCGTCGTCGACGGCGACGGCGGCTGCTGATCGGTGCAGCTCGGCGCGACGTGCGGGTGGGAGGTCGGCGAGGATCGCCGAACGGATCAGGGGGTGGGCCAGCTCGGCGACGCGGTGACCGACCCGGGTGTCGACGGTGACCAGGTCGGCCTCCACCGCCTCGGAGAGCGGGCCGGTCACGTCCGTGCCGACCAGTTGGCTCAGGCGGGTCACGTCCAACGCTCCGCCGGCGATGGCGAGTGCGGCGATGATGTGCTCGGCGGGGGTCGAGCACCGGGCGATGCGAGCCAACACCATGGTGGCGAACGAACGGGGGGCGGGCAACGGGCCAACGGTGCTGGTGAGGTCGGCGGCGCCCAGCTCATCGAGGAGGGCGATGAGCTCCAACGGATTGCCATCGGTGTGGGCGTGCAGGCGCGTGGCTGCCCGCTCGTTGAGGGTCACGCCCGCCCGGGCGCGAGCGAGCTTGGCGACCTCGGCGACCGTCAACGGTGTCAGCCGCTCGATCACACCGCGACCGTCGGCGACGATGCGGTCGAGCGCGGCGAGGTGGGGGCCGGGTTGACGGCGCAGCACGAACAGCGCCACCCGCCGGTCGTGGAGGCGCCGGAACGCGAACGCCAGCGCTTGCACCGAGACAGCGTCGGCCCAGTCGGCGTCGTCCAACACGATGATGAGCAGGCGCGACTCGGCCGTGCGGGCCTCACCCAGGGCCAGCAGTTGCTCGCCGACCACGATCGGGTCGGGTCGCGCCGCCCGACGGTCGACGAAGGGGGGACTGGCCACGCCGGCCCCCTGGGCCGCCAGCGCCAGCTGATCGATCACGGCGAAGTCGACGTGCTCCTCGATGGGCTCGCTGCGGACGCGCAGGACTCGTGGGCGTCCGAGCTCGTCGGGCGACTCGGCGACGATCTCGCGCAGCACCTCGCGCACCAGTGCCGATTTGCCGACACCGGCCCGTCCTTCGACGATGACCAGTCGGGGCTTGCCCGTGGCGGCGCGGGCGAGAGAATCGCGGAGCTGTTGACGCGGACCGGCTCGGCCGATGAGGGCCGCATGACGTCGACCAGGTCGGGAGTCCGAAGGCGGGGGCACGGCGGCACGAAGGCTAGTCACGACGGGTGGTGCTTTCGGTGCTGCTCGGCGCGTGTCCGATCGCCGTCGAGGTGGCGAACCTATGGTGGGCGGGTGCCGACGACGGGTGACTACCTCATCATCGGGGCGGTCGCCGGAGTCGTCACGTTCCTCGTCACGCCGTTGGTCGGTCGGTTCGCCCGCTGGCGGGGCTGGCTCTACGAGCCCAGTGAGCGGACGGTCCACACCTTCCCGATGCCCGACATCGGTGGTCTGGCGATGTTCGCCGGCTTCCTGGCGGCGATGGCCGCGGCCCGGGCGCTGGACCGCTTCGACCCGCTGTTCGCCCGGAACTCGGAGCCCCAGGGGGTCGTGGTGGCGGCGGCGATCATCATCGCCATCGGGCTGCGAGATGACGTCAGGGGTCTGTCCCCGCCGGCCAAGGTGACGGGCACGCTGCTTGCCGGGATGGTGCTGGTGTGGAGCGGCGTGACGATGTACTACTTCCGGGTCCCGTTCCTCGGCACGATCTTCCTCGCCGATGACTGGGTGCCGTTGGTGACCGTGCTCTGGCTGCTCGGGATGACCACGGCGATCAACCTGATCGATGGACTCGACGGGCTGGCGGCGGGGATCGTCGCCATCGCCGGCGGTGCCTTCTTCCTGTACAGCCAGAAGCTCGCCGACCTCAACCTGCTCCGTCAACCCAACATCGGTCCGATGGTCGCGATCATCGCGGTGGGTGTCTGCGTCGGGTTCCTGCCGCACAACTTCAACCCGGCCCGGATCATCATGGGCGACTGTGGGGCGTTGCTGTTGGGGCTGTTGATGGCGGTCTCGACGAGCGTCGTCGGGGGACGCGCCGATCCGACCGAGCAGGCGTTCGTCGGCCAGACGTTCTTCTTCCTTGCCCCGTTGGTGCTGCCGCTGTTCATCCTCGGGGTGCCGCTCCTCGACCTGGTGTTCGCGATCGTGCGTCGGGCGACCCGCCGACGGGCGATGGACGAAGCCGACAAGGAGCACCTCCATCACCGCCTGATGAGCCTCGGACACGGCCACCGCCGCAGCGTGCTGATCCTGTGGGGCTGGACCGCCCTGCTGTCGGGGTTCGTCCTCTACCCGATCCTCACCGATGAGAACCCGACCTATCTGCCCTTTGGCATGGCGGCGATCGGTCTGATCCTGTTCACCGTCCTGCATCCCAGCGTGCGGCGCCAGCGCGCCGCACGCTGACCCAGTCTCCGTGGGGGATTGCGTTGGACCCAGGGGAGGGAGTAGCTTGTGCAACGGTTCACAAGCTCCGCCCGGCGACGTGAACGATCATCAACGACGATGAAGCTGCCTCTTCCCAATCCCCGAGCCCGCCGAGCGGGCAACGACACCGTCGTCCAGGGGCTCGACGCCGCGCTGACGGTGTTGCTGTTCTTCGGGATCGGGTTCGGGCTCGATCGCTGGTGGGGCACCACGCCGTGGATGATGATCGTGTTCACCGGGCTCGGCGCCGTCGGATACTTCTACAAGTTCAAGTACCGCTACGAGCTCGCCATGCAGCGCGAGGAAGCCGAGCTGCGGATGAAGCGGGATCGGGAGCGGGCGGCGTGAGCGACCCGGTCCTGACCCGGCTCGACGGTCCGGCCACCGAGATCGAGGTCTCGCGCGACCTCGTCAAGCGCGGTCTGGTCGTCGCCCCGCTCCTCGTCGCGGTCTGCGGTGTCATCTGGGGCGGCGACGGGGTGTGGTCGGCGTTGTTCGGCATCGCCCTGGTGCTCGTCAACTTCGCCGTGGCCGCCGGCACCATCTCGGCGACCGCTCGCATCTCGTTGGGGCTGATGATGTTCGCCACGCTGTTCGGCTATCTGATCCGTCTCGCGCTGATCTTCCTCGCCGTCTGGTTGGTGAAGGATGCCGCTTGGATTTCGCTCCCCGCCCTCGGAGCGACCATCATCGTCACGCACCTCGGCCTGTTGGCCTGGGAGCTGAAGTACGTCGCCCTCTCGCTCGCCCACCCGGGGCTGAAGCCCGCCCGCCCCTGACCCACCCGCCCGAATCCAACCACAGGACGGAACATCACCGTGTTCGGACTCGAATTCCCGCCGATCAACGCCTTGCTGCGATGGGAAGATCTCTTTCCCACCTTCAACAAGATCGCCCTGATCGCCGTCGCCGCGGCGCTGATCGGCAGCGTCATCTTCCTGCTCGCCGGGTCGAAGGACGGCACCAAGGCGCCCAAGGGGGTACGCAACCTCGCCGAGATGATCGTCGAGTTCATCGAGGACCAGATCGTGATGCCCACCATGGGACGCGCCGGCCTCGGCTGGACGCCGTTCATGATCTCGCTGTTCGTGTTCATCTATCTCTGCAACGTGCCGGGCATCATCCCGATCATCCAGATGCCGGCGACGGCACGCATCGCCATCCCGCTGTGTCTGTCGCTGCTGGTGTGGGTGCTGTTCATCGGCATCGGGCTGAAGCACCAGGGAATCGGCTACTTCACCCACCTGCTCTGGCCGCCCGGTGTGCCGACCGCGCTGAAGCCGCTGGTCGGTGTGATCGAGTTCCTGTCGACGATCTTCATCCGTCCCTTCAGCCACACCGTCCGACTGATGGCCAACATGCTCGCCGGCCACATCCTGCTGGTGACCTTTGCGCTGTTGTCGGAGTCGTTGTTCCAGGCGAAGACCAATCAGATCTTCTTCATCCCGATGGGCATCCTGCCGTTCTTCATGCTCGTCTTCCTGACCTCGTTCGAGGTCCTGGTCGCCTTCTTGCAGGCCTACATCTTCACGATCCTCGCCGGTGTCTACTTCGGTTCTTCGATGGAGGGCCACGGCGACGACCATGAACTCGACCTCGGTGAGCCCGGCGTCCACGCCGAGCCCGACCAGGCCTACGCCCACTGACGGCTCGAGCCGTCGACCGATCTCCCACACTCACTCACACAGGAGAAAGCAACCCCAATGGAAGCATTGAGCCTCCTCGTCCAGCAGGCCGTCGACCCGGCCGACGCCAAGAACACCGCCGCCGCGGCCGGTGCCGGCATCGCGTACGGCGCTGCGGCCATCGGCCCGGGCATCGGCATCGGCTACCTCGTCGGCAAGTCCGTCGAAGCGATGGCCCGCCAGCCCGAAGCGGCCGGCATGGTCCGCACCACGATGTTCCTCGGCATCGCCTTCACCGAGGCGCTCGCCCTGATCGGCTTCGTGGTCTTCATCCTCCTGAAGTTCGCCTGATCGAACCCGTTCTGTTTCGTTCCCCGTCCCGTGAGGAGTTGACGTGCTGACAGCCGTCGCATCCATCGCCGGCGAAGCCGTCGAGGTTCGCTTCGTCGCCACCGAAGAAGGTGGCGAGGAGAGCGAGGCTCACGCCGAGCCGGAGTCGGATCTCATCCCGATCGCCCCCGAGATGAAAGAGATCGTCTGGGGGTTCGGCTCGTTCGTCGTGTTCGCGCTGCTGATGCGGTACTTCCTGTACCCCCGGTTGCGCAAGGGCATGGACGCTCGCTACGCCCTGATCAAGGGTGGTCATGACCACGCCGATCGGGCGACCGCCGAGGCCCGGCGGGACGTCGAGCAGTACGAGGCGCAGCTGGCCGAGATCCGAGCCGAGGCCCAGCAGCGGGTCGACGCGGCGCGAGCGACGCTGGAGGACGAGCGCGCCGAGCGTCTCACCGAGGTCAACGCCCGCATCGCCGCCAAGCGGGCGGCAGCGGCGACCGAGGTCGAGCAGGCCCGCAGCGCCGCGCAGGGCGACGTCGAGTCGGCAGTCCGGGCGGTCGCCGCCCGAGCCGGCGAACTGGCCACCGGGCGAGCACCCGATGCCGGGGTCGTCGACGCCGCCGTTCGCGATGCCATGAGCGTGGGAGCCACACGATGATCGGGCTCGCCAACATCGTGGTGTCCGTCGGCGGGTGGATCACCGCCGAGGATCACCACTTCGACGACAAGGGCTACACCTCCCACAACTGGTTGCTCCCCGAGACCGCCGAGATCATCTACGGCGGTTTGGCGTCGATCATCGTCTTCAGCCTGCTGTACAAGTTCGGCCGCAAGCCGATCGCCAAGATGTTCTCGGCCCGCACGGCCCGCATCCAGGGCGAGCTCGACGATGCGGCCGCCGCCAGTGCCGGCGCCGATGCCGAGGCCACCCGGATCCGCCAGGCGCTCGGTGACATCCAGGCCGAGCGGCAGCGGTTGCTGGCACAGGCCGATGAGCAGGCGGCATCGTTGCTGACCGACGGCCGGGCCCGTTTGGAGACCGAGGTGATCGATCTCGAAGTCAAGGCGGACGCCGACATCGTCGCGGCGGCCGGTCGCAGCGGCGACGAGTTGCGCAACGAGATCGCCCGGCTGGCGTCACGCGCCGCCGACACCGTCGTCGCCGGGTCGCTCGATGACGCCACCCAACAGCGTCTGATCGACGATTTCATCCAGAAGGTGGGTGCATCATGAACGACGTGCGTATCGACGGGTACGCCCGAGGGTTGTTCGAGTTCGCCCGCGCCGAGGGCACCCTCGACGAGGTGGAAGACGAGCTCTTCCGCTTTGCCCGCTCCTACGAGTCGAGCGAGGAACTGCGCTCGACGCTGTCGGATGACAACATCCCCGCCGCCAAGCGCCAGTCGATCGTCGAGGACCTGCTCGACGGCAAGGCGACCCCGACGACGGTGCAGCTGGTGTCGATGGTCATCGGCTCGGGCCGGGCTCGGGACCTCCCGGCGATCGTCGATCGCATGGTCTCGCGTGCCGCCGGGGCCAAGAACCTGGAGGTTGCCGACGTCCGCAGCGCGGTCGCGTTGAGCGATGACCAGCAGGCTCGCCTCAAGGCCGCGCTCGCCAATGCCACCGGCAAAGACGTCACCCTCAAGGTCGTCGTCGACCCGACGATCCTCGGCGGCATCGTCGCCACCATCGGTGACCGGGTCATCGACGGCTCCGTTCGCACGCACCTCGACCAGCTCAAGTCCCGGCTCTGACCATTCCAAGGATCCTTCGATATGGCTGAACTCACGCTCTCCGCCGCCGACATCGCCGCGGCGCTCAACAAGAACCTCGACGGCTACGAGCCTTCGCTCGAGGCCCGTACGGTCGGTCGCGTCTCCGAGGTCGGTGACGGCATCGCCCGTGTGACCGGTTTGCCCGACGCCGCCGTCAACGAGCTGCTCGAGTTCGAGGATGGCACCGTCGGTCTGGCGCTGAACCTCGACGAGGGTTCGATCGGCGCCGTGGTGCTCGGCGAAGCCGACGCCATCGAGGAAGGCCAACCGGTCAAGGCGACCGGTCGCATCCTGTCGGTGCCGGTCGGTGACGGTGTGCTCGGTCGAGTCGTCAATGGCCTCGGCACCCCGGTCGACGGTGAGGGCGAGCTGGTTGGCACCGAGCTCCGCCGCATGGAGATCCAGGCGCCGGGCATCATGGGCCGCAAGCCGGTGCACGAGCCGCTCCAGACCGGGATCAAGGCGATCGACGCGATGACGCCGATCGGTCGCGGTCAGCGCGAGCTGATCATCGGTGACCGCAAGACCGGCAAGACGACCGTCGCCATCGACACGATCCTGAACCAGAAGGGTCAGGGCGTGAAGTGCATCTACGTCGCCATCGGCCAGAAGGGCTCGACGGTCGCCCAGACCGTCGAGACGCTGCGTGAGAACGGTGCCATGGACTACACGGTGGTGGTCACGGCCCCGGCCGCCGACCCGGCACCGTTCAAATACCTTGCGCCCTACGCCGGTTGCGCGATGGGCCAGCACTGGATGGAGAACGGCGAGCACGCCCTGGTGGTCTATGACGACCTGTCCAAGCAGGCCGAGGCCTACCGCCAGCTGTCGTTGCTGCTGCGACGCCCGCCGGGGCGCGAGGCCTACCCGGGCGACGTCTTCTATCTCCACAGCCGTCTCCTCGAGCGGGCCGCCAAGCTGTCCGACGAGAACGGCGCCGGCTCGCTGACCGCCCTGCCGATCATCGAGACGAAGGCCGGCGACGTGTCGGCGTACATCCCGACCAACGTGATCTCGATCACCGACGGTCAGGTGTACCTGCAGGACAACCTGTTCAAGTCGGGTGTTCGCCCCGCCGTCGACGTGGGCATCTCGGTGTCCCGGGTCGGTGGCGACGCCCAGATCAAGTCGATGAAGTCGGTCGCCGGCACGTTGAAGCTCGACCTCGCTCAGTTCCGTGAGCTGGAGGCGTTCGCCACCTTCGGGTCCGAGCTCGACGCGGTCTCCAAGGCCCAGCTCGAGCGGGGCTACCGCCTCGTTGAGCTGCTCAAGCAGCCGCTCAACTCGCCGATGCCGGTCGAAGAGCAGGTGGTGGTGATCTTCGCCGGTACCAAGGGGTACCTCGATGACGTCCCCGTCAACGACGTGCAGCGGTTCGAGGCCGAGCTGATCGAGTACGTCCGCGGTGGCCACGGCTCGATGCTCGAAGAGATCCGCGCCAGCGGGGTCCCCGACAGCCTGGGTGCCGTCGTCGACCAGTTCAAGGCGCAGTTCCGCACCAGCGGCGGCGATGGCGTGGTCGCCGACCCCACCGCCACCGATGCCGACGAGTTGGGCGCCGCCCACTCCAACAAGACGCTGGCGACGGAGTAGCCATGAGCGCGGCGATGTGGAACAGCGAGCGAGCCGGTAGGCCCGCGACGCGCCAACGGTGCGGGTCGGTACGCCGGCCCGCGTGGCCGGGGAACGCTGCGTAATGGCCGGTGGCCAGGAGCGGATCCTGCGGGGCCGCATCCGGAGCGTCCAGGCGACCAAGAAGATCACTCGGGCCATGGAACTGATCGCCGGCTCGCGGATCGTCAAGGCCCAGCAGCGGGTCCAGGCGGCGGTGCCGTACTCCGAGAAGATCACCGACGTCGTCAAGGACCTCGCCGCCGGTGGTGCCGGTGGCGACCTGCCCTTGCTGGCGGGTCGCGAGCAGGTCAAGACGACGTGCTACGTGGCCATCGCGGCCGACCGTGGCCTCAACGGCGGTTACAACGCCGGCATCCAGCGCGCCACCGAGGGCGAGGTCAAAGCCGACGTCCAGGCCGGCAAGGACTACCTCATCGTCCCGGTCGGTCGGAAGCCCGAGGGGTACTTCCGATTCCGCGGCTATCAGCTCGGCCAGTCGTTCACCGGTTTCACGGCCGAGCCGAGCTACGCCGATGCCAAGGCGATCGGCGATCACGTCATCGAGCTGTTCCAGCAGGGGACCGTCGACCGGGTGGAGCTGGTCTACACCCGGTTCATCTCGCCAGGTTCCCAGGAGGTCGTGCTGCGCCCGCTGGTGCCGCTCACCACCGAGACGGTGGCCGGCGGCGACGGCCGGCCGACGCCGGGCGCTGATGGCCCCGCCGCCGCCTACGAGTTCGAGCCCGACCCGGCGGCCATCCTCGACAGTCTGCTGCCGCGCTACGTCGAGGCGCGTGTCTACGCGGCGCTGCTCAACGCGGCAGCGTCGGAGCACGCCTTCACGCAGCGGGCGATGAAGGCGGCGACCGATAACGCCGAGGAACTGATCAAGAACCTCAGCCGGATCATGAACCGCGCCCGCCAGGACACCATCACCACCGAGATCATGGAGATCGTCGGTGGCGCCGAAGCGCTCGGCTCCGGGCAGAACGAGGACGTCGCCTTCGATCTCGATCTCACCGCCGATGCCTACTTCGGTCCCTTTGCCGGCGTCACCCCGTCGGCCACCACGCTCTGAGCACACCAATCAGGAGACAACAGTCATGACCATCACGGAGAACGCCCCGACCCGTCAGGGCAGCGACGGCCGCGTCGTCGGCATCGCCGGACCGGTGATCGATGTCGAGTTCCCCCGCGGTGCGCTCCCCGAGCTGAACACCGCGCTGGAGTTCGACATCGTCGTCGATGGCACCAACGTGCCGGTGCTCGCCGAGGTCGCCCAGCAGCTCGGCGGCGGCCGTGTCCGCGCCGTCTGCATGAAGCCGACCGACGGCCTGACCCGCGGCACGGCGGTGCGCAACACCGGTCGCGGCATCACCGTCCCGGTGGGCGACCGAGTGCTCGGTCACGTGTGGAACGTCTGGGGCGACGCCCTCGACGCCGACAACACCGAGTTCGCTGACATGGAGCGGTGGGAGATCCACCGCGAGGCGCCGAGCTTCGACGCGCTGGAGCCCTCGGCTCGCATGTTCGAGACCGGCATCAAGGTCATCGACCTCCTCACGCCCTACGTGGCTGGTGGCAAGATCGGTCTGTTCGGCGGTGCCGGCGTCGGCAAGACCGTGCTGATCACCGAGATGATCAACCGTGTCGCCTCGCAGCACGGTGGCGTGTCGGTGTTCGCCGGGGTCGGCGAACGCACCCGCGAGGGCACCGACCTCCGCCTGGAGATGATGGAGTCGGGCGTCTTCGAGAAGGCGGCGCTGGTCTTCGGGCAGATGGATGAGCCGCCGGGTGTGCGGTTGCGGGTCGCCCTGTCGGCGCTGACGATGGCGGAGTACTTCCGCGACGTCCAGAACCAGGACGTGTTGTTGTTCGTCGACAACATCTTCCGGTTCGTCCAGGCCGGATCCGAGGTGTCGACCCTGCTGGGCCGGATGCCGTCGGCGGTGGGCTATCAGCCCACCCTGGCCGACGAGATGGGCCAGCTCCAGGAGCGGATCACCTCGACTCGGGGCCGTTCGATCACCTCGTTGCAGGCCGTGTACGTCCCCGCCGACGACTACACCGACCCGGCACCGTTCACGACCTTCACCCACCTCGATGCCACCACCGAGCTGTCCCGTCAGGTCGCCGCGCTGGGCATCTACCCGGCGGTGGACCCGCTGGCGTCGACCTCGACGATCCTGTCACCCGAGGTCGTCGGCGACCACCACTACAACGTGGCCCGCCGGGTGCAGGAGACGCTGCAGCGCTACAAGGAGCTGCAGGACATCATCGCCATCCTCGGTCTCGATGAGTTGTCCGAGGAAGACCGCCTGACCGTCAACCGGGCCCGCAAGGTGCAGCGCTTCCTGTCGCAGCCGTTCTTCGTGGCCGAGGTGTTCACCGGCCTCAAGGGCGAGTACGTGCCGGTGGCCGACACGGTCGAGAGCTTCGAGGCGATCGTCGATGGCAAGCTCGATGACCTCCCCGAGCAGGCGTTCCTGAACGTGGGTGGCATCGATCAGGTCGAGGCCAAGGCCAAGGCCCTTCAGGAAGGCGCGTGAGCGTGAGTGAGCGGCCGGTGACGGCCTGCGTGGCCGGGGAACGCCCATGAGCATCGGGCGGTGGACCGCGTCGCGGGGTGCGAGCGAGCGAACGCCAGTGAGTGAGCGGCCGGTGACGGCCTGCGTGGCCGGGGAACGCCCATGAAGGTCGCCGTCGTCAGCCCCGAGGAGGTCCTCTTCGAGGGCGACGCGACCCAGGTGATCACCCGGACGACCGAAGGTGATGTCGCCTTCCTGTCGGGTCACGCACCGTTCGTCGGGGTGCTCGCCACCGGGGAGACCAAGGTGTACCTGGCCGGCGGCGAGGTCAGGACCTTCGACATCACCGACGGGTTCGTCGAGGTCTCCAACGACACCGTGAGCATCCTCGCCGGCTGACGCTTCTCCGCGTGGCTGGCGGCCCGGACGCGGGCGTACTCTCACCGCAACACGGATCGACGACCCAGGAGGTTCGACGTGGCGGTGATCGACGAAACCCTCAACGGCGGTGAGCTGGCGGCGTGGGCCCTCCACGAGGCCGGGGTCGAGGTGGTGTTCGCGCTCCACGGCGGCCACCTGGATTCGTTTTGGACCGGTTGCCGTCGGTTCGGAATCGATCTGGTCGACTGTCGGCACGAGGCGGCCGCGGTCAACGCCGCCGATGGCTACGCCCGTGTGACCGGTCGGGTGGGTGTCGCCGCCGTCACCGCCGGGCCCGGTCTGTTCAACGCTGTTGCCGGCATCAGCAACGCGGCGGCCGACTCGATCGGGGTGGTCGTCCTCACCAGTTCGCCGCCGCTCGGAGAGTCCGAGACCGGCGAGATGCAAGGCGGCCTCGACCAGCTCGGCGTGGTCGCTCCGATCACGCGGTGGTGCCAGCGCGCCTACCAGGCGGCGCGGGTGCCCGACCTGATCGGGTTGGCCCTGCGTCACGCCCGGGGGGTGTTGCCGGGACCGGTGGTGCTCGACATCCCGATCGACGTCGCCTTCACCCCGGTGGCCCCCGATCGGCTTCCGCCGTGGGGCGCGCCCAACCCGCCGGCGCGGTCGGTGCCGAGCGCGGTCGCGCTCGACGAGGCGGCCGCCGTGTTGGCCGGGGCTGAGCGCCCGGCGTTGGTGGTCGGTGACGCCAGCCTGAGCGTGGACATCCACGACGCCCTCGAGCGCTTCGTCGACCGCACCGGCTACCCGGTGTTCGCATCCGGGTTGTCGCGCGGGATGTTGCCGGGAACCCACCTGTTGAACGCCGGCAGCGTCAGCGCGCTCGGTGCTCTCGGTGCGATCGGTGTCGCTCCGCCGGATGCGGTGGTCTTGGTCGGTGCCTCGTTTGGTCTGCTGCTCGGCGGCCGCGGGTTCGGGGCGATGACCGGTGGGGCGCCGATCGTGCACCTGCACCTCGATCCGGCCGAGATCGGCCGGCTCGGTCCGGTGGCCGTCGGGGTGGTCGGTGACCTCGCGGTCGCGTTGGACGGTCTGGCCGACCGGATCGCACCGCGTGACGTCAGCGCGTGGGTTGGCGAGGCGACCTCGATGAAGCGGCTGGGTGACGTGATGTTCGAGTCGGCGGCGATGGAGGACGACGGCATCCACCCCTACCGGGTGGCGCGCGAGATCGCCGCCGAGCTGCCGGCCGGGGCGATCCTCGTGCGTGATGGCGGCGAGTCGGCGGTGTGGATGGATTGGGCCAGTGGCAACACCGAGCTCGAGCAGTCCCTGGGTCTGGGTTACCAGGGTCATCTCGGTGTCGGTCAGGGATACGCCATCGGGGCCCAGGTCGCCCGACCCGATCGCCGCGTGGTTCAGGTCACCGGTGATGGCGCCATCGGCTTCCACATCCAGGAGTGGGACACGATGGTCCGTCACGGGCTGCCGATCGTCACGATCGTGTTCAACAACGCCAGCTGGGGGATGTCGATCCACGGCCAGCGGGCCGTCTACGGCGATGACGGTGATGTGATCTCCCGGCTCGCTCCGACCCGCTATGACCTGGTGGCCGAGGGGTTCGGCGCCTTTGGTCAACACGTCGACGCGATCGACGAGATCGGGCCGGCGGTCACCCGCGCCCTGGAGTCGGGCCGGCCGTCGGTGATCAACGTCGCGGTGGCGGCGTCGATCGTCCATCCGATCACGACCCAGATGCTCGGGGACCTCAACGCGACCGACGAGATCGTCATCCCCTACTACGACAACCTGCCGCGCTGAGCGGCGCGGTCGCGCCGCCGGATGGTGTCGATTCGGACACCATCCGGATCATGGAGTTCGAAGCCGTGCTCGACCTCGCGTGGTCGGCCCCCGGCCCGCCACGCGCGACGTCGATCGTGTCGTCGGGAACTCCACCGGCGCGAACAGCGACCTGTCTGGTCATGAGCCGTCAACGTCGCGCCCTTCCGATCCTCGCCGCCGCCGGAGTGCTGGCCCTCGCCTCCTGTGGTGATGATGATGCCGAGGAGTCCGGGGCCGAGGCCACCGCCGCGCCCGCGGCGGAGTCGACGCCGACGTCGAGCGAGGTGTCCGCCGAGACGACGGCCCTCACCGCCACCAGCGACGAGGACGACGAGGACGACGGGGCCGACGGGGCCGAGGCCCTGACGGTGTCGGACGCCTGGTCCCGTCAGCCGGCCGAGGGACAGTCGATGGGGGTGGTGTACGCCACGTTGGAGAACGAGGGCGACGAGACGATCCAACTCGTCGCGGCGTCGACACCGGTGGCCCAGAGCGTCGAGCTCCACCGCACCGAGATGGACGACGACGGGCAGATGACGATGGCCGAAGAGCCCGACGGGTTCGAGATCCCGGCCGGGGGCACGCTGGTGCTCGAGCCCGGCGGGAACCACCTGATGCTGATGGACATCGATCCGGCGACGTTCCCCGATGATGTGGTCGAGGTCACCCTCGAGTTCGACGGGGCCGACCCGATCACGGTGGAAGCCGAGGTCCGCGCCATCGATGGGTCCGACACCATGGACATGGGGGCCACCGCCTCGACCGCCGACATGTGAGCGCGTTCGACCTCCGAGCGTCGTCGACCCGGCGTGCGCGGCGGCTCCCTCAGCGCTGGTCGAGCAGCTGTCCGAGATCGGCGGCCATGTCGGCGGCGCTCGTCCCGAAGGTCCACGTCAACACCAAGCGACCGGCGTCGTCGACGACGTAGCTCTGGGTCGAGTGCGACACCTCGATGTCGCCGCCCGGCCCCGGTGCGACGTGGTAGGTCACGCCGAATGGCTCGGCCGCGGCCGCCAGCACGGCCGGGTCGGTGGTTCCCAGCGCGTGGCCATCGGCGACGAACGAGCGCACGTAGTCACCCAGGGTGTCGAGGTCGCGGTCGGGATCGACGGTCACCATCGCAACCTCGACCCGGTGCGCCTGATCGGGTGGCAACCGCCGCAGCGCGCCGCCGATATCGGCCATCGTCGTCGGGCACACGTCGGGGCAGTGGGTGTAGCCGAAGTAGGCCACGAGCAGCCCGCCTGCCGGGGCGCGCAGCGCGAACGGCGCGCCGCCGGCGAGATCGGGCAGGTCGACGATGTCGACCTGTGGCGCCGGGTCACGGGTGAACCCGATGAGCTCGGCGTCGTCGTCGCCGCACCCACCCAGCATCAACGCACCGACGATGGCGGTGATCGCGGCGGCGCGACGACGGCCAGGTGGTCGGATACCCATCGCTTGTTCAGGTCGCCATGGCCGGTCGCCTGGTTCCCGCCGGTGATGTCAGCAGCACGCCGAGCGCGACCATGCTCAGCGAGGGTGCGGCGACGCCGACGGCGGCGACGCCGGCGCGCTCGAGCCAGGCCGGCGCCTCCGTGGGCACGATCGCCCGAACGAGCCCGGCGCGCAGCGTCCACGCCCACAGTGCCAGTTCGAGCCCGGCGGCCAGCACGAGACCCGACGACCAGAAGCGTCCCACCGCCCACGTGCCGACCGCGGCGGTGACCGCGGCGACAGCGGGGAGGGCGATCAACAGCACCGAGGGCCCGGTCTCGGGTGGCACGGCGCTCCAGCGCCACCATCCGATCGCCAGCGCGACCACGGCGGTGACCACGGCGGTCGATCCCAGGGTGCGCCCGTGCCGGCCACGGAACGCACCGAGTGCGGCCCCCAGCCCGGCGATCGCTCCGAGCCAGACCGGCAGCGGGGATGGTGCCGCCAGCCAGGTGCTGGCGACGACGATGCGAGCGTCGCGTCCATCGACGCGCAGCGGAATGGACCCTTCGAGAATCACGTCGCCGGGTTGTCGGCCCGGGGGCCGAAAGGAGTTCATCCAATGCGCTCGGTGGTCGTGCCAGGCGTAGGAGCCGTCACCGGCGACCTGCGACCACTCCGGTGGTGACGAGGCGACGACCCCGACCGGGACCTCGTCGCCATAACGCGAGCGGCTGGTGAAGTAGCTGGGCGAGGCCCGGTTCTCCCACACCGTTCCATCCGGGTCGAAGCGCAGGTAGTCCTCACCCCGATACCCGACCACGACGACCTCGATCGGTTCCGTCACCGACAGCTCGACGAACGAATCGCCCCCGACGATTCCCACCGTCAGGCCGGGTTGAGCGGGTGAGACGTCCTCGACCGTCGTGCGGTAGTCGGTCGGCCCCGGTGGATCGGCGGCGGCGACGCCGGCCCGGGCGCCGACCGACGCGACGAGCACCGACGCGGCCACCATCACCCGCCGGGTCCAGGTCACGGGCGGACCACGATGGTGATCTGGCCGTCGGGGTGGGCCGAGCACGCGCCGGTGATCTCGCCGGCGTTGGCGAAGGTCTGTCGAAGGGTCTCGCCGGCTCCGATGTAGAACGGTCCGGCGAGGTGTGCCCGGTCGTCCTGGTTCTCGATCCTGATGGTGTCGCCGACGTTCACGACCAGACGGCGGGGGAGCACCGAGACCGGTTCGCCGCGGTCGAGACGCTCCCCGGTTCCGGCGGGAATGGTCACGTCGACGGTCGGCTCGGATGACGCGTCGGCGCCGACCAACGCCAGCCGGTCGTCGTCGCGCCCCGACCAGGTCAGAACGGCGACCGAGATGCCGCCGAGGAGCACACCGCAGACCAGCACGACTGCCGCGGTTCGTCCGAACCGTCGACGCAGTGGGCCGGACGGGGGGATGCCATCGACGGCCGCGTCGTTGCCCGCGGCGGTCATGAGGCCACGGTATCGGTCGACCCGCCGGCCGCACGGTCGGTCTCGGGGCGGGCGGGCGTGGCAGGGTCGTTGGGGGAGGCGGCATGCGCAACGTCGAGTGGCTCAACCAGGTTCGCGAGGACATCGTGGATCCCGAGCGGGAGATCTGTGACCCGCATCACCACCTGTGGGACCACCCCGGCAGCCGATACCTGCTCGACGACGTGCTCGCCGATCTCACCGGCGGCACGGATGTCGTCGATCGCGACGCTGCCGGCGCGAGCCGCCACCGTGTGACCAGCACCGTCTTCGTGGAGTGCGCGGCGATGTACCGTGCCGATGCCACGGTGGCGATGGCCCCGATCGGCGAGACCGAGTTCGTGCAGGGCATCGCCGCGATGAGCGCGTCGGGCGGATACGGACCTTGCCGGGTGGCGGCCGGCATCGTCGGGTTCGCCGACCTGACCCGCGGCCCGGCGGTCCGCGAGGTGCTCGACGGTCACCTCGGGGTCGCCCCAACCCGCTTCAAGGGGGTCCGCCACGCCGCCGGCTGGGACGCCAGCGACGAGGTCCGCAATTCGCACACCCGCCCCGACGAACACCTGATGCGTCGTGACGACTTCCACCAGGGGGTCGGCGTGTTGGGCGAGCTCGGTCTGAGCTTCGATGCGTGGTGTTACCACCCGCAACTCGCCGACCTGGTCGAGTTGGCTCGCGCCCACCCGGAGGTCACCATCGTCGTCGACCATCTCGGCGGGCCGCTCGGCATCGGACCGTACGCCGGTCGGGCCGACGAGGTGTTCGAGATCTGGCAGGAAGCGATCGCCCCGCTCGGCGCACTGGCCAACGTCAGCTGCAAGCTCGGGGGCATCAACATGAAGCTCAACGGCCACGGGTGGCACGAGCGGGCCACCCCGCCGACATCGGACGAGTTGGTCGACCGAACCGGCCGCTACTACGAGCACTGCCTCGACGTCTTCGGCGCCGATCGGTGCATGTTCGAGTCC
Source organism: Desertimonas sp. (assembly GCA_047972065.1). GTDB lineage: Bacteria > Actinomycetota > Acidimicrobiia > Acidimicrobiales > Ilumatobacteraceae > JALZMG01. Next base: position 35,930 of record JBKEAH010000247.1, read on the forward strand.
AACTTCCCCGTCGATCGCGAGTCGGTCTCGTATCCGGTGCTGTGGAACGCGTTCAAGAAGCTCGCGGCGTCACGGACCGACGCCGAGCAACAATCGCTGTTCGCCGGTACGGCACAACGGGTGTACCGGCTGGACGACGGGAGCGTCGGCCCGGCGGCCGACGCTCTGGGCCCGGCTGGTTCAGCCCCGCGCTGACCCCGGCGCCGACCCGTCGGCCAGGGCATGGCGCGATCGCCACCACGCCGGTGCGCCCACCACCGTCGCCGAAGCGAGCAGGCAGAAGAACGGGATCAGCGGGGCGTGGAAGCGAACGGCGCCCCACAACAACAGCGGGATCGCCGCCAACCCGGCCGCGGTGACCGCCACGATGGCGCGGCGGGCGCCGGTCGCCCGATCGCGCCGCCATCCCCGGGTCAGCAACACCGCACCGGGTATCGACAGGATCCACGACAGCGCGAAGACGACGTCGCTGACCCGGTCGACGCCCGTGCGCACACCGGCGGGCAGAGCGACCGAGCCGGCGGCCAGTGCCTCGACCATCGTGAACCGGTCGTTGGCCATCATCTGGCGCAGCCGGCGCCACCATTGGACGACCTCCTCGTCGGGGTGTTCGGCGATGAAGGACAACGCGGCGCCGATGTTGGCCGAGTTGAGGGCCGCCTCCGGCAGGGTCGGGTCGGCACACCACTCGTGACGGGCCCAGGCAAACCCGCCGTCGGAGCCCGGGTAGCGCGACAGGCACATCGTGTCGCCGAGGTTGGTGGATAGCGGGACGAAGGCGTCGAGCTGCACGGCGTTGCGGATCGTCCACGGGACCAGCAGCACCCCGGTGACACCGACGGGCACGAGCACGTGACGGGCCACCTGGCGCCAACTCAACCCGGCGACCCGCACGGCGACCGCGAGCCCGACGACGATCGGGGCGACGAACGGGCGGATCTGCACGGCGATCCCCAGCGCGACCCCGAAGCCGACCAGCTCGCGGTTCGACATCGCCTGCGGCCAGGCGTGCCGGATGAGCAGCACCGCCAGCCCGAGGACGACGACGATGAAGGTCGTCTCGATCGAGTACGTCGCGACGCCGATGATCATGCTCGGATACAGCGCCAGGGCCCACGCCGCGGCAACCCCCACCCGGGGCCCGAACACGGAGCGACCGATCACGAAGATGAGAGCGATCGACGCCGTCCCGGCGGCGACGTTGATCAACGCGACCAGCTGCGGTTGTCCACCGGGGAGCCACCCGCGGTCGAGGAAGAAGACCACCGCCAGCAGCGCCGGGAACCCGATCGGGTAGTACGCCGTCGGCGGGCCGTCGCACGGCAGGGGGGCCGGAGGCGGACACTCGTACTGGTGGTAGCCGCGACCGTGGGCGATCTCGTTGGCGTGAAACCAGTAGGCGTACCCGTCGCCACCGAGCAGCGGCTCGGGAAGCCGACGCTGGACCCACAGCCCCCACGCCAGGCGCAGCACGAAGCCAACCCCGAGCGCGGCGGCCAGGGCGCGGCCGCGTGGGGTGCGAGCCGTGAGCAGCCAACCTCGCACCGTCTCGCGCATCGGTGGGGAGCATGGCAGACGCCGGCCGGCTGCCTCGCGCCGGTGCCGATAGCGTCGCCGGCCGTGGGCTCCTTCCCGTTCCGCTCGGCGCTGGTCACCGGTGCGTCGAGCGGCATCGGTGACGCGATGGTCCGTCAGCTCGCCGCCGACGGTGTGGCGACGGTGGTCGTGGCCCGGCGGGCCGATCGGCTCGAGACGCTGGCCGCCGAGCTCCCTGGTGTCGAGGTGCTGGTCGCCGATCTGACCACCGAGGCCGGGGTCGACGCCGTGGTCGAGCGGGTCACCGCCGATGGTGACCGGGCCATCGACCTCGTCGTCAACAACGCCGGGTTCGGCACCAGCGGCGACTTCGACCGTCTCGACGTCGACCGATTGGGCCGGGAGATCGACCTCAACGTCGGGGCCCTGACCCGCCTGTCACATGCCGCGGTCGCGACGATGCTGGGGCGCCGGCGCGGTTGGCTGCTCAACGTGTCCAGCGTCGCCGGGTTCCAACCGGCACCCCGGCTGGCCGTGTACGCCGCCACCAAGGCCTATGTCACCAGCTTGAGCGAGAGCCTGCGCGGCGAGGTGGCCGGACGGGGCGTGTCGGTGTCGGTGCTGTGTCCCGGGCTGACCAAGACCGAGTTCCAGACGGTCAGCAACACGGGTGGATATCAGGCCCGGTTCCCCGACTTCGCCTGGACGACGGCGGCCGACGTCGCCGGCGCCGGGCTGCATGGCGTGGCGAAGGGGCGGGCGGTGATCGTGCCCGGTGCCCTGTACAAGGGGCTGGTCGCGGCGAGCAACGTCACGCCGGGCTGGGTCAAACGGGCGCTCAGCGGCGTCGTGCAACGGGGCTGAACCCGTCGGGTTCAGGAGTAGTCGATGTCGCTGTACTCGTTGAGCTTGGCGATCTGGTGAAAGGCCTTCACCCGCCGGACCGTCCCGCTGCGCGAACGCATGACCAGGCTCTCGGTGGTGATGCCGCGGGAGTCGAAGCGCACGCCATCGAGCAGTGGGCCATCGGTGATGCCGGTGGCGGCGAAGAAGCAGTTGTCGCCGCCGGCGAGGTCGTCGGTGGTCAGCACGGTGTCGATGGCCCGTCCGGATTCCTCGATTGCCACGCGCTCGGCCTCGTTCTGGGGCCACAGACGACCCTGCAACTCGCCGCCCATGCAGCGCAGCGCGGCCGCCGCGATCACGCCTTCGGGAGTTCCTCCGATACCCATCAAGACGTCGACCCCGGCACCGAATGACGCCGCCGCGATGGCGCCGTACACGTCGCCGTCGTTGATCAGCCGAATCCGGGCGCCGCTGGCGCGGACCTCGCCGATCAGTTCCTGGTGGCGGGGTCGATCGAGGATGACCACGGTGAGGTCGCGGACGCTCTCCTGTTTGGCCTTGGCGATCCAGCGCAGGTTCTGGGTCGGGCTGGCGGTGATGTCGATCGAGCCGACGGCGTCGGGGCCGACGGCGATCTTCTCCATGTAGAACGACGGACCAGGGTCGAACATCGAGCCGCGCTCGCCGACCGCGATCACCGACAGGGCGTTGGTGCGCCCCGCGGCCGTCAGAGACGTGCCATCGATCGGGTCGACGGCCACGTCGGCCGGTGCACCCGAGCCGTCGCCGACCTCCTCGCCGTTGAACAGCATCGGGGCGTCGTCCTTCTCGCCCTCGCCGATCACGACCACACCCTGCATCCCGACCGTGGCCAGCACGGTACGCATCGCTTCGACGGCCGCGCCGTCGGCGCCGATCTTGTCGCCGCGACCCACCCAGCGCGATGCCGCCAGCGCGGCGGCCTCGGTGACCCGCACCAGCTCCATCGCCAGGTTGCGATCGGGACGTCGTGACTCCGTTGTCATAGCCCGCACGGTAGTGGGGGCAGACATCGTGTTCCAGGGCGCCGCTTCGCGCCCGGGCCCGGGCATGCTCGCGGCATGGCCCCCCACGTCGCGGCAACCGTCGAGATGCTGATCGGCGGGCGCGACCTGACCGAGCCCCGTCTCGACCCGACCGGTCGATGGCTGGCCTACGTCGCCAAGCACGGCCGGACGGCGGCGATCATGATCGTCGACCTCGAGGGGCCCGGTACCCCGGAGCGCATCCTCGTCTCGCAACCGGTCCCGGCGGCGGGACGGGGGCGGGGCGGGGGGTGCTTGGACTGGTCGCCGGACGGCGACGCCATCGTGTTCGCCGCGGCCGACGGCGGGTTGTGGTGCCAGCCCGTCCCTGGTGGTCCCGCCGTCAACCTGTGGCCACCCGACCCGACCCGCGCCGCGTCGGCTCCGACGGTGGCGCCCGACGGCACGTTCGTCGTCTTCGTCGTGGACCAGGCCGAGGTCTGGGCGTCGTCGATCTCCGGCGCCGATGACGGGCCCCGCCGTCTCGACGATGGCTCGCACGCCTTTTGTGGAGACCCGGCGATCGCGCCGACAGGGACCACGGTGGCTTGGCCGGCGTGGTCGCCGCCGGACATGCCCTGGGACCACGCGGTGGTGGTGACGGCCGATCTCGTGACCGGCGAGTCGAGGATCGACGCCCTCACCGACGGGGCGTGGCAGCAACCTCGCTTCGGGCCCGACGGCACCGTGGTGGGGGTGCACGACGACAACGGCGTTCTCCAGGTGTGGTGGGGCGATCGGCCGCTGGTGGCCGGCGAGCGCTTCGAGCACGGCGAGCCGACGTGGGGGCCCGGCCAGCGCAGCTTCGCCATCTCACCCGATGGACGCCAGGTCGCGGTCGCCCGCAACGAAGACGGTTTTGGCCGGCTGATCGTCGTCGACGTCGACACCGGCACCACCCGCGACGTCGGTCGTGGCGTCCACGGGGCGTTGTCGTGGCGGGGGACGCGACTCGCCGCCCATCGCAGCGGGGCTCGGACGCCCACCCAGATCGTGGTCTATGACACCGGGTCATGGGACCGCCGGATCATCGCCACCGGTCCGGTGCTCGGCTGGGACGGCGTCGAGCTGGTCGAGCCGACGCTCGTCACCGCATCCGCCGCTGACGGCGCAACGCTCCACGCCCGCTGGTACCGCGCGCCAAGCCGGTCCGGCCGGTTGCTGTGCTGGATCCACGGCGGCCCCACCAGCCAGTGGCCCGTCGAGTTCCTGCCCCGCCTCGCGTTGTGGATCAGCCGCGGGTGGGACGTGCTGGTCCCCGACCACCGCGGGTCCACCGGCCACGGCCGGGCCTATCAGCAGGCGCTGCACGGACGCTGGGGCGAGCTCGACGTCACCGACACCGCCACCCTGCTGGGCGCCGTGCAAGCCGGGTCGGGGTACGCACCCGAGCGAACCGTCGTGATCGGCGGATCGGCCGGCGGGATGACCGTGCTGGGTCTCCTCACCGGTGACGGCGCCGGATTGGTGGCCGCCGGCGTCGCCGCCTATCCGGTGACCGACCTGGTCGAACTGGCCGAGCGCAGCCACCGCTACGAGGCGCATTACACCGACACGCTCGTCGCTCCCCGGCGTCTCGGCGACGCCGTGTTGCACCAACGATCTCCGCGGCGACGGGCCGCCGACCTGCGCCGCCCCTTGCTCCTTCATCACGGGACCGCCGACCCCGTCGTCCCCTGCGAGGGAACGATCGCCTTCGCGGCGGCGGCCCGCGCCGCCGGCGGCGACGTCGAGCTGGAGCTGTTCGAGGGTGAGGGTCACGGGTTCCGAGATCCTGACGCCCAACGCCGGGAGGATGCGTCGATCCGCGCCTTCCTCGATCGGGTCGTGGCCGCCGAGCCGATGCCCGGGCGCCCGACCGACACCGCCGGATAGCGTCGCGGTCGTGCTCGACTGGAACCCGAACGACCCCGACACGGTCAAGGTCCACTACGACGTCAGCGGCTGGTCGATCGACCAGCGGGCCGAGCTTTCCGAGGCGTTGGCCGACGAGGATCTGGCTCACGTCTGGGCCGACGACGAGCTGGTGGTTCCCGAGGCCTTGGAATCCGAGGTCGACACGATGTTCGAGCGGCTCGAATCGGCGCTGGGGCCCTTTGCGATACCCCTCGACCACGATGACGAGGGCATCGAGTACGGCCTCGACGAGTGGCCACCGGCCGATCGGGCGACCCTCACCGGGGCGCTGGTCCATCACCAGATCCCGCACCGTTGGGAGTCGACGCTGTTGATCGTCGCCAGCGACGCCGAAGCCGACGTCGACGACCTGCTCGACGCCGTCGAGCAGGGCACCTACGAGGGCGAGGACGGCGCCGTCGGCGGTGGCGTCGCCCCCGAGGACGCCCTGTCGACGATGTTCGCCGCCGCCGACCGGCTGGCCAAGGACCCCGAGGACGAGACCGGTCGCAGCGAGCTGCGCGAGCTGCGCGAGCGCCTGCACCCGGCCGAGCCGGCCTACGGGCTCTCGGTCGCCGCATGGACCAAGGCGGTCGAGACGGCCGACGCGCTGATCGCCGCGCTCGACGACCCGTCAGAGCAGAGCGCCTCGGCGGTCATCGGCGCCGCCCAGGACCTGCGCAGCCGGGTCCGCCAGTACGTCTGACGCGGAGGGCCCGAGATGCTGCTGGCGGAGCTCGAGATCTGGCACACCCGTCCGCTGGCCCCCACCCGCCGGCTGTCGCTGGGGCATCTGGTCCTGCCCGTCGACCCCGCCCCCGGGTTCGGTGGGTTGCTGCTCGGCGCGGTCGTCGCCGGGCACGTGCGCGAGGTCGACGACGACCTGATCCCCGACATCCACCGCCTGGTCGACCAGATCGAGCGGGCCCAGCGGGTCGTGCAACCACGGCTGCGGCACCGTTTCCAGGTGGATCGGCACGGGCTCGGCCACTCGACTCAACGACTGGTCGGTGACGGCGACGCGATCAGCGCCGAGTTCGAGACCACCGGCAGCCCGCTCGCCCAGGTGCTGGGGGCGATCTACGCGGTCGAGCGTCTCGCCCCCGAGAGTCGGCGGATCGTCAGCCCGGTCCTCCACAAGGCGATGCGCTGGCGCGGACCGATCGGGGCGGCGCTGATCGCCCACCTCGCCGGGACCGGTGCGACCACGCTGGCGTCGCTCGCCGATCCGCGAGCGTGGGCGTTGGAGGTGCTCGGCTTTCCCCTCGGTGCCGCGACACCGACCAAGAAGGAGGTCACCGCCCAGTTCCGCGCCAAGATGCGGACCGTGCATCCCGACCACGGTGGCGACACGGCGGAGGCCAGCACCGCCGTGTTCGAGCTGGCCGAGGCCCGCCGGATCCTCACCGCCGCGGCGACGCCGGGGGCGCGATGACGCGCCGGCGCGGCACGTTGCTGCTGTTCCCCGGTGCCGGCGCCTCGCGCGACCAAGCCACCCTCGTGGCCCTCGATGAGGCCTCGGCGCCGGCGTGGAGCACCGTACGGGCCGACTTTCCCTATCGCCGCGCCGGTCGGCGGGCGCCTGACCGCGCGCCGGTGCTGATGGCCGCCGTGCGGGACGAGTTGGCCGCGATCCGTTCCCGTCGCGTCGTGGCCGGTGGACGCAGCATGGGTGGTCGCATCGCCTCGATGGTGGCCGCCGGTGCCGATGGGGCCGCGCCACCCGCCACGGTCAAAGGGCTGGTGTTGATCTCGTATCCGCTCCACCCGCCGGGTAAGCCGGACCGGCTACGGACCGAGCATCTGGCCGATCTGCGGGTGCCGTGTCTGTTCGTCCACGGCACCAAGGACCCGTTCGGAACCCCGGCCGAGCTCGAGCGATGGACGGCGACGATCCCGGGGCCGGTGAGCCATCACTGGGTCGACGGCCGTGGCCACGACCTCAAGGGTCGTGACGCCGAGGTGGTCGAGACGGTGGTCGGTTGGCTGGCCACCGTGCCCTGACCATCGCCGCGCCGCGCCGCGCCGCGTCTCGCCCACCGGCTCGGCTCCTCAGTCGGTGGTGTCGACGGGGGTGCCGGCCCGCCGGCGCCGGCCGATGACGAACCAGGCGACGGCGATCACGATCGCCGCCACCACGACGTACTGGACGATCGACATGACCGGTTCGACCGACTCCCAGTTGTCGCGCAGGATGTAGCCGGCGGTGATCAACAGCGTGTTCCACGCGGCGGCCCCGATCGTGGTGTAGAGGGTGAAGCGGGCCGGGCTCATCCGCCGGAACCCGGCGGGCACCGAGACCACCGAGCGGATGAGCGGGACGCACCGGCCGACCAGCACGGCGAGCACCTCGCGGCGGTCGAACCACGCCTCGGCGCGGGCGATGTCGTGCGGGGTGAGCTGGACCCATTTGCCGTACGTGACGGCGAAGCGGCCCAAGCGGTCCGGTCCGATCCAGGCGGCGATGCCGTAGAGCAGCCATGCGCCGGCGAGGCTGCCGATCGTCGCGGCGACGATCATCCCGGCGATGTTGGCCTCGCCGTCGCGCACGACGAACCCGGCGAAGGGGAGGATCACCTCGGAGGGGATCGGGGGAAAGACGTTCTCGAGCAGGACGAGAAACGCCACGCCGAGGTAGCCGAGCGAGTCGACCACGTCGGTGACCCATTCGGCGAGACCGGACAACATGGCCGAGCAGGGTACGGCTGCGGGCGCTCAACCAGGCAGTCGCCCCCGCCGGTCACGAACCGGCGGGGGCGATGAGGCGATCCTCCGGGTTCAGGTCTTCCAGCTCCTGGTGGGCGGTCTCGGGGTAGCTGGTGAGCACGATGACCACCACGGCGAGCTGTCCCAGCGCCAGCAGCGCGGTGACCTGGCCATGGCTCCAACCGGCGTCGAGCAGCCAGCCCATCGCCAGCAGGCCGCCGATACCGCCGAGCAGGGCGCTGGCCGTGAGCAGACCGGCGGCGCGGCCGCGGTTCCCGGTGGGGAACAGCTCGGTTCGGTACACGGCAAGGGCCGGGTAGGTGAGCCCGCCGAGCACCCCGGCGATGAACACGCTGCCCCACATGATCGCCCCGCCCACGCTGTAGGACACCACGAGCGCGGCCGTCGCCAGGGGCAGGCAGACGGCGACCATGCGGCGCCGTCCGACGGTGTCGGCCAGACGGCCGCCGACGATCAGGCCGAGCGCGGCTGGCGTCGCCGTGGCGAGCGTGAAGATCGCGATCAGCGTGGCCGAGTATCCCCGCTGGTCTTCGAGATAGCCGTTCTGGAACAGGCTGACGGGGGCCACGAAGACGTTGCCGAGGAAGGCGGCCGCCGCGACCACGGCGAAGCGCCGGCGGTGCAGCGGCGGCGCGACCACATGGGGTCGTTGGAAGCGGGTGGTCTCGGGCAGGCGCCGGGCGATCGACACGGCGACGGTCAGCCAGATCAACGTGACCGCGTACACCAACCGCCACGACGACTCGTCGAGATCGGCCAGCGGCAGCGCCAGCACGGCGATCCCGGCCCCGAACCCGCTGGCCATCGCCAGGATGCTGATGGCGTACGCCCGGCTGTTGCGGGGCATCTCCTCGGTGGCCACCACCGCGATCAGGAAGTCCATCGCCAACCCGAGCGGGCGTCCGATCGTCTGGGTTGCCACGAGCAGCGGGAAGCTGGGCGCGACCGCCCCGAGCGCGGTGATCGCCGGGGCGGCGACGGCGGTGATCGTGATGATCCGTCGGCGGCCCCAACGGTCGGCCAGCAAGGCCAGCGGGATGACGAGGATGATCCCGGCCCGCACGATCGCCCCGGCCACGCCGACGCCGCTGTCACCGACCCCGAAGTCGTCGGCGGCGAAGTTGACCGTCTGGGTGAACAGCGTGTTGATGAAGGCGGAGGACATCGACGCCGCGGCCAGGAGACCGAGCACGCGGAGCTGGCGTGGGTCGAGCCGATCGGGTGGCGCCCAGGCGGGGGTGGCGGTCGAGCCGTCGTGGATCGAGCGATGGTCCGAGCCGGGTGGCTCGAAGCGCCGGCCGAGCGTCCAACGCACCGGGATCAGGAACAGCCAGGCGAACCACGGCAACGACCAACGGAACGTCGTGCGTTCCCGCCAGCCGCCCGGTACCGGCTCGATTCGTCGCCGGTACTCGAGGAACGGCCCCTCGTCCTGGACGAACACACCCGCTTCGGTGTCGCCGCGCTCGCGCACGAGATCGTCGCGGGGGCGGCTGAGGACGTCGACCAACCCGGGCGAATCCGGCCAGGTCCGATCGACGGTGTGGCCACGCCCCGACGAGACGTGACCGCCCTCCGGCACGACGAGAGCATACTGGGGGCATCGCCGACGGCCCGGTGGACCCCGCGCCGTCGGCACCCACTCTTGCCACCCGTCCGCCGACTTCCCGTGACCGACTCGCTGACACCACCACCACTCCCACCGCCACCACCCACCGCCGTCGCTGGTTCGGCGTCGCCGACGCCGTCGCGGGGGATGGCGGCGTTCACCAACCCGTGTCCCACCGATCGGATCGTGGTGCGTCGGTTGGGGCCCCTCCACGGCACCGTCGATGTGCCGGGCGCCAAGAACTCCGTCCTCAAGCTGATGGCGGCGACGATCCTCGCCGATGGCGTCTACGAGCTGTCGAACGTGCCCGCCATCGTCGATGTCACGATCATGGCCGAGCTACTGGCGGCGATCGGGGTGGAGACCACCTCGCCGGGCCCAGGGCGTCTGACGATGACCAACCGCGGCGACATCGCGCCGGTCGCCCCATTGGCGCTGGCCGAGCGGATCCGGGCGTCGGTCAACGTCCTCGGCCCGTTGCTCACCCGGTGCGGTTCCGTCCGTCTGGCGATGCCGGGAGGCGATGATTTCGGGGCCCGGCCGATCGACATGCACATCGCCGGCCTCGAGGCGATGGGTGCCGAGTTCACGTTCACCGGTGGTGTGCTGGAAGGGCGGGCCGACCGCTTGCGCGGCGCCGAGATCGCCTTCGAGTTCCCAAGCGTCGGGGCGACCGAGAACATCGTCACGGCGGCCGTGCTGGCCGACGGCGTGACCGTGATCGACAACGCCGCCCGTGAACCGGAGGTCGTCGACCTGTGCGAGTTCCTGGTCGGGATGGGGGCCCGGATCGACGGCATCGGGTCGTCGCGGCTGGTGATCGACGGGGTCGCGGCCGGCGATCTCCACGCGACCGCTCATTCGACCGTGCCCGATCGAATCCAGGCCGCCACCTACATGGCCGCCGTCGCGGTCGCCGGTGGTGACCTGCTGATCACCCGGGCCCGCGCCGAACACATGCAGAACCTGCTCGGACGGTTCGGCGAGATGGGTCTGGTCATCGAACGTCAGCCCGAGGGCATCCGCGTCACCGCCCCCGAACGTCTGCGCTCGATCGACGTCCAGACGTTGCCGTACCCGGGCATCGCCACCGACTACAAGCCGCTCGTGATCACGATGCTCAGCGTGGCCGACGACGTCGGCATCGTCACCGAGAACCTGTACCCGGGCCGGTTCCGTTACGTCGAGGAGCTCCTCACCCTGGGCGCCGACATCCGTACCAACGGCCATCACGCGGTGGTGCGGGGGGTGCCGCGTCTGACGGGAGCGCCGGTGCGTGCCCACGACATCCGGGCTGGCGCGGCGATGGTCGTCGCCGGGCTGGCGGCCGAGGGCGAGACCGTGATCTCCGGGGTCAGCCACATCGACCGTGGCTATGACGATCTGGTCGGGCGGCTGCGCGACGTCGGGGCCGGCGTCGAACGCATCAGTGGCTGATCGGCGCCTCGTCGTCCTGGTCGGCGAGGGCCGCGGTCTCGGCCCGGGTGACGCGCCGTTTGGCCACGCCGAGCAGACCGGCAACCAGCAACATCGGCGCGGCGACGATGAGGATCTCGTCCCAGCCACCCTGATGGGCGAGGAGCGTCGCCACGATCACGGCATCCACTGTAGGAGTGGTCGACGGAACAACCTCAGCGTGGGGCTGGTTGAATGGCACGAGATGCGTGCGCAGGTCGAAAAGACGATCGACGTGATCCGCCCGGCCCTGCAGGCCGACGGGGGTGACATCGTGCTGAAGGATGTCGACGTGGCGACCGGGATCGTCACCGTCGAGCTGACCGGTGCCTGCGTGGGATGTCCGGCCTCGACCCAGACGCTCAAGGCTGGGATCGAACGCATCATGCGTGACCGCGTCGACGGCGTGACCGAGGTCGTCAACGTCGGCGACTGACATCGACGGGGTCGGGCCCCTACCTCGACGCGGCGGGACTTGCGCGAACGCCCGGTGGGCGGGCACGGTTCTCGGCGTGGCGCGGTCCCGAGGTCCCGATGAGTTGTTCGCGGCGGCGGCCGGTGGCGAACGTGCCGCCAAGGCTCGGCTGCTGTCGTTGATCGAGCGTGGCGGTGGCGATGCCCGCCGGATCGGCCGGTTGGCGGCTCCGCGCGCCGGCGCCGCCTACGTCGTCGGGCTGACCGGCGCGCCGGGTGCGGGCAAGTCGACCCTGACCAGCGCCATCATCGGGCACCTGCGCGGCCAGGGCGAGCAGGTCGCCGTGTTGGCGATCGATCCGTCGTCGCCGTTCACCGGGGGAGCGATCCTCGGTGACCGGGTGCGGATGCAGGACCATGCCACCGATGACGGCGTGTTCATCCGGTCGATGGCCACCCGCGGGCACCTCGGGGGGCTGTCGCTGGCGACGCCCGAGGCGATCCGGCTGCTCGATGCGCTCGGCCACCGCTGGATCATCGTCGAGACCGTCGGCGTGGGCCAGGTCGAGGTCGAGGTCGCCGGCAAGGCCGACACCACCGTCGTCGTCGTCAACCCGGGCTGGGGCGACAGCGTCCAGGCGAACAAGGCCGGCCTGATGGAGGTCGCCGATGTCTTCGCCATCAACAAGGCGGATCGTCCGGGTGTGCCCGAGACGGTGCGTGACCTGCGCCAGATGCTCGACCTGTCCGCGGCGTTGGCCCACGACGCCGACCCCGAAGCCCCGGTCGAGGAGGGATGGGCGGTGCCGATCCTGCCGACGATCGGGCCCTCGGGTGAGGGTGTCGATGGGCTGTGGGAGGCGGTGCTGGCCCATCGCACCCACGCCGAGGTGACCGGCCTGGCCGATCGCCGCCGGCGGTTCCGCCGTGGCGAGGAGCTGCGCGAGATCGTCAGCCGCCGGCTCGAGCAGCGGGCCCGCGAGATCGGCAGCGACGAGCGTTGGTCGACGCTGACCGAGTCGGTCGTCAGCGGGGAGCGCGACCCGTGGTCGGCGGCCGACGAGATGCTCGACGCCGTCCTCGGCTGACGGTGCGGATCGGCGCTCGAACGGCGGCCCGCTCGCCCAGCAGCATCAGCAACGCCGGTGGGCCGGACCGCCCACGTTGGCGCCATGAGGTGGCGACGGCCGTGAGGGTGTCGGGATCGACCCCGCGCCGGAGCGCGTCATCGAGCGCTCGTGCCGTCGGGCCGATCCCGACGACCGGCGCGAGCAGTGTCAACGTGAGCGCGATCGACAACGTCGGGATACCGGCGACATCGACCACCTGGTCGCGGACGGGACCGCGGGTCTGGTGGAACCTCGCCCGCACCGCCGGGTGGGCGCGAGCGCCGTTGACCCCGATCACATCGACCACGTCGTGGTCGGCGAACCCGTCCAGGCGATGCAGGCGACCCGCCGCTCCATGGGCGATCGCCATCGCCCCCGGCCCGAGCACCGCCGCCATCGCCCGGCTCTCGAACCGCGCCGGCGCCCCGCCGGCGGTCAGCACCCCGGGATAGGGCGACGCCAGTGCTCCCCGCTCCAGCAGGGTGCGCTCGGCGGCGCGGCTGATCCCGAGGGCCCGAGCCTGGTTCACCGTCGCCACCCCGTGCTGATGAGTCATCAGTTCGTACAGCTCTCGCACACCTGACCAGTGGGTCGTCAGCGGGCGGACGGGGAACGCAGATCAGGGATCGGCGAGACTGGCGGGATGGCTGACCTGCTCTCCCTCGACCGCCGCGACGACGGTGTCGCCGTCATCACGCTCCGCCACGGCAAGGTCAACGCGCTCTCCGGTGCGTTGGTCGGTGAGATCGGCGCCGCCGCTCGGGAGCTGACCGAGACGCCACCGGGCGCCGTCGTGGTCACCGGCGGCGAGCGGATCTTCGCCGCCGGCGCCGACATCACCGAGTTCAGCGACGCCGACGCCGCCGCCGGGATCACCGCCCACATCCACGGGGCGCTCGACGCGCTTGCCGCCGTGCCCCGGTTTGTGATCGCCGCGGTCAGCGGCTATGCGCTGGGCGGCGGTTGCGAGCTGGCGCTGGCCTGCGACTATCGGATCGCCGGCCCGAAGGCCGTCTTCGGCCAACCCGAGATCCTGCTCGGCATCATTCCCGGTGGTGGCGGCACCCAGCGCTTGGCGCGACTGGTCGGACCCAGCCGCGCCAAGGAGCTGTGTCTCACCGGTCGCCAGATCAGCGCCGAGGAGGCATTGCACATCGGGCTCGCCGACGAGGTCACCGACGGGGATCCGATGGAGCGGGCGCTGACGCTGGCGGCCGAGGTCGCCCGGGGTCCGTTGACTTCGCAGGCGCACTGCAAGGCGGCGATCGACGAGGGCATCTCACAGCCGCTCGATGTCGGTCTGCGGACCGAGCAGCGGCTGTTCGCGGAGTCGTTCCGTACCGAGGACAGCCAGATCGGGGTCAAGAGCTTCCTCGAGCACGGTCCGGGTCGCGCCACCTTCACCGGCCGCTGACACCCCGGTGACCGGCCCCGGTGTCAGCGGTGGTCAGGCCCAGGTGACGAGACTGAGGTCGTGGGGACTGGCCAGGTCGGCATGGTCGGGCAGGACCCGGGCCGTGATGCCGTAGCCGCCTGCCGCGGTCACCGTCACGCTGCCGCGATAGGTCCCGGAACCGTCACCGACGTCGGCGAGCGGCTCCCGGTTGATCGGGCCCTCGAAGTCGCCATCGTGGCCGAGTGGCCCGTGCACGACCTCGACCCGTACGTCATCAGGCCCGAGGCCGTTGCGCTCGACGCGCACGCCGACGTCGCGCACGGCGCCGGCTGCCATCTCGGTCTCGTCGACCTCGACGGCGGTGATGGCCACGCCGGGCCAGGCCGTCTCGACCCGTCCCCGCCAAGCGGCCAGATCCCCCGCCGCCCGTGCCCCGGCGGCCACGAGATGGCGCGACGAGCGGGCCGCGGGCTCGTACAGGGTCGTGGTGTAGTCGCGCACCATGCGGGCGGCGGTGACCTGGGGCCCCAGGCTCGCCCAGGCGTCGAGCACCCGCTCGACCCACGCCACCGCCACGCCATCGTGGCGTTGATGGAACATCGGAACCACCTCCTGCTCGAGCAGCGCGAACAGGCTCGCCGCCTCGCGAAGGTCCCGGCGGTGCTCATCGGGGTCATCGTCGGCCGACTCGATCGCCCACCCGTTGCGCCCGTCGTAGCACTCGTCCCACCAGCCGTCGAGGATGCTGAGGTTGAGCGCGCCGTTGAGGGCGGCCTTCATGCCGCTCGTGCCGCACGCCTCGAGCGGCCGACGCGGCGTGTTCAGCCAGACGTCGCACCCGTGGTACATCGTGCGGGCGATCGAGATGTCGTAGTCGGCGAGGAACACGAAGCGGGCGCGGACATCGGATTGGCGGGCGAACTGCTCGACCTGCTGGATCAGCTCCTTGCCGGGGATGTCGGCGGGGTGGGCCTTGCCGGCGAAGACGAACTGCACCGGCCGTTCGGCGTCTCCCAGGATGGAGCGCAGGCGGTCCTGGTCCGACAGCAACAAGGTGGCGCGCTTGTAGGTGGCGAACCGTCGAGCGAAGCCGATCGTCAGCGCCCGTGGGTCGAGGACGTCGGCACCGAGCCGATGGCGGGCCAACCGCACGAGCTCGTCGCGTCCGTCGCTGAGTACGGCCCAGGCCTCGGCGGGATCGACGTCGCGCAGCAGCGACCAGCGCCGGGCGTCGGCACCGTGCCAGTCCTCGCCGACGACACGGGTAAACAGCGCGTCGACCCGCGGTGACACCCAGGTCCGGCCGTGCACACCGTTGGTGATCGAGCCGATCGGCACCTCATCGGGCGCGATCCCGGGCCACAGCGGTTGGAACATCGCCCGGCTGACCTCGCCGTGGAGCCTGGCGACACCGTTGGATCGGGCGGCCAGCCGCAGTCCCATCACGGCCATGTTGAACCGATCGTCGGTCTCCTCGGACCAGTCGCCGAGACCGAACACCTCGTCGAAGGAGACCCCGAGCTCGGTGGCGAACGGGCCGAAGTAGCGCTCCATCAGCTCGCGGGGGAACCGGTCGATGCCGGCCGGCACCGGGGTGTGGGTGGTGAACACGCCGCCCCCGCGGACCGCTTCGAGTGCCGTGGCGAAGGGCACACCCTCGGCGACCAGCTCGCGGATGCGCTCGAGACCGAGAAATCCGGCGTGACCCTCGTTGGTGTGGAAGACCTCGGGGGCGATGCCGAGCGCTCGGAGCGCCCGCACCCCGCCGATGCCCAACATGATCTCCTGACGGAGCCGGTGGTGCTGGTCACCGCCGTAGAGCCGGTCGGTGACCTCGACCCCCTCGGGAGAGTTGGCCCGCACATCGGTGTCGAGCAGGTACAGCGGCACCCGACCGACATCGGTGCGCCAGACGTGGGCGCGCACGTCCTCGCCGGCCAGGTCGACGGTGATCTCGACCCCGGTGTCGATCAGGCCCAGCGACTGCGGCGTGAAGTCGGCGACGCTCTCGTGCTGCCAGCCCTGGGCGTCGAGTCGCTGACGGAAGTAGCCCTCGGTGTAAAGGAGTCCGACGGCGACCAACGGCACCCCCAATCCCGACGCCGCCTTCAGATGGTCGCCCGCCAGCACACCGAGGCCGCCCGAGTACTGGGGGAGCGCTTCGGTGATGCCGAACTCGGGGGAGAAGTAGGCGACGGTCCTCAACGGAGAGTCGGGTCGACCGTCGAACCACGTCGGCGCCGTCAGTGCGCTCTGGCGTCGCCGGTTGACGGTGTTGAGGTCGTCGACGAACCCGTCGTCGGCGGCCAGCGCCGCGAGCCGCGCCGAGCTGGTCCGTCGGAGCATGTCGGCCGGGTGCGCCTGCCCGGCGGTCCACCCCGGCCACACCCGGCCGAAGAGCCGGGTCGCCTCGGCGTCCCAGCACCAATGAAGGTTCGTGACGAGCTCGGGGAGGGCCGCGAGCTCGTCGGGGAGGGTGGGCTGCACGTCGAAGCGGCGAACGGGTCGCATAGGGCTCGGCAGCGTAATGACGCCCGGCGTCCCGTGCTTGGCGAACCGCGGGGCGGGCCCGTCGCCGACCGCCGGCTCGGACGTGATGGTTGGTCGCCTCGCCTACCGGCTCGGCTCGTTGCCGGCGTAGATGTTGGTCGTGGCGTCCGCGATCGCCCGCCACGAGTAGCGCTCGGCCAGCAGCTCGGCGGCGTTCACCCGCATCTCGGCGGCCAGGTCAGGATCGTTGAGCACCAACTCGATGCACGCCGCGAGCTCGGCCGGGCTGCCCGGTTCGAACAGCAGCCCGGCGCCGGTGCCATCGACCAGCTCGGCGAGCCCGCCGGTGCGTGCCACGATCAGCGGTGCGCCGCCGGCCAGCGCCTCGAGGGCGACGATGCCGAACGGTTCGTAGAGCGATGGGATGGCCACGCAGCCGGCCCGGTGGACCATGTCACGGAGGTTCTCATCGGGCAGGAAGCCGGCCAGGTGCATCAGATCGCTGACCCCCTCGATGTCGATCTGTGACTGCAACTCGGGCGTGTAGCTGCCGCGGCCACCGATGACGCATTGCACCCCCGGGATCCGGGTTCGCAACATCCCGATGGCCGGGGCAAGCAGCTGAAAGCCCTTCTCGTATTGCACCCGACCCCACGCGAAGACCAACGGCTCGCGCTCGGCGGGGTGCTCCCCGCCGGCCCACCACGTCGGGTCGATCCCGTTGGGCACCCGATGGGCTCGGCTGGCGTCGAGCTCGAAGCCGACCAGCACCTCGTTGGTCATGAACCGGGAGCTGGCGACCACCGCCGCCGCCCGGTGTGCCAGCCAGGACTCGACCGAGTGGACGGCGGCCGCGACACCGGGCGGGACGCGACCACCGTGGCGACCGCGCTCGGTGGTGTGGAACGTGGCGATCAGCCGGGCGCCGTGGAGGGCGGCCAACGTGTCGGCCGCCCAGGCGACCTGCCAGTCGTGGGCGTGCACGACATCGGGGCGCCAGCCATCGAGATCGGCGGACAGTTGCACGAGGTGATGGTTGGCCGAGGCCACCCGCGCCACGAGGTCCTCGTCGGGCAACCACGGGAGATCGGTGCGGGCCCGACGGATCGTCACGCCGTGATCGGCCGTCGATGTCGAAGCGAACCGGTGAGCGAGGGTGAAGACCACCACGTCGTGACCGGCCTGGGCCAGGGCATGGCTCAGGCCGTCGACATGGGCGGCGACCCCACCGACCTGGCCGGGCGGATACTCCCAGGCGAGCATCAGGACACGCACGGCGGCCGACGCTACTGGGACACCTCCCGCGACCGCGATCGGAGGCCGTGCACTCGCCCGGAGCGCCGGCGCCGCCCCGCCCGCACCAACGTCCGCGCCCAAGCCCATGGCCCGGTCCACCGCCGGCTCCTCGCCCCGCTGTGGTCGGCGTCGTCGCCGGCGCCGTCATCGGGTTGCACGACCCAGACCGCCGAGGCCGCCGGGCCGGCGCACCCGGGCGCCGGCCAAGCGGCGAGGTCGAGTTGCACGGCCGGCGCCAGCCGCCCGCAGGCCACGAGCGCAGCGACGTGAGCCGGCTCCCCCTCGGCCCGGCGCCGGGTGAGCGCCAGCGGCTCGACCCCGGCGACGACGACACCGCTCCGAGCGACGGTCGCGCGCAGTCGGGCGCGCTGATGTCGGTCGGCGGCCACCGCGACCCGCCCGCCCTGGCGATCCACGGCCGTCAGGATCATGGCGCCGGGTTCGCCGAGCCAGCGTCGGATCGTGGTCGCCAGCTCGATGGGTGCCACGGTGTCGACATCGATCGTCGGCGGCGCGTCGTCGCCATGTTGCCAGGTGATCACCGCCGCGCAGCCGGCCGTGGCGAGCATGTCGACCAGCGGCGCCAGCCGACCGGCGAGCATCGACGGGTCGGCGCCGGGTCGGCCGGTGACCCGGCGCCGGGCGAGGACGCGCCCGTCGTCGTCGACGATGACGACCGTCGTCGCGCCGGGTCCCAACGCGATGCCGGCGCCGGCGGCGTCGGTCATCGTGGAGGCTCGTCGGAGGCGAGCAGCACCGACACAAGGTGCCCCTCGACCACGGCGTGGCCATGTCCGGCGAGCGGTGGGGCCTGGGACCGCCGGGCCGGGACACTGACCCGCAACAGCTCGCCATCGCCGGCCGTCGCTCCGACGAGCACCCCGGTGCGGGTCCGCAGCAGCGGTCGGCACCAATGCGTCGGAGCCCGCAGACGCTCGGCCACACCAGACACGATGACGGCGAGCTCCCGGTGGGCTCCCGCCAGCCGATCGAGGCTGTCGCCGTCGATCTCGTCGGCGTCGTCCACCAGCACGACACGCGGCCGTTCGTCGGCGAGCACCCGCTCGACCCAGGCGGCGACCTCGTCGGGTCGTCGGGGACACTCGGCGAGGTCGGCGAGACCGCCCGACGGGGCGATCCCGTAGCGCACGAGGGTCGGGTCGGCACTGGCCGCCATCGTCGCCAGCGTGCGCACGACGGTGCTGCGACCGCTGCCGGGCGGGCCGTAGACGGCGATCGACCCGCCGATCCGCAGCGACAACACCAGCGGCCGCCCATCGCGCCGATCGAGCCCGACGGGCAACAGCCAGGTGTCGTCGTGACGCCGAGCGTGTCGGCGCAGGGTCGCGGGATGCACCCGCGGGGGAAGCGGGTCGACCCGGCGGGGCCCGTCGGTGACCGATTGCCAACGGTCGGCGATGGCGTCGACCGCGGCATCGAGGTCGTCGGGGGCGGCGAGCAACTGCTGGTGATGGCCCGTCGCCGGGTCGATGGCGCCTCCCGGGCCCAGGTCGGGCACCTCGGTGGGCCGCAGGCCAAACGAGGCGTACGCGGCGCGGTCGGCCAGACGCAGCACCAACCGCTCGCCGATCTGCGCGGCCATCGCCGGCGGGATGGCGCGCTCGTGGGATGCCGTCAGCACACCGCTGATGCCGACGCCGGCGCCGTCGCGGACGACGCGCTCGATCGCCGGCCACAGATGGGCGAGGTCACGGTCCTGGTCGAGGTGGTGGCGAAGCGAGGCGACGTTGTCGATCATCACGACGATCGCCGGTCGACCCCCAGCCGGCGAGGGCTGCCGACGGCGGTCGATCTCGTCGCCGAGCAGCCGCACCAGCCGTTCAAGCCGGTCGGTGTCGTCGAGCGCCACGACGGCGCCGACATGGGGGAGTGGCGCCAACGCACCGAGGCGGCCGGCGTCGGCGTCGATGACGTACAGCTGCGTCTCGGCCGGCGAACGGGTCGCCGCCAGGCCCAACGCCATCGACAGCAGGGCGGTGGTGGTGCCCGACCCGGCGATCCCGAAGAGCGCGAACGGCCCGTTGCCCGGACGCCAGGTCCGCACGGCTCGGCGCTGCTCGTCGGGGATGTCGATCAACGCCAGCGCGATGGCGCCTCGATCGGCGAGCGGTCCCGGCGGGAGGTCCTCGGCGTGGACGACCGCCGGGAGCGGATCGAGACAAGGTCGACGGAGCTCCACCGCACCAGCGGCCACCCCGATCGCCTCGACCAACAGATCGAGATCGCGCCGTCCGCCCGGCGCGATGTCGGATGCCGCAGTGGCGGCGGATTCGGTGGCGGTCAACCGTCGCTCCATCGACGACAGCGGGCGAGCCACCACATCGGGGCGAACCCGTACCTTGGGCGTCGCCGAGGTCGGGTCGGCGACGGCGGTCACCAGCGCCGTCTGCAGTTCGATCAGCTCGCCGACACCGAAGCGGACCACGGCGCGCCCGGGTGCGTGCCGGGGGATCGCCACCGCGTCGCGCGTGCCCACCACGTCCATCGAGTCGGCGTCATCGGTGACCCGCAGCGCGATCCGCAGATTGGTGTTGGCCCGGATCTTGTTGTCCACCACTCCCGCCGGCCGCTGGGTTGCCAGCACCAGATGCACGCCGAGGCTGCGACCGCGTTGGGCGATGTCGACGAGACCCGGTACGAACGCGGGCAGCTGGGCCACCAGCGACGCGAACTCGTCGATCACCAGCAACAGTCGGGGCAGTGCCGTGGCCCCGGCGATCGCGCAGAGCTCATCGAGCGATGAGGCGGCGGCGTCGCGCAGTACCCGCTCGCGGTAGGTCACCTCGGCCCGCAGACTGCGCAACATCCGTGCGGCGAGGTATTCGTCGAGATCGGAGACCATCCCGACGGTGTGTGGGAGGAGGGCGCAGGCGTCGAACGCCGCGCCGCCCTTGAAGTCGACGAGCACGATGTTGAGCTCATCGGGGGGCAGCGTGGCCGCGAGCCCGGCGACGAGGCTCCGCAGCAGCTCGCTCTTGCCCGATCCGGTCGTGCCCGTCACCAGGGCGTGGGGGCCATCGGCGACGAGGTCCACCTCGATGGCCCCGTGTCGGTCGACGCCGAGCGGCGCTCGGGCTCGGCGCCGGGGGTTGCGCCAGCGTCGACGCAGCACATCCGGGCTGGGCGTCGTGATCCCGAGCAGGTCGAACAGTCCGACCGCGGGCGCGATCGACGTCGCGCCGCGCCGGTCGACGCGTTCGGGGTCGTCGAGGTGGGCGAGCAAGCGGGCGGTGTCGAGGGTGAGGTCGGGGTCGGTCTGGTTGAGGGCGACGCGGTCGATGGTGGTGGCGGACGGAACATGGTGGAGCGCGGCCCGACCACCGATCCGCCACGTCAGCACGGACGTGCACGCCGCCGGGACCAGGTGCTCGCACTCGGTCAGCGCCAGCACCCGCACGTCGTCGCGGCCCAGCCATGCCCGCAGCGCCGGGGCCCGCCCCTGCCACCACTCGTCGCCGTCAGCCACGACCAACGTGAGCGGTCCGGTCGGCGTGGCGGGTCGGCGCGGCGGGTGGTCGGTGCCCCGTGGGTCGACGACGGCGTCGTCGAAGCCGTCGGCATCGGGGTCGCCGAGCACACGGACGCGGCCATCCGGGCCATGGGGGAGCCACTTCACCCACTCCCACTCGCGACCGGCGGTGGAGCCCACCACGATCGTGAGATCGGCCGGACCGTGGAGGGCGGCGGCGGTCAGCAGCAGGGCACGGGCGGCCGCTCGCGCCGTCGTGCGGTCCCCGACGAGCGCGATCCCACCCTCGTTGCGGAGGTCGACGGTCACCGGTACGCCGCGGAGTCGATCGTGAGTGGCCACGGCCTCGGCGACGTCGATCGAGCTTCGTGACCGATGCAACGGCACCGCCCAGGGCGTGTCACCCCACCCGATGGCGATGTGGAAGGCGTCGGCGTGGCCGGCTCGTCGCTCCCACAGTCGGGGCGAGGTCCGCTCGACCCACGACACGAGCTCGGAGAGGTCGGGATGGATGCGCCGGGCATCCTCGGTGGCCTCGGCGTGTCGCTCGGCGATCTCGGCGGCGAGGGTGGCGCCGGCGGCTCGATCGGCGCGCGTGGCGCGGCGAACCTCGCGGCGTCGGGATCGGCGCTCCTCGACCATGTTGGCCACGGCCATGATCGGTGCCATCAGCCCGAACAGCGCGAACCGCCAACTCCCGAGGGCGTAGGCCAGACCGACCGCGATCGGGAGTGGTGCGAGCATCGCCAGCAGGGGGAACGACCGCCGCTCGTCGCGTCGACGATGAGCGTCGGGGACCGTGATCGGTTCGGCGGCGTCCGCCGGCTGGCGACGCGGCGGACGGTTGAAGGTGGTGGTCCCGTCGGCCGCCACGGCGGTGTGGCGGCGTGGGCGGGGGGACCCGGACACGATGTCGGCGGCGACCGGTGGCAGCGGGCGGAGCTCGATCACGCGGTCGTCGAGCTCGATGCGCTCGTGCACCGATCCTCGATGCGGGACCACGATCTGGCGACGCCGGTCGTGGACGGTCCCGATGTCCCAGTCGTGCACCCCGGCCCCCGGCCCCAGGTGGTAGCGGCCGGGCGCGAGCGGCCGGCGGCGCCCGGCCCCGACGCCGGCGATGGTGACCAGCTCGGCGACGGGAGCCGTGGGCTCGGGGCACGGTCGGGCGTCGCCCACGCCGTGGTGGCTGGTGCCGGCGGGGACCTCGATGACCGTCCCGCGACGCAAGCCGGCGTGGTGCAGCGGCGACGCGGTGGCGGTGCGACGTCCATCGACCACGACGAACGCCGGCGCGGCCCGACCGAGCGGGAGGGCCAGGGCGTCGGCGAGGGTCGCCTCCGGGTCGGCCGTCTCGAGTCGCACCTCGGCCTCTGACGAGCGTGACCGCACGACCACCTCCACGCCGAGCGACGGTATGGAACGCGGCGTGCGGCGGCGGCGGTGCCACCCATCGTGTCCGCGGTGCCAACCCGTACGGTCGCGTGACGGTGACCGGTACCGTCCGCGTCGCATGTGGGTGAGCGGGGACGACCATGGCCGACGATGACGGTGTCCGGACCGCCGAGCGTTCGGTGCTGCTGGCGTCGGTCACCCTGGGGGTCGCGGTCGGGGTCTTCGGCATCGCCTTCGGCGTCGGGGTGATCTCGGCGGGCGGCACCGTGGTCCAGGCGTGCGCGATGTCGGTCCTGGTGTTCACCGGCGCCTCCCAGTTCAGCGCGGTCTCGGTGATCGCCGCCGGGGGCACCACCGGCGCCGCGCTGGGCGGTGCGCTCGTGTTGGCCGCCCGCAACGCGGTCTACGGGCTGTCGATGTCGCGGGTGCTGGTCGGCAGCTTCGGGACGCGGCTGGCCGCCGCCCAGCTGGTCATCGACGAGTCGACGGCGATGGCGATGGCCCAACCGACGCTCGCCGGGCGGCGCCGCGCCTTCTGGACGACCGGGGTGGCGGTCTTCGTGTGCTGGAACGTCGGGACGCTGCTCGGCGCCGTGTTGGGGACCGCCGTCGACCCCCAGGCCTGGGGTCTTGACGCCGCCTTCCCGGCCGGGTTCGTGGCGATGGTGGCTCCCCACCTGCGGACCCGGCGGGGGCTTCTGGCGGGGCTGCTCGGCGCGGCGATCTGTCTGGTGCTGGTGCCGATCACGCCGATCGGCGTGCCCATCCTCGCCGCATCGGCGGCGATCATCCTGGGTCTGCCGGGCCGATCGCCCGGCTGGGACGGTGTGGCGGGCGGTGGACGCGGGGGCCACACGATGGGCGGGACATCGTGAGCTGGACCCTGATCGTGGTGCTCGGGGCCGGGGCCTACGGGTTCAAGGCGCTCGGACTGGTGGTGCTCGGTGGCCGGCACATGCCCGCCCGGATGGATCGCTGCCTCACCCTCGTCCCCGCCGCACTGTTGATGGCGCTGGTCGTCAAGGACACGTTCTCCACCGGGACCGAGCTGGTGGTGGATGCCCGGGCCGCGGGCGTCGGTGTCGCCGCGGTGGCGGCCTGGCGGCGCGCCCCGCTGGTCGTGGTGATCGCTCTCGGGGCGCTGGTCACGGCGCTGGTGCGACGAGTCGCCGCAGGCGGGTGAGGTTGCGACGCCAGATCCACCCCAGCACGTGCCGCACGACGAGCCGCTCGCCGATCGCCCCGCCGAGCCACCAGCGTGGTGAGAGCTGCTCGGTCCACGTGAACCGGGTGGCCCGACCGTCCTCGATCGGCTCCAGCGTGAACACACCGGCGCCGGTCACGACGCCGTCGTGACGCACACCCATTCGCCGGTCGGGTTCCCACGCGGTGATCGACATCAGATCACGCACCCGGATCGGCCCGACCTTGGTGATGCACACGAAGCGGGTGCCGACCCCCCGTCGTTGGGCCGACACGAACTCGATCGACTCGGCATCGGCCATCCACTCGACGTGACGCTCGATCGGCTCGAGGACGTCCCACAGACGGGCGGGCGGCACCGGATAGTCGGCGCTGACGGTGACGCTCACGGCCCCGGCGGGGCGCTCACGCCGGCGTGCGCACGGCGCGCAGCGTCTCGGCGGCGGTCTCCGGCGGCATGACGTTGATCATGACGCCGGTACCGCGCTCGAACCCGGCCTGGGTGACCAGGTTGGGCCAGAGGTGCACGTGCCAGTGGTAGCCCGACGCGTGCTCGTGGGGAGCGGTGTGGAAGACCAGGTTGTAGGCGACGTCGCCGATCGCTGCCTCCAGATGGCCCACGGCGTCGCGTACGCCCCGCCCGACCGCCGCCAGACTCTGCTCGTCGGCGTGCTGGAGATGCATCTCGTGACGGCGTGGCATCAGCAGCAGCTCGTAGGGCGCCGCGCTCCAGAACGGCGCGATGCAGACCACATCGTCGTCGGCGAACACGACGCGGGCGCCGTCGGCCAGCTCGGCCTCGATCGTGGTGCAGATGACACACCCGCCGGCGAATCGGGCGAAGGCCCGCTCCTCGTCGAGGATCTCGCCCGGGACGAAGGGCAACCCGAGGATCTGGGCGTGGGGGTGCGCGAGCGAAGCGCCCGCCTCGCGACCGTGGTTGACGATGACCTGCGTGTAGCGGATGCCGGGAGCGACGTCGTGATCGAGCAACCGTCGCTGCAGCACGCTCATCATCTCGGCGGCCGCGGCATCGTCGAGCCGGTCCAGCCCGCCGTCGTGGTCGGAGGTGTAGACGAAGACCTCGTGGACGCCGTTGGCGTCGGCGGTCACGTGGACCGGCCCCTGGTGGTGGACCACGAACCCGGCGTCGCCATCGAAGGCGGGATAGCGGTTGGGGACGACCCGCATCCGCCACCGGCCGCCGTCGTCGATGGTCTCCAACGCCGGTGGCGTGGCCTCCTCGTGCCCGGGACAGAACGGGCACGGGCGCGCCGGGTCAGCCTCCACGTCGCGCGACCGGGGGGCGAAGTCGCTTGGCCGCTCCGCTCGCTCGGCCACGATCGTGACCCACCGTCCCGTCAGTGGGTTCAGTCGCATCTGGCTCATCTCGGACCCAGGATAGGACGACGAAGCGGTCGCGGTGGCGCTCTTGTGTCGCTCAAGAGGCTCGCCGGTAGCAGCTCACGTGGCGCTGACTGCTGGTGGTGAACGGGGTGCCGTTGACGTCCTCCCACCGATCGACCAGGGTGAGCCGCGCTCGGGCCGCCATCCGATCCAGCTCCTCGGGCGGGGCGTAGCGGACCGCCCACGGTCGGAGCCGGACCGGCTGGCCTTCGCGCAGGTGGACGAAGTGGCCCTCGGCACGTTGGTCGGCGGGGTGGTGGGTGCTGACGCTCAGCACGACCTCGTCGACGGTCATCGATCTGACCTCGACCCGGCTTCCCGACCGTGGCGGTTGGTCGGGGACGAAGGCTTCGACGACAAAGGTGCCCTTGGCGGCCAGGCGCGACGCGACGGCGGCGAAGCAGGCGGCCTGGCGGTCGGCGTCCAGCAACGCGCCGAAGAAGGTGTTGTAGGCGATCAGCACCGCGTCGAACGGCCCGTTCGGGATGTCGTCCACCACGTCACCCTCGATGACGGTCACCGACGCATCGTGGTCATTGGCTCGCAGCCGGTCGAGCATCGCCGCGCTGGCGTCGAGGGCGACCACGCGCAGGCCCTGCTGCGCCAACGGGATGGCCAGCCGGCCGGTCCCGGCGCCGAGTTCGAGCACCCGTGCCTCGCGGGCCCGGGAGCGTCGGGCGAGCCGGGCGACCAACCTGACGGTGGCGTCGATGTCGCTGACGCCGGGGTACCAGTCGTCGTACACCTCGGCGAACCGATCGCCGTAGGTCGCGGCGCGGTAGCCCTCCATCGCGGACCCCGGGGCGGCTGGTTCCTGGGCGGCTGGGCCGCGGCTCGCGGATCCCGTGACGGCTGAAGGCTCCACGACACGGCATCCTCGCAGCAGCGCGCTCGGTAACGTCGAGGAGATGTCGAACGCCGCCGGGCCGCCGCCACCCGCGCTGGTCTACCTCGACCATGCGGCGACGACGCCGATGCGGCCGGAGGCGGTCGCCGCGATGCTCCCGTTCCTCGCCGAGCGCTACGCCAACCCGAGCGGTTCGCATCGTTTCGCCCGTGACGCCCGACGCGCCCTCGACGAGGCGCGTGACCAGGTCGCCGAGGTGATCGGTTGCCACCCGGGCGAGGTCGTGTTCACCGGTGGCGGCACCGAGAGCGACAACACCGCGATTGCCGGCACCGTACGCGCCCGCGGCGGGCGTGCGGTGTGCCCGGCAGCCGAGCACCACGGGGTGCTGCACGTCGTCGAGCACACCGGTGGCACCGTGGTGCCCGTCGACGACGTCGGCCGCGTCCGCCTCGACGCCCTCGAGGCGGCGTTGGGCGACGACGTGAGCGTCGTCAGCGTGATGACGGTCAACAACGAGGTCGGCACGATTCACGACCTCGCCGCGGTGTCGTCGGTCGTCCGCCGCGCCGCTCCCGGCGCCGTGGTGCACACCGATGCGGTCCAGGCACCCTGCTCGGTCGATCTGCGCGAGGTATGGCCGCACGTCGACCTGATGGCCTTGAGTGGCCACAAGTTCGGCGGACCCAAGGGCGTCGGCGTCCTCGCCGTGCGGGATGGCACCCGGTTCGAGCCGCTCGTGATGGGCGGCGGGCAGGAACGAGAGCGTCGCAGCGGCACCCAGAACGTCGCCGGCATCGTGGCGCTGGCCGCCGCCCTGGTCGCCACCGACGCCGAGCGTGACGGCGAGGTCACGCGGCTGTCGGCGTTGCGGGACCGGCTCGTCGCCACGGTCGTCGGGGCCGTGCCCGACAGCCGCGAGACCGTGCCGTCCGCCGACAAGATCGCCGGGTCCGCCCACCTGATGTTCCGCGGGGTCGAGAACGAGTCGTTGCTCTACCTGTTGGACCAGGCCGGCGTGTGCGCCTCGGCGGCCTCGGCCTGCGCCAGCGGTGCGATGGACCCCTCGCACGTGCTGGCCGCGATGGGCGTCGAGCGCTCGTGGGCGGCCGGGTCGCTGCGGCTCTCGCTTGGTCGTACGACCACGGCGGTCGAGGTCGATGCGGCGGCCGCGGCGGTGGTCGACGCCGTCACGACGCTGCGGACGAGGCGCCGGTCGACGGCCGCGGTTTCATGAGCGTGGTGACGGTGCGATGAAGGTGCTGGTGGCGATGAGCGGTGGGGTGGACTCCTCGGTGGCGGCCGCGATGCTGCGCGACGAGGGGCACGACGTGGTCGGCGTGACGATGCGGCTCTGGGGCGGTGACAGCGACAGTGGCTGCTGCAGCGTCGCCGACGTCGACGACGCCCGACGCGTCGCCCAACAGCTCGACATCGATCACCTCGTGTTCAACTTCGCCGACGACTTCCACGCCGCCGTCGTCGATCCCTACGTCGCCGCCCACGAGATCGGGGTGACCCCGAACCCGTGCATCGCGTGCAACCGCCATCTCAAGTTCGACCGGCTGACCAACCGGGCGATCGATCTCGGATTCGATGCGGTCGCCACCGGGCACCACGCCCGCGTCGAGCTCGACGCCGCGGGTCGCTTCCGGCTCCGGCGGGGAGCCGATCGGGCCAAGGACCAGAGCTACGTGCTGCACATGCTCGACCAGGCGGTGCTGGCGCGCACCTTGTTCCCGGTTGGACACATCGCGGCGAAGGCGACGCTGCGCGCCGATGCTGCCCGGCGGGGGTTGCGAACGGCGGCCAAGCCCGACAGCCAGGACGTGTGCTTCATCACCTCGGATGCCGGACGGGCCGGGTTCCTCGCGGGCCGGACCGAGTTGCACCCCGGGCGGGTCATCGACACGGCCGGATCCCCGGTGGGTACCGTCGCCGCCATCGAGTTGGTCACGATCGGGCAGCGCAAGGGGCTCGGTCTGCCCGGGGGCGGACCCAAGCGGTATGTGGTGGACGTCGACCGCGCCACCGGCACCGTGACCGTCGGCGCCGACGCCGAGCTCGCCGTCGACCACGTCGCCCTCGAGTCGGTCACCTGGGTCGACGAACCGGCCGCCGGTGCGGTACTGGTGCAGGGTGCCGCGCACGGGACGCCCCGACCGGGGTCGGTGGAGCCGATGTCCGACGGTGCCGTCCGGGTCACCTGGGCGCGCCCGCAGCGCCGTATCGCCCCCGGGCAGAGCGTGGTGTTCTACGACCTCGCCGACGACCACGTGCTCGGTGGTGGGATCGCCCGCTGAGGGCGTCCACGACGGGTCGGGTGTCGCCGGTTCAGCCCCGTACCGGGAAGCGTCGCCGGGCGGCGGCGACCAGCACGGCGCCGGGTCGGCTGGGCGCGATCACGAACGCCCGCAAGTGGATCGCCCGCCCCTCGGGGAGACCAGGACGGGGGCTGAACAGCGCCGTCACCGACTCGGTCAACGAGACCGCCACGCCGACGCCGGGCGTCGGCCCCGACAGGTCGGCGGCCGCCTGCGCGTCACGGGCGTCGGCCGTCACCGCGCCCAGCCCGGCGATCTGGCGGCGCGACAGCATCAACGTCTCGCCGAGCACCACGGGGTCGTGGACCACGAACCCGGCCGGCACGCTGACCAGCCACCGGCGGCTCAGCTGGTGCCAGCGCCGGGGGAGCACCACGAGACCGGCAAGCGCGATCGCCAGAGTCGGGATGGCGATCGGCCAGCGGCGGTCGGCGCACGCGACCACGGCGACGACGACGGCGACGATCCAGATGATCCACGCCGCCGTGGCGGCCAGCAGGTAGCCGAGGGGCGGGCGCAGCGGGAACCGCTGCTCATCGCCGTAGGCGGACGCCTGCACCCACGTACGGCCGAACTCGGCCGAGTCGACCAGCACGGTGGCGAGCGCAGCCGGCGCGGCGAGCTGCACCACGGCGACGAGGTCGGCGCCGCCGACCGCGGTCGCGACGGCGACGGCGAGCGCACCGGGGACCACGACCCGAGCCGCCGTCAGGCTGTGCGTCGCCGGGATCGTCAGCGCCAGCGCGCCGATCGCCCAACCGACCCAGGCGGCGATGGTGATCACCAGGGCCGCCGAGTGGGCATGGTCGGCGACCGCGTCGCCGACGGCCCGGCCGCCGACCAACGCGACCGCCAGCCATGCGACGCGTGCGCCCCACACGGCGATCGTGGCGACCCGTCCGCTGCTCGGTTGCGCTCCTACCTTCGCGGCCACCGCGGCAGCCTGCCGATCCGCAGTGGTCCTCGGCAACCTCGCCCGACCCGGCGGTTCGCTCGACCGGCCGTCGTCGGGCGTGCGGAGTGGGCCGGCAGCCGGCTGGAGCGATAGAACGAAGGGTTATGGGTGGAACGACGAGCGTGCCTGGTCCGCCGTGAATCGGATGCCGCGTGGGTTGGGTGCGCCTTCGGATCGGCGAGGCAGCAGCGGATCCCGGGCGCGGCTCGACGACACGCTGCGGGCCGGGGCGACGACCGGCGTCGGCAGCCTGCCGCACCGGCGGGTGCGGGACGCGGTCGACTACTCGCTCGCCCACTTCGACGTCCCGGTCGCTCCGACCCTTCCCCGCCGGTCACCGGCCGAGGGCATGATCGCCCAGGCGTTGCTGGGCATCGACGGGGTCACGTTGGGTCAGTACGGGTCGATCGCTCTCGACGTCCGCCGTCTCGATCCGTGTGCACCGGTGGTCACCGACCTCGGCCACGACGGGTTCACCGGGATGCGAACGTTCCTCGAACACGCAGCGCGGCGCGGGCACCAGGGGCCGGTCAAGTGGCAGTTCGTCGGACCCGTGACACTGGGGGTCGCCCTCACCCGGGCCGGGGTGGCGGTCGGCACCGCCTTCGCGGTGGCCGTTCGCGCCGTCCGCACCCATCTGGCGTCGCTGGCCGATGCCGTGGCCGCCGCGTTGCCCGGATCGCCGCAGATCGTCGTGCTCGACGAGCCGTGGTTCGGCGACGTGATGACCCCCGGCTTCCCGATCGCTCCCGATCCGGCGATCGACCTGCTCTCGGGGGCGATGGCCGCCGTCGAACCGGTCGCCGCGGTCGGCGTGCACTGTTGCGACGAGTCGGTCGACGTGGCGTCGTTGCTGGCGGCCGGTCCCGACATCCTGTCGGTGCCCGCCACCGGGGCGCTGACGGCGGTCACCGGCTACCTCACCACCTTTCTCGAGCAAGGCGGACGGGTGGCGTGGGGTGCGGTGGCCACCGACGGGCCCATCCCGGTGTCGGACGAACGTCCGTGGCGCGTGCTGAGCGAGCTGTGGGGCTCGATGGTCGAGCGTGGATGCGACCCGCTGCTGCTGCGACGTCGCAGCCTGATCACCACCCATTGTGGGATGGGCTTGCACACCCCGGGGGTCGCCGAGCACGTCGCCACGCTGACCACCAGCCTCGGACGTCGGATCTCCGAGGAAGCGCTGGCCGGTGGGTTCGCCCTCGATGGGTGAACCCACAACCGAGCGCCATGATCTGGTCATGACCGGATCCGACGAGTTGCACGACGTCGCCGAACGCCTCGAGGCGCTTCGTCAGCTCGTCGCCCACCACAACCGTCGATATCACGAGCTCGACGACCCCGAGATCACCGACGGGGACTACGACCTGTTGGCGCGGGAGCTGCGCGATCTGGAGGCCGCGCACCCGGATCTCGTGGTGGTGGGAACACCGAGCCATGACGTGGGTGGCGCGCCGAGCGCATCGTTCGCTCCGGTCGAGCACAGCGTGCCGATGATGAGCCTCGACAACGCGATGAGCGGTGAGGAGCTGGCGGCGTGGGGTCAGCGCATCGCCAAGGGCCTCCCGGACGAGACGATCCGCTATGTGTGCGAGCTCAAGATCGACGGCCTGGCGATGAGCATCCGCTACGAACACGGCCGCTACCAGCGGGCCGCCACCCGAGGCGACGGTCGGGTCGGCGAGGACGTGACGGCCAACGTGCGCACCATCGCCGCGGTGCCCGATCGGTTGGCGGTCGCCGACCCGCCCGCGGTGCTGGAGGTGCGTGGTGAGGTCTACCTGCCGATTCTCAGCTTCGAGCGGATGAACGAGCACCAGGAGGCGGTCGGCGCCCGACGGTTCGTCAACCCGCGCAACGCGGCGGCCGGGAGCCTGCGGCAGAAGGACGCCACGGTGACCGCATCACGCGACCTGGCGTTCTGGAGCTATCAGATCGGTGAGCTCGTCGGCGGGCCCGTGCCGGGCTCGCACACGGCGTCGCTCGAGTACCTGCGCGAGATCGGATTCCCCGTCAACCCGGAGGTGGCGGTGTTCGACGACCTCGACGCGGTGGCCGAGCATTGCCGCCACTGGGAGGCCCACCGCCACGATCTCGGCTACGACATCGATGGCGTGGTCGTCAAGGTCGACGATGGCGACCAGCGTCGACGGCTGGGCTTCACGTCGCGGGCGCCGCGCTGGGCGATCGCCTACAAGTTCCCACCCGAGGAGCGCACCACCGTGCTGCGCGACATCCAGATCTCGGTCGGTCGCACCGGGCGGGTGACGCCGTTTGCCGTGCTCGAGCCCGTCTTCGTCGGTGGGAGCACCGTCGGCATGGCGACCTTGCACAACGAGGATCAGGTGCGCGCCAAGGACGTGCGACCCGGCGACACCGTCATCGTTCGCAAGGCCGGTGACGTGATCCCCGAGGTGGTCGGTCCGGTCGTCGCGATGCGACCAGCGGGGACCGCACCGTGGGCGTTCCCCTCGTCGTGCCCGTGTCCGCTGCGAAGCCTGCTGGTGAGGCTGGAGGGCGAAGCCGACACCCGCTGCGTCGAGCCGGCATGCCCGTTCCAGCGTGACCAGCGGTTGATCTACTTCGCCTCGCGCGGGGCGCTCGACATCGAGGGGCTCGGTGAGCGGACCGTGATGCAGCTCACCGCGGCGGAGTTGGTCCGCGACCCGGCCGACGTCTTCGGGCTCACGGTCGAGCAACTCCTGACGCTGGAGGGCTTCGCGACGATCAGCGCCGACAAGCTGGTCGCGGCGATCGCCGAGGCCCGCACCCGCCCGCTGCCGCGCCTGCTCACCGCACTCGGGATCAAACATCTCGGTCCGGCTGCCGCCCAGGCGTTGTCGGCCCGCTTGGGCAGCCTCGACGCCGTGATCGACGCCTCGGCCGAGGAGCTGGCCGCCGTCGACGGGGTGGGACCGAAGATCGCCGACTCGATCACGACCTGGTTCGCCCAACCACCCAACCGCGACTTCGTCGAGAAGCTGCGCGCCGCCGGCGTCGACTTCGGCGTGGCCCCCGAACCGATCGAGGAGGGGCCGCCGGTGCTGGCCGGCAAGACCGTGGTCGTGACCGGCACGCTGGCGGGGTTCTCCCGTGACGAGGCAGCGGCGGCGATCGTCGCCCGCGGCGGCAAGAGCCCGGGCAGCGTGAGCGCCAAGACCTACGCCCTGGTGGCGGGGGACAGCCCGGGTGCCAGCAAGGTCACCAAGGCCGAGCAACTCGGCGTGCCGATCCTCGACGAGGCGGCCTTCGAACACCTGCTCGCCACCGGCGAGCGCTGACCTCGTCAGACGGAGGTGAAGTACCAGACGTAGGTGCGGGCGGCGCCGCGGCCCTCCTCGATCGGCCAGAACAGGAGGGTCACCTGGTGGCGGCCCGACTCGAAGCGGTCGATCGGGGCGTGCTCGGAGGGGGTGAACGTCAAGGTCGCGTTGCCCGGCTCGTAGATGGCGCCGGGCGGGATGTCGACCTGGGTACCCGGCTCGACGTCCAATGTGCCGACCTCATCGAGCCGGATCGTGTCGAGGGCCACCCCGTCGATCGTGAACTCGCCCAGGTAGCTCTCGGCGAGATCGGCGATCACCTGGGTCTGGGCGAGCACCTGGGGTGCGGCCGGCAGCGGCGACACCGACTCGACGCCGTCGGGCAGGTCCTCGTCGACCCCGGAGTTGGCGGTGACGAAGGCGTACACGATCGCCACCACGCCGACCGCGATGCCGAGGCTCGCCGCCAACAGGCCGCGATCGACGGGGCGGCGAGGACGTCGGCCGGTCGACAGGGCTCGCATCAGCCCCATGATGCCGGGTCGCGGCGTGGATCGCCCCATGACGGTGGCGGTCGAGGGGTCGCGGGCACGGCTGCGCTCCGGCGACCCGACGCGGGCGGTAGCGTCGGTGTGCGCTGACGAGCGAACCCATCACCGGATCTCATCCCGCCAGGCCACCACCACACCGCATGACCGATCAGCATCACGAGCGTACGCCAGCCCGCCGCGGGCTCGTCGGGCGTCTGCTCGGAGACCGATACCGGGTGACGCGCCTGGTCGCCACCGGCTCGTCGACGATCGTTGCCGACGCCGAGGACACCGAACTGCACCGTCCGGTGACGCTCAAGTTGGTGCGACCGGAATGGGCCGAGCTCCCCGAGTTCCGCGAGCAGTTCGACCAGACGATGACGGTGGTCGCCAAGCTCGCCCATCCGAACATCGCGGCGGTCCACGACTGGGGACAGGACGTCGTGGGCAAGCGCACGACGGTGTTCGCGGTGACCGAGTTCCTCGGCGGAGGCAGCCTGCGCGACCTGTTCGACCGCGGCCGGTACCTCGACCCCTCGCAGGCCTTGCTGGTGGGACTGGAGGCGTGCCGGGGGCTCGACTTCGCCCACCGCAAGGGCCTCATCCACACCGAGCTCACCCCGGCGAAGCTGGTCTTTGGCGATGATCGTCGGCTGCGCATCGTCGACTTCGGACTGGCCCGCCTGCTGGGTCGCCGGGACTGGGACAACCCCGCCGACGTCGCCACCCACGTCGCCCGCTATGCCTCACCCGAGCAGGCGGCGGGGGAGCGGCTTGACGGCCGCTCGGACGTGTACTCCCTGGCCCTGGTGCTGGTGGAGGCCGTGACCAAGCGCGTGCCGTTCGCCGAGCGCTCCACGGTGGCCACGTTGACGGCGCGGGTTGGCCGGCTGATGCCGGTCTCGGCTGATCTCGGCCCGTTGGCGGCGGTGCTCGAGCGCGCCGGTCGACCGACCGCCGCCGAGCGCTCGACGGCGGCCGAGCTCGGTCGCGGGCTTGTGCGTACGGCGGAGAAGCTGCCCCGGCCAACACCGATCCCGATCCTGGTGGCGGAGTTGTTCGACGACAGTGGCAGCCTCCGTCGCCCCAACGACCCGACCGGTGGACTGCGTCGACCCGCCCCGGAGCCGGCCCTGGCCCTGGTGCCGCCACCGCTGGTACCGGCGGTGGCGGCACCGACCGCGGGTCCGTCGGCGGTCGCGACACCGGCGGCGACGGACGCGCCGGCGGCCGTCAGCGAGGTCGAGGCGTCGGCCGCACCGGACGTGGCGGTCCCCGACTTCGCCGAACCCGATGCCGACGCGGCGCCGAGCGCGAGCGTCCCCGCCCCGGCCGACACCCGCGATGGCGACGCGGTCGACACCGAGCACGACGTCGCCGGCGACGACGACATCGCCGGCCACGACGACATCGACGCCGACATCGACGGCACGACCGAGATCGACGCCGACGCCACCGACGTCGACGGCACGACCGAGATCGTCACCGTCGCCCCCGACGTCGACGGCGCGACCGAGATCGCCGCCGACGCCACCGCCGACACCGAGACCGGCATCATCGACGCTGCCGACGTCGACGGCACGACCGAGATCGCCGCCGACGCCACCGACGTCGACGGCACGACCGAGATCGACACCGGCGACACCGAGACCGACATCGCCGCCACCGGGACCGGGACCGACGATGCCGATCACGCTGCGCCGGTCGCCGATGTGTCGGCACCGGGCGATGACGCCGCCGCCGGGAGCCCCGGGCTCTACGACGGCGACACCGATGTCACCAAGGACGAACTGGCGGCGCTGGCCCGTACCCCGGCTCCGACCGACGGCGGCGTCGACCGGC
Organism: Desertimonas sp.; assembly: GCA_047972065.1. GTDB lineage: Bacteria > Actinomycetota > Acidimicrobiia > Acidimicrobiales > Ilumatobacteraceae > JALZMG01. The sequence goes on from JBKEAH010000247.1 coordinate 71,024, forward strand.
CGCGGGTGGCGGTACGCGGTGAGGTGGGGATCGATGAGGCCACGGTCGCCGGCTCGCCGCCCGACGGTGGCCGTGACGGCGACCGGCCGGGACGGTCGCGGTGGTTGGTCGCCGTCGGCGGCTTCCTGGTGCTCGCCGCCCTGGCCACGCTGGCCTTCGTGGCGTACCTCCTGTTCCGAGTCCCGCGCCACGAGGTGCCCGCCCTCGCCGGTCTCGATCTCGATGCCGCCCAGGCCCTGATCGCCGACTTCGAATGGGATGTCCAGGTCACGCAGGCTCGCAGCGACGCCGAGCCCGATGTCGGGCAGGTCATCCAGACGAATCCCGCGGCCGGGCAGGATCTCGCCGAGGGCGAGCCGTTCGAGATCGTGGTCAGCGAGGGCCCGGAGTTCCGCATCCTCCCCGAGCTGGCGGGACTCACCCGTGGTCAGGCCGAGACCGAGCTCGCCGAGCTCCGTCTCGTCACCCAGGTCGGCGAGGACGTCTTCGACGAGGACGTGGCCGCCGGCGACGTGGTCTCCTGGTCGGTTCCGAGCGACAGCGCACTGGTCGCCGGGGGCGAGGTGCTCCCCGACACCGTCGTCGAGATCATCGTCTCGAAGGGCCCCGAGCCGCGCTCGTTGCCCAACCTGGTGGGGATGACGATCGAGGAGGCGACGGCCGCGCTGAGCGAGCTGCGGATCGAGATCAACGTGTCCGAAGCGGTGTTCGACAACGACGCGCCCGCCGGTGAGATCGTCGCTGCCAACCCACCCGCCGAGGCGGTCGTGGAGCGCGAGTCCACCGTGACGGTGACGCCGTCGAAGGGTCCCGACCTCGTCGTGATCCCCGACGTCACCGGTCAGAGCCTCGCCGAAGCCCGGACGACCCTGACGGCCGCCGACCTCCAGGTGGGCGCGTTGCTCGGCAACACCGCCGGCACGGTCGTCCAGGCGTCGGTGGCCGGTGACGTGGTGGCGGCGGGCGACCAGCACCTGCGCTACACGGCGATCGACCTGGCCCTGATCTGACCGTCTGGGGCCTCGCACGCCCGCCTGGCGCGGCGGGCCAGCTGGCGCGAGGCCGGTGAGCCGCCGGAGCAATTCGGTCGAGCGCTTCGACGCGGACGTCTGCCAGTCGCTACCGTCCCCCGCTCATGGGTGCACTGGATGGACGAGTCGCGATCATCACCGGCGCGGGCCGCGGGCTGGGTCGCGAGCATGCGTTGTTGTTTGCGGCCGAAGGGGCACGGGTCGTGGTCAACGACCGAGGTGGGGCCAACGACGGGTCGGGTGAGGACGTCAGCCCCGCCGAGGCGGTCGTCGCCGAGATCACCGCCGCCGGGGGCGAGGCGATCGCCAACGGTGACGACGTCGCCGACTTCGAGGGGGCGCGGGCCCTGGTCAACGCCGCCATCGATGCGTTCGGAGAGCTCGACATCCTGGTCAACAACGCCGGCATCCTGCGCGACCGCGTGCTGGTCAACATGAGCGAGGCCGAGTGGGACGACGTGGTGCGGGTCCATCTCAAGGGCCATTTCGCCCCCAGCCGCTGGGCCGCCGCCTACTGGCGTGAAGAGGCCAAGGCCGGTCGCTCCAAGCCCCGTCACATGGTGCACACGTCGAGCACTTCGGGTCTGTTGTCCAACCCGGGACAGAGCAACTACGGCGCGGCGAAGTCAGGCATCGCGACCTTCAGCCAGATCGTCGCCAAGGAGCTTGGTCGGTATGACGTCAAGAGCAACTGCATCGCCCCGGCGGCCCGAACCCGGTTGACGCTCGCCACCCCCGGCCTCGACGAGATCATGGAGGCCAAGGAGGGCGCCTTCGATGACTGGGACCCGGCCAACGTCTCGCCCCTCGTGTGCTACCTGGCGTCGGACCGCTGCGAGTTCTCGGGTGAGACGTTCTTCGTGCAGGGCCGCAACGTCAAGCGGGTGCGGACGTGGGAGATGGCCGAGAGCGTCGACGGTGACGACCGCTGGACCGTCGACACCCTCGCCGACGCGCTCGGGGCCGCGCTCAAGCCCTGACGGGGTCGCGCTCAGCCGTCGGCGGTCGGAATCTCGTCGAGCAACAGGTCGAGATCCGATGCCATCGCGCTGCGGGCGAACTCGAAGGGCCACTGCACCCGCACCGCGCCGGTGTCGTCGATGACGAACACCTGCGAGGTGTGCTCGACCGCATAGTCCACATCGGTCGGTTCGTGCGGCTCGACCCGATAGGTGATCCCGAACCGCTCGGCATCACGCAGCAACGCCCCGGGATCGCTCTCGCGCAAGGCGATGGGATCGTCGACGTAGTGTCCGAGATAGGTCGTCAACACCTCCAACGAGTCGCGGTCGGGGTCGACGGTGACCATCCCGACCGACACGCGAGCGGCGTCGTCGTCGTCGAGCTCGTCGATCGCCCGCCCGACATCGGCGAGCGTGGTCGGACAGACATCGGGGCATGACGAGAACCCGAAGTAGATGATCAGCAGTTCGCCGTCCTCAGCGACCATCGGCACCTCCCCATCGGCGCCGGGAAAGGACACGTCGGCGACATCGAGCAGGGGTGCCTGGACGTAACCCTGGAGCTCGGCGGTCTCGTCGCCGCACGCGGTCAACGCGCTGGCCGTCATCGCGGCGACGGCGCACGACACCAGCCGGCGGCGGGAAGGCGTCGCCATCGCGGTCAGGACGTGATGCCCTTGATCTCCTCGGAGATCGTCACGGTGATGTCGTTGGCGGGGACGGCGGTCTGGAGAGCCATCAGCTTCATCATGTCGCCCTGAACGACCACCTTGCCGGCCATGAACGCTTGCATCGCCGCCGCCGGATCCTGGTCGACGAAGAGGATCCGTGCGGTGTCGTAGTCGGTGGTGAGGGTCACGTCGGCCTCCGTCAACGAGCCGAAGTCCATCACCATGTCGCCCGAGGAGGTGTCGAGGTAGGCCTCGACGGTGCCCTCACCGAAGGGGACGCCGGTGACGACCTGGTTGATCCGCAGCACCTGGGTGATCTCGGGTGTTTGGCCGCGAAAGCGCTCGCGGATGGCGTGGACGTCGGCCATCCATTCGGCGGACAGGAAGGGGTTGGGCATGGCTCGGAGGGTAGCCAGCAAGCTGCTCGTCAGGACTGCAGCAGGTAGTCGCCGTCGCGGGTGACGCCGACCACCGCGGCGCCGGCGGCGAGTGCGCCACCCAACTCGTCGCGAACTCGATGCCGCCAGCGGCGGGCGGCGGCGGGGTCGACGCGACGCAGCACCACGATGTCCTCCGGCGTGGGCACCGCGATCATCGCGGCGGTCGGCACTTCGGCCGGCGCCGGAGCGGTGCCACGGGTCGCCCAGGCGACGAGCAGGCGGTCGCTCTCGTCGCGGAGGTTGATCGAGTCGTCGATCGGGCCATAGAAGTTGGGCAGGTACTCGTGGATGCGGCTCCGCAGCACGTGCACGTTGAACCACGCGTTGCGCCGGACCAGCGGGTCGAAGGTCCACGTCACCCAGGACAGGCCGTGGCGGCGGGCCCAGTCGCGCTGGTGCAGCTTCATCGCCCGGCCGAGCCCGGTGTGACGGACCCCGGGGAGCAGTCCGGTGATGTGGCTGTGCAGGGCGGGGGCACCTTCGTGGCGGGCCAGGAAGCCGAGCGATCCGCCGACCATCTGGGCGCCGTGGTACGCCGCCGCGGTGTAGCCCCCGGCGTGGCTGACCGCCCGCAGCAACTCGACACCGACCAGCGGGGTGATCGATCCCCAGATCTGGTTGAACAGCGTCACCAACGAGATCAGATCGGTCGGTTCGTGGAGCACGCGGATCTCGAGACCGTCGATGCTCGTTCCACCGCTGTCGCTGCCAGCACCAGGACCGGCGCCGGCTTCCCCATCGCTCATCGAGTCCTCTTCCGTTGGGCGCCGTGGTCATCGTCATGCCGGGTCGGCGGCGAATACCCGTCGCTGTCCGCAGCGTAGGGCCAACGCCTGTCCCCGCCGGATCCCACCGTCGCGGCGACCGCCGTGAGCACGGTCTCGGGCCGGTGCGATGGTCTTTTCGTTCACGGTGGTGGCGACGCCGACCGCCGCAGGTAGGAACGGTGTCCTATGGCCCGCATCCTCGTCACCGAAGAGATCGCCGACGGCGGCCTCGATCGTCTCCGTGCCGCCGGGCACGACGTCGACGTCCAGACGGGTCTGTCCGCGGCCGCCCTGCTCGACGCCGTCAAGGGCGCCCACGCCCTGATCATCCGCTCGTCGACCCAGGTGACCGATGAGGTGTTGGCGGCGGGCAGCGACCTGTTGGCCGTCGGGCGGGCCGGCATCGGGCTCGACAACGTCGACACCGAGGCGGCGACGGCCCGCGGGGTGATGGTCATCAACGCGCCACAGTCGAACATCGTGTCGGCGGCCGAGCACACGATGGCGTTGCTGCTGGCCCAGGCCCGCAACGTGCCCCAGGCGCATGCCGCACTGGTCGAAGGCCGCTGGGAGCGCAGCAAGTGGGAGGGCGTCGAGCTGGCCGACAAGACGCTCGGCATCGCCGGCCTCGGCCGTATCGGCAAACTGGTCGCCGACCGGGCGCGGGCCTTCGGGATGCGTCTGATCGCCTTCGACCCCTTCGTGTCGGCCGAGCGTGCCCGCCAGCTCGGCGTCGAGCTGCTCCCGCTCGACCAGGTCGTCGCCGAGTCCGACTTCCTCACCATCCACCTCCCCAAGACGGCCGAGACCAAGGGTCTGATCGGGCGCGACGTGCTGCTCAAGGCCAAACCAGCGCTGCGGGTGATCAACGTGGCCCGCGGGGGCATCGTCGACGAACACGCGCTGGCCGAAGCCGTGCGCGACGGCGTGATCGCCGGCGCCGCGCTTGACGTCTTCGACACCGAGCCGACCACGTCGTCGCCGTTGTTCGAGCTGCCCTCGATCGTCGTCACGCCACACCTCGGGGCCAGCACCCGCGAAGCCCAGGACAAGGCCGGTGACACCATCGCCGACATGGTCCAGCTCGC